>NZ_JACXWY010000060.1:0-1196 GCF_014764685.1 Allobosea spartocytisi
CCGACGATGCCCTCGTTCTCCATGCGCTCCATGATGGAGGCGGCGCGGTTGTAGCCGATCTGGAGGCGGCGCTGGATGTAGGAGGTCGAGGCCTTCTTGTCGCGCAGCACGACCGCCACCGCCTGCTCGTAGGGGTCGTCGGAGTCGAGCGAACCCATGCCGGTCTTGTCGAAGACGGCGCCGTCCTCGTCCTCGGCCGCTTCCTCCTCCTCGGAGGTGACGGCGTCAAGATATTGCGGGCGGCCTTGCGTCTTGAGATGGGCGACGACCTTCTCGACCTCGTTGTCCGAGACGAAGGGGCCGTGGACGCGGGTGATGCGCCCGCCGCCGGCCATGTAGAGCATGTCGCCCTGGCCGAGCAGCTGCTCGGCGCCCATCTCGCCGAGGATCGTGCGCGAGTCGATCTTGCTGGTGACCTGGAAGGAGATCCGGGTCGGGAAGTTCGCCTTGATCGTGCCGGTGATGACGTCGACCGAGGGACGCTGTGTCGCGAGGACCACGTGGATGCCGGCGGCGCGGGCCATCTGGGCGAGGCGCTGGATCGTGCCCTCGATCTCCTTGCCGGCGACCATCATCAGATCGGCCATCTCGTCGACGATGACGACGATATAGGGCAGAGGCTCGAGGTCCATGACCTCCTCCTCGTAGATCGCCTCGCCACTGTGCTTGTCGAAGCCGGTCTGGACGGTGCGGGTGATGACCTCGCCCGCCGCCTTGGCTTCGCCGACGCGGGCATTGAAGCCGTCGATGTTGCGCACCGAGAGCTTCGACATCTTCTTGTAGCGCTCCTCCATCTCGCGCACCGCCCATTTGAGGGCGACGACCGCCTTCTTGGGGTCGGTGACGACCGGGGTGAGCAGATGCGGGATGCCGTCATAGACGGAGAGTTCGAGCATCTTGGGATCGACCATGATCAGGCGGCATTCCTCCGGCTTCAGCCGGTAGAGGATCGACAGGATCATGGTGTTGATCGCGACCGACTTGCCCGAGCCGGTGGTGCCGGCGACGAGCAGATGCGGCATGCGGGCGAGATCGGCGATCACCGGCTCGCCGCCGATGGTCTTGCCCAGGCATAGTGCGAGCTTGTGCTTGGTCGCCTCGAAATCCTGGCTGGCGAGGAGCTCGCGCAGGAAGACAGTCTCGCGCTTGGCGTTGGGCAGCTCGATGCCGATGGCGTTCTTGCCCTGCACCACCGC
>NZ_JACXWY010000061.1:0-1012 GCF_014764685.1 Allobosea spartocytisi
CCTCAGAACTCTTCCCATCCGGTGTCGATGGCGCGGCCATTGGCGACCTTGCGGGGGGCTGGGGCGGTCCGGGACTGGACGAAGGCGGCCTCGGCGAGCTGGCGCAGCCGCGCCGGCTCGGGCGCGGTGGTGGCGGCAGCCGGAGTGGGCCGGGCCGGGACGGCAGGGGCCGCCTTCGCCGGGCGGGCGGGCGCCGCCGCATGGGCTTGCGGATAGCCGGATTGCCCGGCCGCCTCGCGGCCGGTGCGGAAGGTCGCGACGAGGTCGTTGAGCTGGCCGATGCGGCCCGAGAGCGAGCCGGCCGAGGCCGCGCTCTGCTCGGCCAGCGCCGCATTCGCCTGCGTCATCTCGTCGAGATGCGCCACCGCCTGGCTCATCTCGTCGATGCCATTGGCCTGCTCGCCCGACGCCGCCGAGATGTCGGCGATGGTGGCGGCGACCTTGCGCGAGGCTTCGAGGATGCGGGCCAGCTGGTCGCCGGCCTGGCGCACCAGCTTCACCCCGGCGCCGACCTCGTCATTGGAGGAGGAGATCAGCCCGGAGATGTCCTTGGCCGCCTCGCCCGAGCGCTGCGCCAGGGTGCGCACCTCGGAGGCGACGACGGCAAAACCCTTGCCGGCCTCGCCGGCACGGGCCGCCTCGACCGCGGCGTTGAGCGCCAGCAGGTTGGTCTGGAAGGCGATGTCGTCGATGACGCGGATGATGTCGGAGATCTTCTGCGAGGCGCTCTCGATGCGGGCCATGGCCTCGACCGCCTGGCCGGCGATGGCGCCGCCGGACTGGGCGGCCTGCATGGCCTCGTCGGCGATGCGGGCGGCATCCTTCGAGGCCTGGGCCGAGGCCTTGACGGACGCGGCGAGCTCCTCGGTCGTCGCGGCGGTCTCCTCCAGCGAGGAGGCCTGCTCCTCGGTGCGCTTGGAGAGATCGTCGGCGCCCATGTTGATCTCGCGGGCGGCGAGCCCGACATCGGCCGAGGTCGTCTGGATCGTCGCGACCGTGGCCGAGAGGCGCT
>NZ_JACXWY010000062.1:0-853 GCF_014764685.1 Allobosea spartocytisi
TAGGCCTCGTGGACAAAGCTTGACCTGAGACACGCGGATTGATTCAAGGCTTCTTTTTGGAGGAAGCCTTGGGCGAGCGGATCGGTCTGACGGACGAGGAATGGGCGTTGATTGGGCCTTTGCTGCCGGCCGAGCACGGGCGCGGTTGCCGACCGGCGCAGGACAACCGCCGCTACTTTGAGGGCATGATGTGGTTGGCGCGGACGGGCGCGCAGTGGCGGCATCTCCCCGACGATTACGGCAAATGGAACAGCGTCTTCCGCCGCTACCGGCGCTGGCTGGAGGTCGGCGTTTTCGACGCCATGCTGGAAAGCCTGGCGGAGATGGTCGAGCGAGACCCCTCCGCCGACATGATCGACTCAACCATCGTCCGGGCGCATCACTGCGCAGTCGGCATAAAAAGGGGACTCAGCAAACAGAGGCGCTTGGTCGATCGCGTGGCGGCTTTACCACCAAACTCCATGCCCGCTGCGATGCCAAAGGCCGCCCGCTCGGCTTCGTCCTGACGGGCGGAGAGGCACACGACGTCAAGGGCTTCGCGCCGCTGCTGCGGATGGTCGCCGACAAGATCGAAGCGCTGCTGGCGGACAAGGGCTATGATGCCGACGCCATTCGCGAGGAGTTGGCGAAAGCCGAGATCGAGGCCGTCATACCGGCCAAGCGCAACCGCAAGAACCCTGCGCCGCACGATGCCGAGAAATACAAGTGGCGCAATCTGATCGAGCGTCTGTTCAGCAAGCTCAAGAACTGGCGGCGCGTCGCCACACGCTACGACAAGAGCAAGGAATCTTACCTCGGATTCGTCGCCATTGCCGCAGTCAAACTCTGGCTACCCTTTGTCCACGAAGCCTAG
>NZ_JACXWY010000063.1:0-809 GCF_014764685.1 Allobosea spartocytisi
GGCTTGCGGAGAGGCGGATTGCCCGGCCGCCTCGCGGCCGGTGCGGAAGGTCGCGACGAGGTCGTTGAGCTGGCCGATCCGGCCCGACAGCGAGCCGGCCGAGGCCGCGCTCTGCTCGGCCAGCGCCGCATTCGCCTGCGTCATCTCGTCGAGATGCGCCACCGCCTGGCTCATCTCGTCGATGCCATTGGCCTGCTCGCCCGAGGCCGCCGAGATGTCGGCGATGGTGGCGGCGACCTTGCGCGAGGCTTCGAGGATGCGCGCCAGCTGGTCGCCGGCCTGGCGCACCAGCTTCACCCCGGCGCCGACCTCGTCATTGGAGGAGGAGATCAGCCCGGAGATGTCCTTGGCCGCCTCGCCCGAGCGCTGGGCGAGCGTGCGCACTTCCGAGGCGACGACGGCGAAGCCCTTGCCGGCCTCGCCGGCACGGGCCGCCTCAACCGCGGCGTTGAGGGCGAGCAGATTGGTCTGGAAGGCGATGTCGTCGATGACGCGGATGATGTCGGAGATCTTCTGCGAGGCGCTCTCGATGCGGGCCATGGCCTCGACCGCCTGGCCGGCGATGGCGCCGCCCGACTGGGCCGCCTGCATGGCCTCGTCGGCGATGCGGGCGGCATCCTTCGAGGCCTGGGCCGAGGCCTTGACGGACGCGGCGAGCTCCTCGGTCGTCGCGGCGGTCTCTTCCAGCGAGGAGGCCTGCTCCTCGGTGCGCTTGGAGAGATCGTCGGCGCCCATGTTGATCTCGCGGGCGGCGAGCCCGACATCGGCCGAGGTCGTCTGGATCGTCGCGACCGTGGCCGAGAGGCGCT
>NZ_JACXWY010000064.1:0-699 GCF_014764685.1 Allobosea spartocytisi
ACCCGCCCGAGCCCGCCGTCGACACCGGCCCCGCGCCGCAGGTCGGTGCAGGCCGCGTCCGCCGCGAGCCGCAATTCGGCACCGGTCCCGCGCCGCGTCAGCCCCTGCCGAATTTCGATCCGGCACCGCTGCCGGGCACGCGCGCGCCGGCTTCCCGCGACGTCGACGACGATCCGCCCTTCGACATCGACGACGCGCAGGACCTGCGCGACCTCAACGCTCCGCGCGTCGCCGCCCCCGCTCCCGCGCCCAAGCCCGGCAAGCGCATGCAGCGCGAGGCGCAGCCCTCCTTCCTCGAGCGCGATTCCTTCGAGTTGCCGCCGCTGACCTATCTGGCCGAGCCGAAGAAATCGCTCGCCAACACTGTCTCGACGGACGCGCTGGAACAGAACGCGACCCTGCTCGAAGGCGTGCTGGAGGATTTCGGCGTGCGCGGCGAGATCACGCAGGTCCGCCCCGGCCCTGTGGTGACGCTTTACGAGCTTGAGCCTGCGCCTGGCACGAAGTCGTCGCGGGTGATTTCGCTTGCCGACGACATCGCGCGGTCGATGAGCGCGGTTTCGGCGCGCGTCGCGGTGGTGCAGGGCAAGAACGCCATCGGCATCGAGCTGCCCAACGCCAAGCGCGAGACTGTCTTCCTGCGCGAGCTCCTCGCCAGCCAGGATTTCGAGGCGACCAAGCACAAGCTCGCACTATGCC
>NZ_JACXWY010000006.1:0-322911 GCF_014764685.1 Allobosea spartocytisi
GAGATGGTGATGCCGGGCGACAACATCTCGATGGAGGTGACGCTGATCGCCCCGATCGCGATGGAAGAGAAGCTGCGCTTCGCCATCCGCGAAGGCGGTCGTACCGTCGGCGCCGGCGTGGTTGCTTCGATCATCGCTTGATCGAAGCAACGATGACGTCCGCGTAAACCGCAGACTTTGCGGCGCCGGCGTCGTCGCCTCGATCATCGCCTGATCGGGATTTCGGTCGACAAGCTTTGAGAAGGGCGGCGGAAACGCCGCCCTTTTCGTTATTGCGGAGATGTGTTGAAGCCGGCTGCGTTTTCGACTTGAAAACCTCCGCGCCTTGAGGCAAAGGATCGCCCGACTACAGGGGTGTAGCTCAGTTGGTAGAGTACCGGTCTCCAAAACCGGTTGTCGTAGGTTCGAGCCCTACCGCCCCTGCCAGTCGCTTTTCGGGCGGCTGCAGCGCAAACCGCAAAGCGGTTCTTCGAGCGCCATGACCCAGAACATCTACGACGACGAAACCTTTTTTGCGGGCTATAGCCGCCTGCCGCGTTCGGTCCATGGGCTGGACGGCGCGCCGGAATGGCCGGTGTTGCGGTCCATGCTGCCGGATCTGCGGGACAAGCGCGTGCTCGATCTCGGCTGCGGCTTCGGCTGGTTCTGCCGATTCGCAGTGGGCGAGGGGGCTGCGAGCGTCCTCGGCGTCGATGTTTCCGGGAACATGCTGGCGCGGGCGCGGCGCGAGGCGGACGATTCCCGCATTCGCTACGAGCTGGCCGATCTAGAAAGCTTCGTGCCGGCGGCCGGCGCTTTCGATCTCGCCTATAGCTCGCTCGCCTTCCATTACATCGCCGGTCTCAACGCGCTGTTCGGACGCGTGCATGCGGCGCTGAAGCCGGGTGGGGCGCTGGTCTGCTCGGTCGAGCATCCGATCATGACGGCGCCGGTTCGGCAGGAGTGGCTCGTCGATGCCGACGGGCGGGCGAGCTGGCCGGTCAACGGCTATCTCGACGAGGGCGAGAGGGTCAGCAACTGGCTGGCGGAAGGTGTGGTCAAACGCCACCGCACGATCGCGACCTATCTCGACCTGTTGCGGGCGGGGGGCTTTTCGCTCGATCGGTTGGTCGAATGGGGGCCGAGCCGGGAGCAGGTCGCGTCCGAACCGAGCTGGGCCAGGGAGCGCGAGCGGCCGTTCTTCCTGCTGATCGCGGCACGGCGGAGCTGAAGCGGCCCGCGCCCCGAAAGGGTCTTGGCTAAAGGCCTAAGGCGATGTAAGAGGGCGGTCGATGACGGCGCGCGACCCCCCGGGTCCCGCGCCGCGAATGTTTCAGGACGGCCGATTCGGCGTCGCGGCAGGGGTCGCGGACCGGTTCGGAACCCGAGGTGGTTCATGGCGAAATCCAATCCCTTCCAGTTCCTGCAGGACGTGCGTTCCGAGGCGGCCAAGGTCACCTGGCCCTCGCGCCGGGAGACGCTGATCACCACGGGCCTCGTGCTCGCCATGGTGGTCGTCTCCAGCCTGTTCTTCCTCTTCACCGACACCATCATCCGCTGGGGCCTCGGCATCATCCTCGGCGCCCGTTGAACGGAAATACGCACGTGAGCACCCGCTGGTACATCGTCCACGCCTATTCCAACTTCGAGAACAAGGTCGCCCAGTCGATCCGTGACCAGGCGGCGCAGCGCAACCTCGCCGACAAGTTCGACGAGGTGCTGGTGCCGACCGAGAAGGTCGTCGAGGTCCGCCGCGGCCGCAAGGTCGATACCGAGCGCAAGTTCTTCCCCGGCTATGTGCTGGTGAAGTGCGAGATGACCGACGAGGTCTACCACCTCATCAAGAACACGCCGAAGGTCACCGGCTTCCTCGGCGCCGACAAGGCCAAGCCCATGCCGATCCCCGAGCATGAGGCGATGCGGATCAAGGGCCAGGTCGCCGAGGGCATCGAGCGTCCGAAGCCGACGGTGGTCTTCGAGATCGGCGAGCAGGTCAAGGTGGCCGATGGCCCCTTTGCCTCCTTCAACGGCGTCGTCGAGGATGTCGATCACGCCCGCACCCGCCTCAAGGTCGCCGTCTCGATCTTCGGCCGCGCCACGCCGGTCGAGCTGGAATACAGCCAGGTCGAGAAGCTCTGAGCGGCGCCTTCGCGCGTTAACCGGATAACACCCGCAAACGGCCGCTCCGGCTATTCTGTCTCGTGACCGCCAACCAAGGCGGGAACACGGGGAGGGTAGCATGAGCGGCCAACGCATTTTGATGATCGTCGGCGATTTCGGCGAGGACTATGAGATCATGGTCCCGTTCCAGGCGCTGCTTGCGGTCGGTCATACCGTCCACGCGGTCTGCCCGGACAAGAAGGCTGGCGATGCGATCGCGACCGCGATCCACGACTTCGAAGGCCAGCAGACCTATTCCGAAAAGCGCGGCCACAACTTCGCGCTGAATGCCAGCTTCGCCGATGTCGACCCGGCCCGCTACGACGCGCTGGTCATTCCCGGCGGACGGGCGCCCGAATATCTGCGCCTGAACGCCAAGGTCGTCGAGATGGTCCGGCACTTCTTCACCGCCGGAAAGCCGGTGGCGGCGATCTGCCATGGCGCTCAGCTCCTGGCGGGCGCGGGCGTGTTGAAGGGCCGCACCTGCTCGGCCTATCCGGCCTGCCGCGCCGAGGTCGAGCTTGCCGGCGGCACCTATGCGGACATCGATATCGATGGTGCCGTCACCGACGGCAATCTCGTCTCGGCCCCTGCCTGGCCGGCCCATCCCGCCTGGCTGTCGCAGTTTCTCAACGTCCTCGGCACGACGATCAGCCACGGCCAGCAGCGTCAGGCCGCTTGAGTCTCGTCGCTTGCCGGCAAGGGCTGGCGGAGCTCGCCTCCGCCAGCCTATGATGCCGCTCGCGGGAACCTGATCGGAGGCGCCCATGTGCAGGCTTTTCGTCGGAGCCGATGCCGGGCTGTGGCAGACGCGGCTCAAATCGGTGCGGATGCGCGGCTATTCCACCAGCGTGAGGCTGGAGAATCTCTACTGGCGCGTCCTGGAAGAAATCGCCCAGCGCGACGGCATGACCCTGATGCAACTGTTGACGCGGTTGCACGAGGAGTTGCTCGAGACGCGCGGAGAGGTCGAGAATTTCTCATCCTTTCTCAGGGTCTGCTGCGGGCGCTATCTGGCGCTTCAGCTGGAAGGTGACGTGCCGCAAGACCGGGCCATCCCGATCCGCGACCTCGATGCCGAGAGCATCCTGGCGCGCGAGGCGCGGCGCCGCGACGCCGAAGGTCGCCACCTGGCGGTCCGGCGCGAGACGGACAAAGCGGTGCGAGGGGCTTCCCTTTCCGGCGCGCCTGTGCCATAGGCCCCGCCTTAACCGCGTGGAAGGCGTGCCGGTCGCCAGCCGGATCACAGGCGCCGCACCACGCACTGCAACCACCCCGGCCCCGGCGAAGAGCGTCGGCAGGCAGGGGCGTCGTCGTTCCGATAGGCAGCGGAGCGGACGGCAGGAGCAGCCATCATGGCAAAGAAGATCACGGGCTACGTGAAGCTTCAGGTTCCGGCGGGCGCGGCCAATCCGTCGCCGCCGATCGGTCCCGCGCTCGGTCAGCGCGGCCTCAACATCATGGAATTCTGCAAGGCCTTCAACGCGAAGACCCAGCAGATGGAAAAGGGCATGCCGATCCCGGTGATCATCACCGCGTATGCCGATCGCTCCTTCACCTTCGAGATGAAGCAGCCGCCGGTCTCGTACTGGCTGAAGAAGGCCGCCGGCCTGACCTCGGGCTCGAAGACTCCGGGCAAGGGCGGCAATGTCGGCAAGGTTACGACCGCGCAGATCGCCGAGATCGCCGAGAAGAAGATGGCCGATCTCAACTGCGACACCGTCGAATCGGCTTCGGCCATGATCCGTGGCTCTGCCAGGTCCATGGGCCTGGAAGTCGTGGGCTGAGGGGAGGCTGACAATGGCACATATCGGAAAGCGCGTCGTCAAGGGCCGTGAAGGCATTGACCGCACCAAGCTGTACCCGCTCGATCAGGCCGTCACCTTCGTCAAGGAGCGTGCCAACGCCAAGTTCGACGAGACGGTCGAGATCGCGATGAATCTCGGCGTCGATCCGCGTCACGCCGACCAGATGGTCCGCGGCGTCTGCAACCTGCCCAACGGCTCGGGCCGCACGCTGCGCGTCGCCGTCTTCGCCCGTGGCGCCAAGGCTGACGAGGCCAAGGCCGCGGGTGCCGACATCGTCGGCGCCGAGGAACTGGTCGAGTCGGTCCAGAAGGGCGAGATCAACTTCGATCGCTGCATCGCGACCCCGGACATGATGGGTCTCGTCGGCCGTCTCGGTAAGGTGCTCGGCCCGCGCGGCCTGATGCCGAACCCGCGCGTCGGCACCGTGACCATGGACGTCACCGCCGCCGTCGCCGCCTCGAAGGGCGGTTCGGTCGAGTTCCGCGTCGAGAAGGCCGGCATCATCCACGCCGCCGTCGGCAAGGCCTCGTTCTCGGCCGAGAAGCTCTCGGAGAACATCAAGGCGTTCGTCGACTCCGTCGCCAAGGCCAAGCCGGCCGGCGCCAAGGGCACCTATATCCAGCGCGTCGCGATCTCGTCGACCATGGGCCCGGGCGTCAAGGTCGAGCCGAACACCGTCGTCGGCGCCTGATCCTTGATCAGGGCGGCCGGTTTTTCCGGTCGCCCACCCGCTCTTGATTTCGTGATGTCAAGAGCCTACTTGGCAGAAGCAGGCGAAAGCGCTATACGCACGCCTGTTTCCATGAGTGATGGGGCTCCGGCGTGCTTGACACGAAGGGGTCCGTTTCGCGTTTTTCGGCGGGTTTCCGCTGAAAATTGGGTGATTTGAAGACGGGGGAGTGATTTCCCGGGGGAGAATCATCCAGTCCTGTCTGAGACTGCAGGTGCGTTTCGGCTTCGGCCGGGAGCATAATTTCGCCAAGAGGCCTGCATAGACGGTGCAAGAGCTTACTCCCGGATCGCAAGATCCGGAAAGACGGTTCGAACCATCTCGCCCGGTCGCGGCCTCTCCATCGAGGCTCGGGAGCGGGGACAGGGCATCAAGCGTCGCTTTGCCGAACGCCGGTGTCAACCGGGGTTCCAGGAGCGGCATTTGCAACCGGCGGCGAGCCCTCGAAAGCTTGTCGCCTACCGGAGAGAGCCCAGTGGATAAAGCGGCAAAGAAAGATGCCGTCGCGTCGCTGAACGATGTGTTTGCGAACACTTCGGTCGTCGTCGTGGCCCACTATGCGGGCTTGACCGTGGCCCAGTTCCAGAAGCTTCGTCGCGAGATGAAGGCCAATGGCGCCACTGTTAAGGTCGCAAAGAACCGCTTGGCCAAGATCGCTCTTGAAGGCACCGACGTCGCGTCCATCAGCAACCTGCTGACGGGTCCCACCCTGATCGCTTATTCCAACGATCCGGTCGCGGCGCCGAAGGTCGCCAGCGCTTTCGCCAAGGAGAACGACAAGCTCGTCATCCTGGGCGGCGCGATGGGCAAGACCGCCCTGAACCCCGATGGTGTCAAGGCCCTGGCCACGATGCCCTCGCTCGACGAACTGCGTGCCAAGCTTATCGGCCTTATCCAGGCCCCGGCTACCAAGCTCGCGCAGCTCACGAACGCGCCCGCCGGCAAGCTGGCTCGCGTGGTTCAGGCTTACGCCGACAAGAATGCGGCTTGAAGCCAGCAAACCCTTATCGTTCGAACCTCTTAAGACAGGAAGTTAAACATGGCCGATCTCGCCAAGCTCGTCGACGAGCTGTCGTCGCTCACCGTTCTCGAGGCCGCTGACCTCGCCAAGCTGCTCGAAGAGAAGTGGGGCGTTTCCGCTGCCGCTGCCGTCGCCGTTGCGGCTGGCCCGGCTGCCGGTGGCGCTGCCGCCGCTGCTGCTGAAGAGCAGACCGAGTTCACCGTCGTTCTTGCCGCCGCCGGCGACAAGAAGATCGAGGTGATCAAGGAAGTCCGCGCCATCACCGGCCTGGGCCTCAAGGAAGCCAAGGACCTGGTCGAGGGCGCTCCGAAGCCGGTCAAGGAAGGCGTTGCCAAGGACGAGGCCGAGAAGCTCAAGAAGCAGCTCGAGGCCGTCGGCGCCAAGGTCGAGCTCAAGTGAGCTTGGGCCGGCTGATGCCGGTCCGACCGTAGTCAAAACAGACAGTCCCGGGGCGCTCCACGCCTCCGGGGCTGTTGCGTCGTTTCCGCGCTGGTGCGCGGGAGTTGTCGCGGGAGCGAGCCGCAACCTTGCGGTGAAGCTCTGAACGAAGATGTGGGTCGGCGCCGATGCGCCGAACGGCTCACCCGGCGGCCCGAGGCCGCCTCGGCCGGACCGCCGGGTGAGCCGTCCATGGAGCCGAAACCGATGGCGGACCTTCCGAGGGCCGGCGGCGGTACAGGCTCTGAACGGAGAGGTTGGGACCTTACGGAGCGTGGCCGCCAAATTGGCGGCGACTTGCCGGAAGATGCCCACAGAACGCGAGGAACAACATGGTCAATTCGCTCCAGGGTCGCAGGCGCGTCCGCAAGTTCTTCGGCAAGCTCAAGGAAGTGGCGGAGATGCCGAACCTCATCGAGGTTCAAAAGGCGTCCTACGACCAGTTCCTGATGGTCGACGAACCCAAGGGCGGCCGGCCTGACGAGGGATTGCAGTCCGTCTTCAAGTCGGTCTTCCCGATCGGCGATTTTTCCGGCGCCTCGCTGCTGGAGTTCGTGAAGTACACCTTCGAGCCGCCGAAATACGACGTCGACGAGTGCCGCCAGCGCGGCATGACCTTCTCGGCGCCGCTCAAGGTGACGCTGCGCCTGATCGTGTTCGATATCGACCCGGACACCCAGGCCAAGTCCGTCAAGGACATCAAGGAGCAGGATGTCTACATGGGCGACATGCCGCTCATGACGGATAACGGCACCTTCATCGTCAACGGCACCGAGCGCGTCATCGTCTCGCAGATGCACCGTTCGCCGGGCGTGTTCTTCGACCACGACAAGGGCAAGACCCATTCCTCGGGCAAGCTGCTCTTCGCCGCGCGCATCATCCCGTATCGCGGCTCCTGGCTCGACATCGAGTTCGACGCCAAGGACATCGTCTACGCCCGTATCGACCGGAAGCGTAAGATCCCGGTCACCTCGCTGCTGTTCGCGCTCGGCATGGACGGCGAGGAGATCCTCAGCCGCTTCTACAACCACATCACCTACACCAAGGACGCCAAGGGCTGGCGCGTTCCCTACGACGCGGAGCGCATGAAGGGCTTCAAGGCGACCGAAGACCTGATCGACGCCGACACCGGCGAGGTCGTGGTCGAGGCCGGCAAGAAGCTCGTCGCCCGCGCTGCCCGCCAGCTCGCCGAGAAGGGCCTCAAGTTCCTGCGCGCGCAGGACGAGGACCTGTACACCCAGTACATCGCCGAGGACCTGGTCAACCCGGCGACGGGCGAGGTCTATGCCGAGGCCGGCGAAGAGATCACCGAGAAGCTGCTCAAGCAGCTCACCGATGACGGTTATGACGAGATCCCGGTGCTGGACATCGACCACATCACGGTCGGTCCCTACATCCGCAACACGCTGAACGTCGACAAGAACTCGCGCCGCGAGGAAGCCCTGTTCGACATCTACCGCGTGATGCGTCCGGGCGAGCCGCCGACCCTCGAGACGGCTGAGAACATGTTCCAGTCGCTGTTCTTCGACCCGGAGCGCTACGACCTCTCGGCCGTCGGCCGCGTCAAGATGAACATGCGCCTCGACCTCGACGCCGAGGACACCGTGCGCATCCTGCGCAAGGAGGACATCTTCGCGGTCGTCAAGGCGCTGGTCGACCTGCGCGACGGCAAGGGCGAGATCGACGACATCGACCATCTCGGCAACCGCCGCGTGCGCTCGGTCGGCGAGCTCATGGAGAACCAGTACCGTCTGGGCCTGCTCCGCATGGAGCGCGCCATCAAGGAGCGCATGTCCTCGGTCGATATCGACACGGTCATGCCGCAGGACCTGATCAACGCCAAGCCGGCGGCTGCCGCCGTGCGCGAGTTCTTCGGCTCCTCGCAGCTCTCGCAGTTCATGGACCAGACGAACCCGCTCTCCGAAGTCACGCATAAGCGTCGTCTTTCGGCGCTGGGCCCGGGCGGTCTGACCCGCGAGCGCGCCGGCTTCGAGGTGCGCGACGTGCATCCGACGCATTACGGCCGCATCTGCCCGATCGAGACGCCGGAAGGCCCGAATATCGGTCTGATCAACTCGCTCGCGACCTTCGCGCGGGTGAACAAGTACGGCTTCATCGAGAGCCCGTATCGCCGCATCCGCGACGGCAAGGTCACCGACGAGGTGATCTATCTCTCGGCGATGGAAGAGGCGAAGTACAACGTCGCCCAGGCCAATGCCGCCGTCGACAAGGAAGGCCGCCTGACCGACGATCTGATCGTCTGCCGCCGCGCCGGCGAGGTCATCGTCACGCCGGTCGACAAGGTCGACTTCCAGGACGTGTCGCCGAAGCAGCTCGTTTCGGTCGCCGCGGCGCTGATTCCGTTCCTCGAGAACGACGACGCGAACCGCGCGCTGATGGGCTCGAACATGCAGCGCCAGGCGGTGCCGCTGGTTCGCGCCGACGCGCCTTTCGTCGGCACCGGCATGGAAGCGGTCGTCGCCCGTGACTCGGGCGCCGCGATCGCGGCCCGCCGTTCCGGCGTCGTCGACCAGGTCGACGCGACCCGTATCGTCATCCGCGCTTCCGACGAGATGGACCCGACCAAGCCCGGCGTCGACATCTACCGGCTGCAGAAGTTCCAGCGCTCGAACCAGTCGACCTGCATCACGCAGCGTCCGCTGGTGCGCGTCGGCGACGTCGTCAAGAAGGGCGACATCGTCGCCGACGGCCCGTCGACCGAGTTCGGCGAGCTCGCGCTCGGCCGCAACGTGCTCGTCGCGTTCATGCCGTGGAACGGCTACAACTTCGAGGACTCGATCCTTCTCTCCGAGAACATCGTCTCCCAGGACATCTTCACCTCGATCCATATCGAGGAGTTCGAGGTCATGGCCCGCGATACCAAGCTCGGCCCGGAGGAGATCACGCGCGACATTCCGAACGTTTCGGAAGAGGCGCTGAAGAACCTCGACGAAGCCGGCATCGTCTATATCGGCGCGGAAGTGGCGGCGGGCGACATCCTCGTCGGCAAGATCACGCCGAAGGGCGAAAGCCCGATGACGCCGGAAGAGAAGCTGCTGCGCGCCATCTTCGGCGAGAAGGCCTCGGACGTTCGCGACACCTCGCTGCGCGTTCCCCCGGGCGTGCAGGGCACGATCGTCGAGGTGCGCGTGTTCAACCGCCACGGCGTCGACAAGGATGAGCGCGCCCAGGCGATCGAGCGCGAGGAGATCGAGCGTCTCGCCAAGGACCGCGACGACGAGCAGGCGATCCTGGACCGCAACACCTTCGCGCGTCTGGCCGAGATCCTGACCGGCAAGACCGGCCTGGCCGGTCCGAAGGGCTTCAAGAAGGACACGGTCATCACCCGCGAGGTGATGAGCGAGTTCCCGCGTTCGCAATGGTGGCTGTTTGCCACCGCCGAAGACTCGCTGATGACCGAGATCGAGGCGATGCGGAAGCAGTACGACGAGTCGAAGAAGCGCCTTGAGCAGCGCTTCCTCGACAAGGTCGAGAAGCTGCAGCGCGGCGACGAGCTGCCTCCGGGCGTGATGAAGATGGTCAAGGTCTTCGTCGCGGTGAAGCGCAAGATCCAGCCGGGCGACAAGATGGCCGGCCGTCACGGCAACAAGGGCGTGGTCTCGCGCATCGTGCCGGTGGAGGACATGCCGTTCCTCGAGGACGGCACCCATGCCGACATCGTGCTGAACCCGCTGGGCGTGCCCTCGCGCATGAACGTCGGTCAGATCCTTGAGACCCATCTGGGCTGGGCGGCCGCTGGTCTCGGCAAGCAGATCGGCAAGGCGCTCGACGCCTACAAGAAGACGAGCGACTTCAAGGCGCTGAAGGCTCAGTTCGACGCCGTCTACGAGGATAACGAGATCATCGCCTCGATGGACGAGAACGAGCTCGTCGAGATGGGCCAGAACCTGCGCCGCGGCGTGCCGGTGGCGACGCCGGTGTTCAATGGCGCCAAGGAGGCCGATATCGAGCGGCTCCTGGAGCAGGCTGGTCTGCACTCGTCGGGTCAGTCGACCCTCTATGACGGCCGCACGGGTGAGCCTTTCGACCGCAAGGTGACGATGGGCTACATCTACATGCTCAAGCTGCACCACCTGGTCGACGACAAGATCCACGCGCGTTCGATCGGTCCGTACTCGCTCGTCACCCAGCAGCCGCTGGGCGGCAAGGCGCAGTTCGGCGGCCAGCGCTTCGGCGAAATGGAGGTCTGGGCGCTCGAAGCCTACGGCGCCGCCTACACCCTGCAGGAAATGCTGACGGTGAAGTCGGACGACGTCGCGGGCCGCACCAAGGTCTACGAGTCGATCGTGCGCGGCGAGGACAACTTCGAAGCGGGCATCCCCGAGAGCTTCAACGTTCTCGTCAAGGAGATGCGCTCGCTCGGCCTCAACGTCGAGCTGATCAACAACAAGGTGAAGCCGGGCGAGTTGCCGCCCGCCGAAGCGGCCGAATAAGCCGCGACCGAGCCTTGAACATTGCCGGCGGCACTCACGCCGCCGGCCTACGGAATTGACGAGCCGGGCAGGGTGGCCCTTAAGCCCCCACCGGCCGAAGGAGACAGGCGATGAAGCAAGAGGTCATGAACCTTTTCGGCCAGCAGCCGGTCCAGCAGGCCTTCGACGCGATCAAGATCTCGATCGCGAGCCCGGAGAAGATCCTGTCCTGGTCGTATGGCGAAATCAAAAAGCCCGAGACGATCAACTACCGCACGTTCAAGCCGGAGCGTGACGGCCTGTTCTGCGCGCGCATCTTCGGGCCGATCAAGGACTACGAGTGCCTGTGCGGCAAGTACAAGCGCATGAAGTTCAAGGGCGTCATCTGCGAGAAGTGCGGCGTCGAAGTCACGCTCGCCCGCGTCCGGCGCGAGCGAATGGGCCATATCGAGCTCGCCGCTCCCGTCGCGCATATCTGGTTCCTGAAGTCGCTGCCCTCGCGCATCGGCCTCCTGATGGATATGCCGCTCAAGGACCTCGAGCGCATCCTCTACTTCGAAAGCTACGTCGTCATCGAGCCGGGCCTGACCCCGCTCAAGGACCGCCAGCTGCTGTCGGAGGAGGAGTATGTCCGCTGCCAGGAGGAGTACGGCGCGGACACCTTCACCGCCATGATCGGCGCGGAAGCCATCCGCGAGATGCTGCGCGCGCTCGATCTCGACCAGATCAACGCCGATCTCAAGCATGAGATCGCGACGACGACGTCCGAGCTGAAGCCCAAGAAGCTGATGAAGCGCCTCAAGATCATCGAGGCCTTCCAGGAATCGGGCAACAAGCCGGAATGGATGGTGATGACCCAGATTCCGGTCATCCCGCCGGATCTGCGTCCGCTCGTTCCGCTCGATGGCGGCCGCTTCGCGACCTCGGACCTGAACGACCTCTATCGCCGCGTCATCAACCGCAACAACCGCCTGAAGCGCCTCATCGAGCTGCGCGCGCCGGACATCATCATCCGCAACGAGAAGCGGATGCTGCAGGAGTCCGTCGATGCCCTGTTCGACAACGGCCGCCGCGGCCGCGTCATCACGGGTGCCAACAAGCGCCCGCTGAAGTCGCTCGCCGACATGCTGAAGGGCAAGCAGGGCCGCTTCCGCCAGAACCTGCTCGGCAAGCGCGTCGACTATTCCGGCCGCTCGGTCATCGTCGTCGGTCCGGAGATGAAGCTGCACCAGTGCGGCCTGCCGAAGAAGATGGCGCTCGAGCTGTTCAAGCCGTTCATCTATGCGCGCCTCGACGCCAAGGGCTACTCGACCACGGTCAAGCAGGCCAAGAAGCTCGTCGAGAAGGAGAAGCCGGAAGTCTGGGATATCCTGGACGAGGTCATCCGCGAGCATCCGGTGATGCTGAACCGCGCGCCGACGCTCCACCGCCTCGGCATCCAGGCCTTCGAGCCGGTGCTGATCGAGGGCAAGGCGATCCAGCTCCACCCGCTGGTTTGCGCCGCCTTCAACGCGGACTTCGACGGCGACCAGATGGCCGTGCACGTCCCGCTGTCGCTTGAGGCGCAGCTGGAAGCGCGCGTGCTGATGATGTCGACCAACAACATCCTGCACCCGGCGAACGGCCAGCCGATCATCGTGCCGTCGCAGGACATCGTGCTCGGCCTCTACTACCTCTCGATCATCTCGGACGGCGAGCCGGGCCAGGGCAAGATCTTCGGCGATTTCGGTGAGCTCGAATACGCGCTGCACGAGAAGGTCGTGACGCTGCATTCGAAGATCAAATATCGCTGGACCGGCGTCGGCCATGACGGCAAGCCGTACACGAAGATCTACGACACCACGCCGGGACGCGTGATCCTCTCGACCGCGCTGCCGGAGCACCCGGCCGTGTCCTTCGACGTCGTCAACAAGCTGATGACGAAGAAGGAGATCTCCGGAATGATCGACGCCGTGTATCGCGGCTGCGGTCAGAAGGAATCGGTGATCTTCTGCGACCGCGTCATGGGGCTCGGCTTCAAGCACGCCTTCAAGGCCGGCATCTCCTTCGGCAAGGACGACATGGTCGTGCCGGAGAACAAGTGGCAGATCGTCGACACCACCCGCGCGCTCGCCAAGGATTACGAGCAGCAGTACCAGGACGGCCTGATCACGCAGGGCGAGAAGTACAACAAGGTCGTCGACGCCTGGGCGAAGTGCTCCGACAAGCTCGCCCAGGAGATGATGGCCCGCATCTCGACCGTCCAGAAGGACGAGACCGGCCGCGACAAGCAGATCAACTCGATCTACATGATGTCGCACTCGGGTGCCCGCGGTTCGCCGGCGCAGATGCGCCAGCTCGCCGCCATGCGCGGCCTGATGGCCAAGCCGTCGGGCGAGATCATCGAGAGCCCGATTATCTCGAACTTCAAGGAAGGCCTCGACGTTCTCGAGTACTTCAACTCGACCCACGGCGCCCGTAAGGGCCTCGCCGACACGGCGCTCAAGACGGCCAACTCCGGCTATCTCACCCGCCGTCTCGTCGACGTGGCGCAGGACGCGATCATCTCCGAGGTCGATTGCGGCTCCGACAACGGCATCAAGATGCGCGCCATCGTCGATGCCGGCCAGGTCGTGGCTTCGCTCGGCGTGCGCATCCTGGGTCGCTCGGCGGCCGAGGACGTGACCGATATCGACGGCAACGTCCTCGTGCCGAAGGGCACGATGATCGAGGAGAGCCATATCGAGAAGATCAACGCCGCCGGCGTCCAGGAGGTGAAGATCCGCTCGGTTCTCACCTGCGCGACCAAGAACGGCGTCTGCGCGACCTGCTATGGGCGCGACCTCGCCCGCGGCACGCCCGTCAACATGGGTGAGGCCGTCGGCGTCATCGCGGCGCAGTCGATCGGCGAGCCGGGCACGCAGCTCACCATGCGTACCTTCCACATCGGCGGCGCGGCCACCATCGCCGACCAGTCCTTCGTCGAGTCGAACTTCGAAGGCACGGTCAAGATGCGCAACCGCAACGTCGCGCGGAACTCGGACGGCGACCTCATCGCCATGGCGCGCAACATCGCCATCGTGATCGTCGGGCCTGATGGCGCCGAGCGTGCGGTGCACCGTGTCCAGTTCGGCTCGAAGCTGCGGGTCGACGAGGGCGACAAGGTCAAGCGCGGCCAGCGCCTGATCGAGTGGGATCCCTATTCCCGCCCGATCCTGGCGGAGGTCGACGGCAAGGTCGGCTACGAGGATCTCGTGGACGGCATGTCGATGACCGAGACGACCGACGAGGCGACCGGCATCTCCAAGCGTGTCGTCATCGACTGGCGTGGCTCGGCCCGTACGGCCGACCTCAAGCCCGCGATGACCATCACGGGGCCTGACGGCAAGATCGCGAAGCTCGCCCGTGGTGGCGATGCCCGCTACATCCTGCCTGTCGACGGCATCATCTCGGTGGAGCCTGGCCACTCGATCAAGGCCGGCGACGTGCTGGCGCGTGTCTCGACCGACTCGGCCAAGACCCGCGACATCACCGGTGGTCTGCCGCGCGTGGCGGAGCTGTTCGAGGCGCGTCGTCCGAAGGACGCGGCGATCATTGCCGAGAAGTCGGGCGTGATCGGCTTCGGCAAGGACTACAAGAACAAGCGCCGCGTGACGCTGACGCCGCATGACGGTTCCGACGGGGTCGAGTACCTGATCCCGAAGGGCAAGCACATCCACCTCCAGGACGGCGACGTCGTGGAAGTCGGCGACTACATCCTCGACGGCAACCCGGCCCCGCACGACATCCTGGCGATCAAGGGCGTCGAGGAGCTGGCGGCTTATCTGGTGAACGAGATCCAGGAGGTCTATCGCCTCCAGGGCGTCGGCATCAACGACAAGCACATCGAGGTCATCGTCCGTCAGATGCTGCAGAAGGTCGAGATCACGGAGTCGGGCGATACCGACATCCTGACCGGCGACCAGGTCGACCGCGTCGAGCTCGAGGAGATCAACGCGAAGATGCGCGAGGAGGGCAAGAAGCCGGCTTCCGGCGTGCCGGTCCTGCTCGGCATCACCAAGGCCTCGCTGCAGACCCGCTCCTTCATCTCGGCGGCGTCCTTCCAGGAGACCACCCGCGTCCTCACCGAGGCGGCGGTCAACGGCAAGTCGGACATGCTCGAGGGCCTCAAGGAGAACGTCATCGTCGGCTCGCTCATCCCGGCCGGCACCGGCGCCCAGGTCGCCCGCATCAAGCAGGTGGCCACGCGCCGCGACGACCTCATCGTCGGCCAGAAGGCCGATGCGGCTGCCAAGGCCGCGGCCCAGGCCGCTGCGGTGCTGCCGGCGGCCGAGTAAGCTCAGCCACCGGCGAAGACCGGCAATCATCGGAAAGGCCGCCCCTCCCGGGCGGCCTTTTTGTTTCGTGAAAGGGCAGGCGAGGGGCCAAGTGGCCTGAACCCCGCAAAACCCCAGCCTTTTCGGCGGTTTCGGGGTTGACGCGAATCTCTGTTCGAGTCATAAGCGCGCCACTGTCGACGGTTGTCGGACACGTTTGTCGCTTGCCTCTTTGTTTGCAAGCGAGTTTCGCGACCGAAACTCCGTCGGAATTCCAGCGTCGAATGACGACATGGCGAGATGCATGAACGCGGAGTTTCCGTGTTCCTCTGCTGGCGAACGCGCCTGAGGCCCCTGAAAGGGCGCCGATGGCGCGGCTTCGTTTATGCCATGGCTTTGCTCGACCTGGGAGATTGACCAGGAATTTCCAAACGCTCAGTGGGGCGAGAGGCCAGAATGCCGACAATCAGCCAGCTCATCCGCAAGCCGCGCTCGCCCGTGAAGGCGCGTAACACCGCCCCGGCGCTCGAGTCGTGCCCGCAGAAGCGCGGCGTCTGCACGCGTGTCTATACGACGACCCCGAAGAAGCCGAACTCCGCGCTCCGCAAGGTCGCCAAGGTTCGTCTGACCAACGGCTTCGAGGTGATCGGTTACATCCCGGGTGAAGGTCACAACCTTCAGGAACACTCGGTGGTGATGATCCGCGGCGGCCGCGTCAAGGACCTTCCCGGCGTGCGCTATCACATCCTGCGCGGTGTGCTCGACACGCAGGGCGTCAAGAACCGCAAGCAGCGCCGTTCGAAGTACGGCGCCAAGCGTCCCAAGTGAGTTCGGCCAGATCGGCCGGGCGATGAGCCCAGGCCGATCCGCCGCGTTGAAGATTTGACCGGAGACTAGACGATGTCCCGCCGCCACAGTGCCGAAAAGCGCGAAGTTATCCCGGACCCCAAGTTCGGCGATATCGTCGTCACGAAGTTCATGAACTCCGTGATGTACGAAGGTAAGAAGTCGACCGCCGAGCGGATCGTCTACGGTGCCTTCGACATCATCGAGGCCAAGACCAAGAGCGAGCCGCTCGGCGTCTTCAAGTCGGCGCTCGAGAACGTCGCTCCGGCGATCGAGGTCCGTTCCCGCCGCGTCGGCGGCGCGACCTACCAGGTTCCGGTCGAGGTTCGCACCGAGCGCCGTCAGGCGCTGGCGATCCGCTGGCTGATCTCGGCCGCGCGTGGCCGCAACGACAAGACGATGGTCGAGCGTCTCTCGGCAGAGCTGATGGATGCTGCGAACAACCGCGGCAACGCCGTCAAGAAGCGTGAAGACACGCACCGGATGGCGGAAGCCAACCGCGCCTTCTCGCACTACCGCTGGTAAGCGGAAGCCCGGACTTCAGGACACACGACCATGGCCCGTTCTCATCCGATCGATCATTATCGTAACTTCGGCATCATGGCCCACATCGATGCGGGCAAGACGACGACGACCGAGCGTATCCTCTACTACACCGGCAAGTCGCATAAGATCGGCGAAGTCCATGATGGCGCCGCCACGATGGATTGGATGACGCAGGAGCAGGAGCGCGGCATCACGATCACGTCCGCCGCGACGACCTGCTTCTGGCGCGACAACCGCCTGAACATCATCGACACCCCCGGCCACGTCGACTTCACCATCGAGGTCGAGCGTTCGCTGCGCGTGCTCGACGGTGCCGTCTGCGTGCTCGACGGCAACCAGGGCGTCGAGCCCCAGACCGAGACCGTCTGGCGCCAGGCCGACAAGTACGACGTCCCGCGTATCGTGTTCGTCAACAAGATGGACAAGATCGGCGCCGATTTCTATCGCTGCGTCCAGGACATCATCGACCGCGTCGCCGGCAAGCCCGTCTGCCTGCAGATCCCGATCGGCTCCGAATCCGACTTCGTCGGCGTGATCGACCTGATCAAGATGAAGGCGATCGTCTGGAACGGCGAAGCGCTCGGCGCGTCCTTCGAGGAGAAGGACATCCCGGCCGATCTCGCCGACAAGGCTGCCGAGTATCGCTCGAAGCTCGTCGAGGCCGCCGTCGAGATGGACGACGCCGCGATGGAAGCTTATCTGGACGGCACCGAGCCGAACGCCGAGACGCTGCGCAAGCTCGTCCGCACGGCCGTTCAGCGCCGCGCCTTCCACCCGGTCCTCTGCGGCTCGGCCTTCAAGAACAAGGGCGTGCAGCCCCTGCTCGACGCGGTCGTGGACTTCCTGCCGTCGCCGGTCGATCGCGGCGCCGTCGAAGGCATCGACTTCAAGACCGAAGAGCCGACCACCCGCAACCCGACGGACGAAGATCCGTTCTCCATGCTTGCCTTCAAGATCATGGACGACCCCTTCGTCGGCACCATCACCTTCTGCCGCATCTATTCGGGCAAGGTCGAGGCGGGTCAGGGCGTCATCAATTCGACCCGCGACAAGAAAGAGCGCGTTGGCCGCATGCTGCTGATGCATGCGAACAACCGCGAGGACATCAAGGAGGCTTATGCTGGTGACATCGTCGCCCTGGCCGGCCTCAAGGACGTCCGCACCGGCGACACGCTCTGCGATCCCACCCATGCGGTGATCCTGGAGCGCATGGAGTTCCCCGAGCCGGTCATCACGATCGCGATCGAGCCGAAGTCCAAGGCCGACCAGGAGAAGCTGGGCCTCGCCCTGTCGAAGCTCGCGAACGAGGATCCGTCCTTCCGCGTGTCGACCGACCAGGAGAGCGGCCAGACCATCCTGAAGGGCATGGGCGAGCTCCATCTCGACATCAAGGTCGACATCCTGAAGCGCACCTACAAGGTCGACGCCAATATCGGCGCGCCCCAGGTTGCGTATCGCGAGACGCTGACCAAGAAGGCCGAGATCGACTACACCCACAAGAAGCAGACCGGTGGTACGGGCCAGTTCGCCCGCGTCAAGCTCGTCATCGAGCCGAACGAGACCGGCAAGGGCTTCGAGTTCGAGTCGAAGGTCGTCGGCGGTTCGGTGCCGAAGGAGTATATCCCCGGCGTTGAGAAGGGCCTGAACTCGGTCATCGGCTCAGGCGTTCTCGCCGGCTTCCCGGTCGTGGACGTCAAGGTCACGCTGATCGACGGCGCCTTCCACGAAGTCGACTCGTCGGCGCTCGCCTTCGAAATCGCTTCCCGTGCAGCGCTGCGCGAAGGTCTGCAGAAGGGCGGCTCCGTGCTGCTCGAGCCGATCATGAAGGTCGAGGTCGTGACCCCGGAAGACTACACCGGTTCGGTCATCGGCGACCTGAACTCGCGTCGTGGCCAGATCCAGGGCCAGGACATGCGCGGCAACGCCGTCGTGATCAACGCGATGGTGCCGCTGGCGAACATGTTCGGCTACGTCAACCAGCTGCGCTCCTTCTCGCAGGGCCGCGCGAACTACACGATGCAGTTCGACCACTATGAGCAGGTTCCCTCGGCGGTCGCCGCCGAGGTTCAGGCCAAGTACGCCTGACCCGAACCTTCGACTGAACACTGAGAGATTGGACGGAGGCTACCATGGCCAAAGAGAAGTTTTCGCGGACGAAGCCGCACTGCAACATTGGAACGATTGGTCACGTTGACCATGGCAAGACGTCGCTGACGGCTGCGATCACGAAGGTTCTGGCTGAGTCGGGCGGTGCGTCGTTCACGGCGTATGACCAGATCGACAAGGCGCCGGAAGAGAAGGCCCGCGGCATCACGATCTCGACGGCTCACGTCGAGTACGAGACCCCGGCGCGTCACTATGCGCATGTCGACTGCCCCGGCCACGCCGACTATGTGAAGAACATGATCACGGGTGCGGCGCAGATGGACGGCGCGATCCTGGTGGTGTCGGCTGCCGACGGCCCGATGCCGCAGACCCGCGAGCACATCCTGCTGGCGCGCCAGGTCGGCGTTCCCGCGCTGGTGGTGTTCATGAACAAGGTCGACCTGGTCGACGACGCCGAGCTGCTGGAGCTCGTCGAGATGGAGATCCGCGAGCTCCTCTCGAAGTACGACTTCCCCGGCGACGACATTCCGATCACCAAGGGCTCGGCCAAGGCCGCTCTCGACAACGTCACGCCGGAAATCGGCCATGACGCGGTGATCGCGCTGATGAAGACGGTCGACGACTACATCCCGCAGCCGGAGCGTCCGATCGACCAGCCGTTCCTGATGCCGGTCGAGGACGTGTTCTCGATCTCGGGCCGTGGCACGGTGGTGACCGGCCGCGTCGAGCGCGGCATCGTCAAGGTCGGCGAGGAAATCGAGATCGTCGGCCTGAAGGACACCGTGAAGACGACGGTGACGGGCGTCGAGATGTTCCGCAAGCTGCTCGACCAGGGCCAGGCCGGCGACAACATCGGCGCGCTGCTGCGCGGCACGAAGCGTGAGGACGTCGAGCGCGGCCAGGTGCTGTGCAAGCCGGGCTCGGTGAAGCCGCACACGAAGTTCAAGGCCGAGGCCTACATCCTGACGAAGGAAGAGGGTGGCCGTCACACGCCGTTCTTCACCAACTACCGCCCGCAGTTCTACTTCCGCACGACGGACGTGACCGGCGTGGTGACGCTGCCCGAGGGCACGGAGATGGTGATGCCGGGCGACAACATCTCGATGGAGGTGACGCTGATCGCCCCGATCGCGATGGAAGAGAAGCTGCGCTTCGCCATCCGCGAAGGCGGTCGTACCGTCGGCGCCGGCGTCGTCGCCTCGATCATCGCGTAACGCGTTTTCGTGAGGGGCGAGGGCCCTTCGGGCCTTCGCCTTTTCACGTCACGGAGAACAAAGACCATGAACGGTCAGAACATTCGGATCCGCCTCAAGGCGTTCGATCACCGTGTCCTCGATGCTTCGACGCGCGAGATCGTGTCGACTGCAAAGCGGACGGGCGCCCAGGTTCGCGGGCCGATCCCGCTGCCCACGCTCATCGAGAAGTTCACGGTCAACCGCTCGCCGCACATCGACAAGAAGTCGCGCGAGCAGTTCGAGATGCGGACCCACAAGCGGGTTCTCGACATCGTCGATCCGACCCCCCAGACGGTCGACGCCCTCATGAAGCTCGATCTCGCCGCCGGCGTCGACGTCGAAATCAAGCTCTGATCCGATTAAACGGGTCCTCTGTTTCCGGTATCCCCGGATGGACATGACCCCAAGGGAAGGTATGCACCGATGCGTTCCGGTGTGATTGCACAGAAAGTCGGGATGACCCGCATCTTCACCGATGCCGGGGAGCACATTCCGGTCACCGTGCTGAAGCTCGACAACTGCCAGGTCGTCGCGCATCGCACGATCGAGAAGAACGGCTATGTCGCCGTGCAGCTCGGGTCGGGCTTGGCCAAGGTCAAGAACGTCTCGAAGGCGCAGCGCGGCCACTTCGCCGTCGCCAAGGTCGAGCCGAAGCAGAAGATCGTCGAGTTCCGCGTCAGCAATGACGCGCTGATCCCGGTCGGCGCCGAGCTGACCGCCGACCACTTCGTCGTCGGCCAGTTCGTCGACGTCTCCGGCACCACCACCGGCAAGGGCTTCGCCGGCGGCATGAAGCGCTGGAACTTCGGCGGCCTGCGCGCCACGCACGGCGTCTCGGTCTCGCATCGTTCGATCGGTTCGACCGGTGGTCGCCAGGATCCGGGCAAGACCTTCAAGAACAAGAAGATGCCGGGCCATCTCGGCGCCGAGCGTGTCACCACGCAGAACCTGCGCGTCGTCCAGACGGATGCCGAGCGCGGCCTGATCCTCGTCGAGGGCGCCGTTCCCGGCGTCGCCGGCGGCTGGATCCATGTCCGTGACGCCGTCAAGCGCGCCCTGCCGAAGGATGCGCCGCTGCCGGGCAAGTTCAAGGTTTCCGGCGAGGCCAAGGCGGAAGAGGCTCCTGCGGCCCAGGCTGAGGAGAACGCGTGATGAAACTCGATATCACCACTCTTGAGGGCAAGGCGGCCGGTTCGGTCGAGCTCTCCGACGCCGTGTTCGGCCTCGAGCCGCGCGCCGACCTGCTCGCCCGCATGGTGCGCTACCAGCTCGCCAAGCGCCGCGCCGGCACGCACAAGTCCAAGGGCCGCTCGGAAGTCGATCGCACCCGCAAGAAGATCTACAAGCAGAAGGGCACCGGCGGCGCTCGCCACGGCGCGGCTTCGGCTCCGCAGTTCCGCGGCGGCGGCAAGGCTTTCGGTCCGGTCGTGCGCGACCATGGCCATGAGCTGCCGAAGAAGGTCCGCGCGCTGGCCCTGCGCCATGCGCTCTCGGCCAAGGCGAAGGATGCCGGCATCATCGTCATCGACGATGCCACGCTCTCTGAGCCGAAGACCAAGGTGCTGCTCGGCCATTTCGGCAAGCTCGACCTGTCGAGCGCGCTGATCATCGGCGGCGCCGAAATCGATACGAACTTCGGCCTGGCCGCTCGCTCGATCCCGAATGTCGACGTGCTGCCGGTCCAGGGCATCAACGTCTATGACATCCTGCGTCGCGACAAGCTCGTCCTGACGCGCGCAGCTGTCGATGCGCTGGAGGCGCGCTTCAAATGAGCCAGTCCGGCAAGAACCTCGACCCGCGCCACTACGATGTGATCGTGGCGCCGGTCATCACCGAGAAGGCGACCATGCTCTCGGAGCACAACAAGGTCGTGTTCAAGGTCGCCAAGACCGCGACGAAGCCGCAGATCAAGGCCGCTGTCGAGAAGCTGTTCGACGTCAAGGTGAAGAGCGTCAACACGATCGTCACCGAAGGCAAGCTCAAGGTCTTCCGGGGCCGGCTCGGCCAGCGCTCGGACGTCAAGAAAGCGGTCGTGACCCTCGAAGAGGGCCACTCGATCGACGTGACCACGGGCCTGTGAGGGAAGCATCATGGCTTTGAAGAACTTCAAGCCGATCACGCCGAGCCTTCGCCAGCTCGTGATCGTCGACCGCAGCGAGCTCTACAAGGGCAAGCCGGTCAAGAAGCTGACCGAGGGCAAGTCGTCCTCGGGCGGCCGCAACAACCTCGGCCGCATCACCGTCCGCTTCCGCGGCGGTGGCCACAAGCGCACGCTGCGCCTGCTCGACTTCAAGCGTCGTGGCAAGGCCGGCATCCCGGCGACCGTGGACCGGATCGAGTACGATCCGAACCGTACGGCGTTCATCGCCCTGATCACCTATCAGGACGGCGAGCAGGCCTACATCCTGGCGCCGCAGCGCCTGGCTGTCGGCGACACGGTCGTCGCAGGTGACAATGTCGACGTGAAGCCCGGTAACGCGGCCCCGATGGGCTCGCTGCCGATCGGCACGATCGTCCACAATGTCGAGCTGAAGATCGGCAAGGGCGGCGCTCTGGCGCGGTCCGCGGGCAACTACGCCCAGATCGTCGGCCGCGACCAGGGCTATGTCATCGTCCGCCTGAACTCGGGCGAGCAGCGCCTGATCTCGGGTCTGTGCTACGCCACGGTCGGCGCGGTTTCGAACCCGGATCACATGAACCGCAACGACGGCAAGGCGGGTCGCTCGCGCTGGCTCGGCCGCCGTCCGCATAACCGCGGCGTCTCGATGAACCCGGTCGACCATCCGCATGGCGGTGGTGAAGGCCGCACCTCCGGTGGCCGTCATCCGGTCACGCCGTGGGGTCTGCCGACCAAGGGTAAGAAGACCCGCTCGAACAAGCGGACCGATACGTTCATCGTGTCGAGCCGTCACGCCCGCAAGAAGAAGAACTGAGGTCCGTCATGGCGCGTTCGCTTTGGAAAGGTCCGTTTGTCGACGGATACCTCCTGAAGAAGGCCGAGGTCGCCAGGACCTCGGCTCGTAGTGAAGTCATCAAGATCTGGAGCCGCCGCTCCACGATCCTGCCGCAGTTCGTCGGTCTGACGTTCGGCGTCTACAACGGCCAGAAGCATGTGCCGGTGTCCGTGTCCGAGGAGATGGTGGGCCACAAGTTCGGCGAGTTCTCGCCGACGCGCACCTTCCACGGCCATGCCGCCGACAAGAAGGCGAAGAGGAAGTAAGCCATGGGTAAAGCATCCGCCCCCCGTGCGCTGCCCGAGAACGAAGCGCTTGCGGTCGCCCGCAACCTGCGCGTCTCGCCGCAGAAGCTGAACCTCGTCGCTCAGCTCATCCGTGGCAAGAAGGTCGCGACGGCGCTCGCCGATCTCGAGTTCTCGCGCAAGCGCATCGCGAACGACGTTCGCAAGTGCCTGCAGAGCGCGATCGCCAACGCCGAGAACAACCATGATCTCGACGTCGACGATCTCGTCGTCGCCCAGGCGTTCGTCGGCAAGGCGCTCGTCATGAAGCGTTTCCATGCCCGCGCCCGCGGCCGTGGCGCCCGTATCATGAAGCCGTTCTCGAACATCACGATCGTGGTGCGCGAGCAGGCTGCCGCGCAGGCCTGAGGAGAGAACGATGGGTCAGAAAATCAATCCGATCGGCCTTCGCCTCGGCATCAACCGGACCTGGGACTCGCGTTGGTTCGCCAACAAGGGCGAGTACGGCAAGCTGCTGCATGAAGACATGGCCATCCGCGCCGCGCTCATGAAGCTGCTGAAGCAGGCTGCCGTCTCGAAGATCATCATCGAGCGTCCGCACAAGAAGTGCCGCGTCACCATCCATTCGGCGCGTCCGGGCGTGGTGATCGGCAAGAAGGGTGCCGACATCGAGAAGCTCCGCAAGGAGGTCTCGAAGCTCACCAAGGCCGACGTGACGATCAACATCGTCGAGGTGCGCAAGCCCGAGATCGACGCGACGCTCGTCGCCGACTCGATCGCCCAGCAGCTCGAGCGTCGTGTCGCCTTCCGTCGTGCCATGAAGCGCGCCGTGCAGTCGGCGATGCGTCTGGGCGCCGAGGGCATCCGCATCAACTGCTCGGGCCGTCTCGGCGGCGCCGAGATCGCCCGTCTCGAATGGTACCGCGAGGGCCGCGTGCCGCTGCATACGCTGCGCGCCGATGTCGATTACGGCGTCGCTACCGCCTTCACGACCTACGGGACGTGCGGCATCAAGGTCTGGATCTTCAAGGGCGAGATCCTGGAACATGACCCGATGGCCCAGGACAAGCGCCTTTCCGACGAGGGCAGCCGTTCCGGCGGCCGTGACCGCGATCACCGCGATCGCGATCGTCGCGAGCAGGCTGCGTAAGGCTGATCGAGAAGAGCCATGCTGCAACCAAAACGCACCAAGTTCCGCAAGCAGTTCAAGGGACGCATCTCCGGCGTCGCCAAGGGCGGCACGGACCTCAACTTCGGCCAGTTCGGCCTGAAGGCCCAGGAGCCCGAGCGCGTCACCGCTCGGCAGATCGAGGCGGCCCGCCGCGCGATCACCCGCGCCATGAAGCGCGTCGGCCGTGTCTGGATCCGCATCTTCCCGGACGTGCCGGTTTCCAAGAAGCCGACCGAAGTCCGCATGGGTAAGGGCAAGGGTTCGCCCGAATTCTGGGCGGCCAAGGTCAAGCCGGGCCGGATCATGTTCGAGCTCGACGGCGTGTCCGAGGAGATCGCCCGCGAGGCGCTCCGTCTCGGCGCCGCCAAGCTGCCGATCAAGACCCGCTTCATCCAGCGCATCGCCGAGTAAGGGAGGCTGACATGAAAATCACCAAGCGTCTGTCCGACCTCACGGTCATGAGCGCGGACCAACTCCAGGATGAGCTGCTCAAGCTGAAGAAGGAGCAGTTCAACCTGCGCTTCCAGAAGGCGACCGGGCAGCTCGAGAACACCGCGCGTGTCACCGAACTGCGCAAGGACATCGCCCGCATCAAGACGCTGCAGCGGTCGAAGACCGTCGCAGCGAGCGCGTGAGGAGAGAATCATGCCTAAGCGCGTACTGCAGGGCGTCGTCGTCAGCGACAAGCAGAACAAAACTGTTGTGGTGAAGGTCGAGCGGCGCTATACGCACCCGCTCCTCAAGAAGACGGTTCGCCGCACCAAGAACTATCACGCCCACAACGAGGCGGGTTCGTTCAAGATCGGCGACACGGTGTGGATCGAGGAGTCCAAGCCGATTTCCAAGCTGAAAAGCTGGGTTGTGCTCGAAGGCGCCCCCAAGGCGTGAGTCGAGCCGGCTTCGCCCAGCCCCGAATCAGGGGCAGGGCGGGGCAGGAAAGAAGCCGGACATGTTTTTCCGCAAAGGTGGAAACCACTTTTGCGGACCGTGTTTGTTTTGAGGCCAGGGGGCGATCGACCCCCGTCAGTCGTAGTCCCCGCCAGCGCTGATGCTGGCCGGGAAACCGCGCTGATACACAGATTGGAAGGATCAAGGCCATGATCCAGGTGCAGACGAATCTCGACGTCGCCGACAATTCGGGCGCCCGTCGCGTGATGTGCATCAAGGTTCTCGGCGGGTCGAAGCGGCGCTATGCCCGCATCGGCGACATCATCGTCGTCTCGATCAAGGAAGCCATTCCGCGCGGTCGCGTGAAGAAGGGCGACGTCATGAAGGCGGTCGTCGTTCGCACCGCCAAGGACGTCAAGCGCCAGGACGGTTCGGTGATCCGCTTCGACCGCAATGCGGCCGTGCTGATCAACAACCAGAAGGAGCCCGTCGGCACGCGTATCTTCGGACCGGTTCCGCGCGAGCTGCGCGCCAAGAACCACATGAAGATCATCTCGCTGGCGCCGGAGGTGCTGTGATGGCTGCGAAGATCAAGAAGGGCGACAAGGTCGTCGTGCTCGCTGGTCGTGACAAGGGCAAGACCGGCGAAGTGCTGCAGGTCATGCCGAAGGATGCTCGCGCCGTCGTGCGTGGCGTCAATCTCGTCAAGCGCCACACCAAGCAGTCGCAGACGTCAGAGGGCGGCATCATCTCGAAAGAGGCCACCATCGACCTGTCGAACATCGCTGTCGCCGATCCGAAGGACGGCAAGGCGACCCGCGTTGGTTTCAAGGTGCTCGAAGACGGCCGCAAGGTTCGTTTCGCCAAGCGTTCGGGGGATCTGATCGATGGCTGAGGCTCAGCAGGCGGCTCTCTCGCCGCGCATGAAGAAGCATTACGAGGACGTCGTCCGTCCCGCGATGATCGCCGAATTCGGCTACAAGAACGTCATGGAAGTGCCGACCATCGAGAAGGTCGTCATCAACATGGGCGTTGGTGAAGCCACGGCCGACCGCAAGAAGGTCGACAACGCTGCGGGCGATCTCGCCCTCATCGCCGGCCAGAAGCCGGTTATCACCAAGTCCCGCCTCGCGATCGCCGGCTTCAAGCTGCGCGAGAACATGGCGGTTGGCTGCAAGGTCACGCTGCGCAAGACCAAGATGTTCGAGTTCGTCGACCGGCTCGTCACCATCGCTTTGCCGCGCGTGCGCGACTTCCGGGGCCTGAACCCGAAGTCGTTCGACGGGCGCGGCAATTTCGCGCTCGGGATCAAGGAGCATATCGTGTTCCCCGAGATCAACTACGACAAGGTCGACCAGGTCTGGGGCATGGACGTGATCGTCTGCACGACTGCGAAGTCGGATGACGAGGCACGCGCTCTGCTCAAGCACTTCAACTTCCCGTTCCGGCAGTGAACTGACCGTTCAAACGCGGAAACCAGGAGAGATCGATGGCTAAGAAAAGCTCCGTCGAGAACAACGAGCGTCGCAGGAAGCTGGTGAAGAAATTCGCCGGCCGCCGGGCTCGTCTTCTCGCGATCGCCAATGACGAAAGCCAGCCGATGGACGAGCGCTTCCTTGCTCGCCTGAAGCTTGCCGAACTGCCGCGCAACTCGGCGAAGAACCGCATCCGCAATCGCTGCGAGGTGACGGGCCGTCCGCGCGCCTTCTATCGCAAAGTCAAGATGTCGCGTGTCGCGCTGCGTGAACTCGGCAACAAGGGGCTGGTTCCTGGCCTCGTGAAGTCGAGCTGGTGAGGAGGACAGGACAATGACAATCATTGATCCGCTCGGCGATCTGCTGACCCGCATCCGCAATGCGCAGATGCGTCGCAAGACCCGCGTGTCCACCCCCGGCTCGAAGCTGCGGGCCCGCGTTCTGGACGTGCTCCAGACCGAAGGCTACATCCGCGGCTACTCGACGACCGAGTTCGGCAACGGCCGGACCGAGTTCGACATCGAGCTGAAGTATCACGAGGGCCAGCCGGTCATCCGGTCGATCTCGCGTGTCTCGAAGCCCGGCCGCCGCGTCTATTCGTCGGTCGAGACCATGCCGCGCGTGGCCGACGGCCTCGGCGTGACGATCGTCTCGACGCCGAAGGGTGTGATGGCCGATCATGTGGCCCGCGAGCAGAACGTGGGCGGCGAAGTGCTCTGCCGGGTCTTCTGACCCGACAGGCGCCGCTCATCTTCAGGAGAGATCCAATGTCTCGTATCGGAAAGAAGCCGGTTTCGGTTCCCGCGGGCGTCACCGCCTCGGTCACCGGCCAGCTCGTCAAGGTCAAGGGCTCGAAGGGCGAGCTCTCCTTCGAGGTTCCCGAGGACGTCTCGGTTGCCATGGAGAACGGCTCGATCGCGGTTCAGCCGCGCTCGCAGTCGAAGCGCGCCCGCGCGCTCTGGGGCACCTCGCGTGCCCGCATCAACAACCTCGTGATCGGCACCACCGCCGGCTTCGAGAAGCGCCTCGAGATCAACGGCGTCGGCTACAAGGCCGCTGTCGCTGGCAAGGTGCTGAAGCTGTCGCTCGGCTACAGCCACGACATCGACTATGAAATCCCGGCCGGTGTCGCGATCACGACGCCGAAGCCGACCGAGATCGTCGTCGTCGGTATCGACAAGCAGGTCGTCGGCCAGACCGCCGCGGAAATCCGCGACTATCGCGGCCCCGAGCCCTATAAGGGCAAGGGCGTCAAGTACGCCGGCGAGTTCATCTTCCGCAAGGAAGGCAAGAAGAAGTAAGGACGCCAGCCATGAGCAAGCAGAACGATGTGACTGCGCGCCGCAAGGCCCGCGTCCGCCGCGCGATCAAGGCGGTCGCCAATGGCCGCCCGCGCCTCTCGGTGCACCGCACCGGCAAGCAGATCTACGCCCAGGTCATCGACGACGTGAAGGGGGTCACCCTCGCTTCCGCCTCGTCGATGGACAAGGACGTGCGTGCCCAGATCAAGTCCGGCGCCAATGTCGAGGCGGCCGGCCAGATCGGCAAGCTCGTCGCCGAGCGTGCGGTCAAGGCCGGCGTAACGGACGTGGTCTTCGACCGTGGTCCCTATATGTACCATGGCCGCGTCAAGGCCCTGGCCGAGGCGGCCCGCGAGGGCGGCCTCAGCTTCTGAGGATACCGGGTTTCGCCGGGACGGCGCTCGCGCGTCGTCCCGGCGGCACTCGTTTTCAGGCTTCCCCGCGGCAATGAGGCTCGCGGGGATTTGCTCGAGCGAGCGGCGAGGCTTCGAGCTTCGACCGCGCAAGTAAGAGGTAGAGATGGCTAGAGAGCCGCGTGAGCGTCGGGATAGCGAAGATTCCGAATTCGTGGATAAGCTCGTCCACATCAACCGCGTCGCCAAGGTGGTGAAGGGTGGTCGTCGCTTCGGCTTCGCCGCACTCGTCGTCGTCGGTGACCAGAAGGGCCGCGTCGGCTTCGGCCACGGCAAGGCCCGTGAAGTTCCCGAGGCGATCCGCAAGGCGACGGAAGCCGCCAAGCGCGGTCTCGTCCGCATCCCGCTGCGCGAGGGCCGTACCCTCCATCACGACGTGCAGGGCCGCCACGGCGCCGGCAAGGTCGTGCTGCGCGCGGCTCCGGCCGGTACCGGCATCATCGCCGGCGGCCCGATGCGCGCCGTCTTCGAGGCGGTCGGCATGCAGGACGTCGTGTCGAAGTCGCTCGGCTCCTCCAACCCGTACAACCTCGTGCGCGCCACGTTCGACGCGCTGAAGAACGAGGACAGCCCGCGCTCGGTCGCGGCCCGTCGCTCGCTCAAGGTTTCGGCCCTGCAGACCCGTCGCCGCGATGCCGGCACGGATGCGGCCGCGGAAGCGTGAGGAGGGTTCGATGGCAAAGGCTGAGAAGACTCTCATCGTCGAGCAGATCGGTTCCCCGATCCGCCGCGACGCCACCCAGCGCCAGACCCTGATCGGTCTCGGCCTGAACAAGATCCGCCGCCGCTCGACCCTCCAGGACACCCCCGCGGTGCGTGGCATGGTCGAGAAGGTCAAGCACCTCGTGCGCGTCGTCGACGCGAATTGAGGAGGGCGACACATGAAACTCAACGAGATTCGTGACAACGAAGGCGCGGCCAAGTCGCGCATCCGCGTCGGCCGCGGCATCGGCTCCGGCAAGGGCAAGACCGGCGGGCGTGGCGTCAAGGGCCAGAAGGCTCGCGCCGGCGTGGCGGTCAAGGGCTTCGAAGGCGGCCAGATGCCGCTGTATCGTCGCCTGCCGAAGCGCGGCTTCACCAACCTCTTCGCCAAGGATCTGAACGAGGTGAACCTCGGTCGCATCCAGCAGGCTGTCGAGGCGGGCAAGCTCGACGCCAAGGGCGCGGTGACCATCGAGGCGCTCGTCGCCGCGGGCGTCATCACCCGCCAGGCCAAGGACGGCGTCAAGATCCTGGGCGTCGGCGAGCTCAAGACCAAGCTCGCTTTCGAGGTTGCCGGCGCGTCCAAGTCGGCCGTCGCCGCGATCGAGAAGGCCGGCGGTTCGATCAAGATTCTGGCCGCCGCTTCACAGGCGTGATCCGAACGACTACATGACGTTTGCGAACGGCGGCCGGGCCATGCGCCTTGGCCGCCGTTCGACTGTTTGACGCACAGTGCGCCCCTGGAAAACGCTCCGCGATTTCAGCCGACGGCGTGCTTCAATATCGACTGAGACCCAGGGATCCGGCGCATGGCATCGGCGGCTGAACAGCTAGCGGCAAACCTCAACTTCGGGGCGCTCGCCAAGGCGGACGAACTCAAGAAGCGAATCTGGTTCACGCTGGGCGCGCTGATCGTCTACCGGCTCGGCACCTATGTCCCGCTGCCCGGCATGAACCCGGATGCGGTGGCCGACCTCTTCCGGCAGCAGACCCAGTCCGGCGTGCTCGGGCTGTTCAACATGTTTTCGGGCGGCGCCGTCGGCCGGCTCGCGATCTTCGCGCTGGCGATCATGCCGTACATCTCGGCCTCGATCATCGTCCAGCTGCTCTCCAGCGTCATCCCGACCTTCGAGGCGCTGAAGAAGGAAGGCGAGCAGGGCCGCAAGATCCTCAACCAGTACACGCGCTACCTCACGCTGGTGCTGGCCGTGTTCCAGGCCTATGCGATTGGCGTCGGCCTGCAGGGCTCGGGCAATCTCGTGCTCGAACCCGGGCCATTCTTTCTGCTCTCGACCACGATCACCCTGGTCGGCGGCACGATGTTCCTGCTCTGGCTCGGCGAGCAGATTACCAGCCGCGGCATCGGCAACGGCACGTCGATGATCATCTTCTCGGGCATCATCGCCGAATTCCCGGCGCAGCTCGCCCAGACCCTCGAACTCGGCCGCCAGGGCGCGATCTCGACCGGGCTGCTGCTCGGCATCCTGGTGATGGCGATCTGCGTCATCGCCTTCTGCGTCTTCATGGAGCGCGCCCAGCGGCGCCTGCTGATCAATTATCCGAAGCGCCAGGTCGGCAACCGCATGTATGAGGGCCAGACCTCGTTCCTGCCGCTGAAGCTCAACACCTCGGGCGTCATCCCGCCCATCTTCGCCTCGTCGCTGCTGCTGCTGCCGACGACGATCGCCAGCTTCTCGCAGGCGCAGGGCGGCACCGGCTTCGTCTCGACGATCTCGACCTATCTCGCCCATGGCCGGCCGCTGTTCATGGTGCTCTATGTCGCGCTGATCATCTTCTTCTGCTTTTTCTACACCGCGATCGTGTTCAATCCGGTCGAGACGGCGGACAATCTCAAGAAGCATGGCGGCTTCATGCCGGGCATTCGGCCGGGCGAGCGCACCGCCGAGCATATCGACCGCGTGCTGACGCGCATCACGGTTCTGGGTGCGGGCTATCTGACCATTGTCTGCCTTATCCCCGAGTTCATGATCACCTATGCTCAGATCCCGATCATCCTTTTGGGCGGCACCTCGCTGCTCATCGTGGTGACGACGACGATGGATACCGTGGCGCAGATTCACGGACATCTGCTGGCCCATCAGTATGAGGGGCTGGTCAAGAAGGCCAAGTTGCGAGGAGCGAGGCGCTAAATGCGGTTGATTTTCCTGGGGCCGCCGGGGGCGGGCAAGGGCACTCAGGCGGCGCGCATCGTCGCGAAGCATGGCATTCCGCAACTCTCGACCGGCGACATGTTGCGCGCCGCGGTGGCTGCGGGAACGCCTGTCGGCCAGAAGGCCAAGGCGGTGATGGATGCCGGCGGCCTCGTTTCGGACGAGATCGTGATCGGCATCGTCGCCGACCGCATCGAAGAGCCGGATGCGAAGACGGGCTTCATCCTCGACGGCTTTCCGCGCACGCTGGCGCAGGCCGAGGCGCTCGACGAGATGCTCGCGGGCAAGGGGCTGAAGCTCGACGCCGTGCTCGAGCTCAAGGTCGACCAGACGAAGCTGGTCGATCGGATCGTCCGCCGCGCCGAGGAGGCGAGGGCGGCCGGGCAGCCGGTGCGCAAGGATGACGATCCGGAGGTCTTCAAGACCCGGCTCGAAGCCTATAACCGCGATACCGCTGTGGTCGCTCCCTATTACGAGAAGCGCGGCCAGCTCACGCCGATCGACGGCATGCAAGCCATCGACGATGTTTCGGCGGCGATCGAGAGCGCGCTCTCGGAGACGGCGCGGAGCTGAAGGCCTGGCGCGATCACCGGCGCTTGGCATGAATCTTGGGTGGCGCAGGTTGACTCTTGCGCCATGAGTCGCTAACGACCCGCCATCCGGTTTCATGAGAGCGATGCCGTTACCTTCGCGAGAAGGGGCGACGTCGCATTCTCGCGTGGAACCGTTCAACGTCCTGCATGGGCCGGCCTCCACCGGACGCGGGGCTTCTTTCACAGGCCGCGGGGCCATCGGGTTCCCGGCAGACATGGAGAAGAGACCATGGCTCGTATCGCGGGCGTTAACATTCCCACCGGCAAGCGCGTCGTCATCGGCTTGCAGTACATCCACGGCATCGGCGCCGCCAAGGCCAAGGAAATCTGCGCGAAGGTCGGCATCGCCGACGAGCGTCGCGTCAACCAGCTGACCGACGCCGAAGTGCTTCAGATCCGCGAGGCGATCGATCGCGACTACCTCGTCGAGGGCGATCTGCGCCGCGAAGTCTCGATGAACATCAAGCGCCTGATGGACCTCGGCTGCTACCGCGGCCTGCGCCATCGCCGCTCGCTGCCGGTCCGCGGCCAGCGCACGCATACCAACGCCCGCACCCGCAAGGGCAAGGCGAAGCCGATCGCCGGCAAGAAGAAGTGATGTTCGGCTGAGCCGAACGTCGTCCTCGGGCTTGCCCCGAGGATCGTGTGATGAGGGCGCCTTTGGCGCCTTCTCCTGCCAGAGAGGCCCGGATCAAATCCGGGCATGACGGTGGGAAGACCTCTCCCCAGCGCCTGGAATGACGGGCGCGCCTGAAGGATGAAAGAAAGAGAACCATGGCCAAGGAAGCCACCCGCGTCCGTCGTCGCGAACGCAAGAACATTGTCTCCGGCGTCGCGCATGTGAACGCCTCGTTCAACAACACCATGATCACCATCACCGACGCGCAGGGCAACACGATCTCGTGGTCCTCGGCCGGCACGATGGGCTTCAAGGGCTCGCGGAAGTCGACCCCCTATGCCGCGCAGGTCGCGGCCGAGGACGCCGCCCGCAAGGCTGCCGAGCATGGCATGCGCACCCTCGAGGTCGAGGTGACGGGTCCGGGTTCGGGCCGTGAGTCGGCGCTGCGCGCGCTGCAGGCCGCGGGCTTCACCGTGACCTCGATCCGCGACGTGACTCCGATCCCGCACAATGGCTGCCGGCCGCGCAAGCGCCGTCGCGTCTGACGCGAAGTCCATTGCAAGAGGCGCCCGCAGGGGCGGGCGCCTGTCCGGGGCGGCGGTGGCCGCCAGATGAATTCAGCACCAGGAGTGCGGTCGTGATCAGCAAGAACTGGCAGGATCTTTCCAAGCCGAACAAGCTCGAAGTGAAGGTCGGAGACGACCCGAAGCGTCAGGCCACCGTGATCGCGCGTCCGCTCGAGCGCGGCTTCGGCATGACGCTCGGCAATGCGCTCCGTCGCGTGCTGCTGTCGTCGCTCCAGGGCGCGGCCGTGACCGCCGTCCAGATCGACGGCGTTCTGCACGAGTTCTCTTCGATTCCGGGCGTCCGCGAGGACGTCACCGACATCGTCCTGAACATCAAGGCCATCGCCATCAAGATGCAGGGCGAGGGTCCCAAGCGCATGACCCTGCGCAAGTCGGGCCCGGGCACTGTCACCGCCGGTGACATCAACACCATCGGCGACGTCTCGATCCTCAACCCCGAGCTCGTGCTCTGCACCCTCGACGAGGGCGCCGAGATCCGCATGGAGTTCACGGTCAACACCGGCAAGGGCTATGTCCCGGCCGAGCAGAACCGCCCCGAGGACGCGCCGATCGGCCTGATCCCGGTCGACAGCCTGTACTCGCCGGTCAAGAAGGTCTCTTACCGCGTCGAGAACACCCGCGAGGGCCAGAACCTCGACAAGGATTCGCTGACGCTGGCGATCGAGACCAACGGCTCGGTCAGCCCCGAGGACGCGCTGGCGCTCGCCGCCCGCATCCTGCAGGATCAGCTCGCCGTCTTCATCACCTTCGAGGAGCCGCGCAAGGAAGAGGCCGTCTCGACCGCGCCGCAGCTGCCCTTCAACCCGGCGCTGCTCAAGAAGGTCGACGAGCTCGAGCTTTCGGTGCGCTCGGCCAACTGCCTCAAGAACGACAACATCGTCTATATCGGCGACCTCATCCAGAAGTCGGAAGGCGAGATGCTGCGCACCCCGAACTTCGGTCGCAAGTCGCTGAACGAGATCAAGGAAGTGCTGGCGACCATGGGCCTGCACCTGGGCATGGACGTCCAGGGCTGGCCGCCGGAGAACATCGAAGAGCTCGCCAAGCGCTTCGAAGAGCACTACTGAGTTTCAACCGGCGCGGGAGGCATCCCGCGCCAACCCCGCCCGGCTATTCCCCGCCGGAGCATAACGAACGGCCGTACCGTGGCACGGCGGCCGTAAGCAACGAAGGAGCCAAACAATGCGTCACGGATTTCGCGGTCGCCGTTTCAACCGCACGGCCGAGCATCGCCAGGCGATGTTCGCCAATATGGCCCAGGCCCTGATCAAGCACGAGCAGATCACCACCACCCTGCCGAAGGCGAAGGATCTGCGTCCGGTCGTCGAGAAGCTGATCACGCTCGGCAAGCGCGGCGACCTGCATGCTCGTCGTCAGGCGATCGCCCAGATCAAGGACATCGCGCTGGTCGGCAAGCTCTTCGCGGTGCTCGGCCCGCGCTACAAGGAGCGCAATGGCGGCTATCTGCGCATCATGAAGGCGGGCTTCCGCTTCGGCGACAACGCCCCGCTCGCGATCATCGAGTTCGTCGACCGCGACGTCGAGGCCAAGGGCAAGGACTCCGGTCCGGTGTTCACGGCTGAAGACGAAGCGGCCTGATCGGCCGAATCATTGATTTGAAAGGGGCGGTCTTCGGGCCGCCCTTTTTTATTCGCCGGACTTCGTTCTGATGCGCGAGCCGTGGGAGCTTGCTGCGGTCTCTGAGACAGAGAGGCCTGGAAAGCCGGCCGCCGCTTCTCAGCCCGGCCGCCGCGCCAGCTCCCCGGCGAGGTCAAGCAGCGCGTCGACAGGCTGGGTCGGCAGATCGGTTTCCGGCGTCACGCCATAGAGCCCGAAGATGAACTGCGTGGTCTCGTCATGCTCGGCCACGCCCATCGTCCAGCCGGCGAAAAGACGTTCCGCGACGGGCGCTCGAGAGAGAACCTGCAGGCCAGTATGGCGCGGGTCCGCTTCGATCCGGGCATAGGTTTCACTGAGGCGAGCAGCCTCGCCTTCCAGCACCTGCGCGAAGGCGCCGCGCGTGGCGAGCAGGAAGCCGGTGATGTCGTTTGCTTCGTTGAAGCGGCGAGCGCTCGACAGAATTTCGCCCAGTTCCTCGCGTCGGTTTGAATCGTCGAGCAGGCTGTGGCTGGCATAAACAAGCCGGATCAGGCTCATGAGTTTTCCCTGGTGGCTTGCGAAGCCGCATGAGTTGCACGACATGTCGGTGAGGAACTGCGAGCGTCGAGACGGGTATAATGAAGGATGCCCGGCTGGCCGCTGCAACTCCGATTTTGGCAGGCGGCTTTTGTTTTACGACGAGGACAGCATGATCGAACGCTTCTCAGGACATCGCAGGAGGCTGGCCGCCGCCGCGTTCGCATGTGCGCTGGGTGCCGCCGTCTCGCCGTGGCCGGCGCTCGGCCAGGCGCGGCAGGTGCCCGAGGCGCGCGAGCAGATCACGCTCTCCTTCGCGCCGCTGGTGAAGCGAACCGCCGCCTCCGTGGTCAACGTCTATGGCGCCCGCGTCGAGAAGCGGCCGCAGAACCCGTTCATGGACGATCCGTTCTTCCGCCGCTTCTTCGGCGATGGCGGCTTCGGCGTGCCGCGCGAGCAGGTGCAGCGCTCGCTCGGCTCCGGCGTCATCGTCGATGCGCAGGCCGGGCTCGTGGTGACGAACAACCACGTCATCGAGAACATGAGCGAGGTCAAGGTCGCCTTCGCCGACAAGCGCGAGGTCGAGGCCAAGATCCTGCTGCGCGACGCGCGCACCGACCTTGCCGTGCTCAAGGTCGCGGATACCAAGAACCTCGCCGCGATCGAGCTGGCCGATACCGATGAACTGCAGGTCGGCGACATCGTGCTCGCCATGGGCAATCCCTTCGGCGTCGGCCAGACCGTGACGCAAGGCATCGTCTCGGCGCTCGCGCGCACGCAGATCGGCGTCGGCGATGCCCAGTCCTTCATCCAGACCGATGCGGCGATCAATCCGGGCAATTCCGGCGGCGCGCTGATCGACATGAAGGGCCGGGTGGTCGGCATCAACACGGCGATCTATTCGCGCTCGGGCGGCAGTGTCGGCATCGGCTTCGCCATTCCTTCCGCGATGGTCCGCCTCGTCGTCGATAGCGCCAAGGCCGGTGCCACCACGGTCAAGCGCCCGTGGTTCGGCGCGCGCCTGCAGGCGCTGACGACCGATGTCGCCGACGGGCTCGGCCTCGACCGGCCGGCGGGCTCCGTCGTGGCCAGCGTGGTGGAGAAGGGGCCGGCGGACCTGGCGGGCCTGCGCCGCTCCGACGTCATCCTCTCCGTCGACGGGGCAGCGGTCGACGATCCCGAGGCGTTCGGCTACCGCTTCGCGACACGGCCGATCGGCGGCACGACCATGCTGACCGTGCTGCGCGGCGGCAACCGCATCTCGATTCCGGTCAAGCTCGTGGCGGCGCCGGAAAGCCGCCCGCGCGACGCGGTCAAGCTCACCAGCCGTTCGCCGCTGGCGGGGCTGACGGTGATGAATCTTTCGCCGGCCGTCGCAGAGGAGCTCTCGATGGAAACCGCGAACGAGGGCGTCGTCGTCGGCGAGGTCGAGGAGGGCAGCGCGGGCGCCAATATCGGCTTCCAGAAGGGAGACATCATCATGGCGCTCAACGGCGAGCGGATGGCGACCTCGCGCGACGTCGAGACCATCCTCAAGGATCGCCGGCGCGCCTGGGAGGTGACGATCTCGCGCAAGGGCCAGACGATCACCTCGGTCTTCCCCGGGTGAGCGACCTGTTCTCGGCCTCCGGCCTCGACAAGGCGGGGCCGCGCCCGCTCGCCGACCGCCTGCGGCCGACCACGCTCGCCGAGGTGGCCGGGCAGGAGCATCTTACCGGCCCTGACGGCGCGCTGACGCGGCTCGTCGCCTCCGGCACGGTCGGCAGCCTGATCTTCTGGGGGCCGCCCGGCACCGGCAAGACCACGGTGGCGCGGCTGCTCGCCGGTCTCGTCGATCTCGGCTTCGAGCAGATCAGCGCGATCTTCTCAGGCGTCGCCGACCTGAAGAGGGTGTTCGAGGCGGCACGCGGCCGGCGGCTCGGCGGCAAGGGCACGCTGCTCTTCGTCGACGAGATTCATCGCTTCAACCGCGCCCAGCTCGACGCCTTCCTGCCGGTGATGGAGGACGGAACGATCACGCTGATCGGCGCGACGACCGAGAACCCGTCCTTCGCGCTCAACGCGGCCTTGCTCTCGCGGGCGCGCGTCCTGACCTTCAAGGCGCTCGACGAGGGTTCGCTGCTCTTCCTGCTCGGCCGGGCCGAGATGCTGGAGAACCGGGAGCTGCCGCTGACGCCGGAGGCGCGGCTGGCATTGGCCCGTTTCGCCGATGGCGACGGGCGCGCCGTGCTGACCCTGGCGGAGGAGATCTGGCGGGCGGCGAAGCCCGGCGAGATGCTCGACGAGCATGGGCTGTCGGAGGTGATCCAGCGTCGCGCGCCGATCTATGACAAGGCGCAGGACGGCCACTACAACCTGATCTCGGCCCTGCACAAGACGATCCGCGGCTCCGATCCCGATGCGGCGCTGTATTATTTCGCCCGTATGCTCGATGCCGGTGAGGATCCGCGCTTCCTGGCGCGTCGTCTGGTCCGGATGGCGGTGGAGGATATCGGGCTTGCCGATCCGCAGGCGCTCCTCCATGCGCGGGCGGCTGCCGAAACCTACGAGCAGCTCGGCACGCCGGAAGGCGAGCTCGCGCTGGCCAATTGCGTGATCTATCTCGCCACGGCGCCGAAATCGAACGCCGCCTACACCGCCTACAAGGCGGCGGTGCGGGTGGCGAAGGAGCGGGGATCGCTGATGCCGCCGAAAACCATCCTCAACGCGCCGACCCGGCTGATGCGTGAGGAGGGCTACGGCGCCGATTACGCCTATGACCACGACCAGCCGGACGCCTTCTCGGGACAGAACTACTGGCCCGACGCGCTCGGCCGCCAGCATTTCTACGACCCGCCGGAGCGCGGCTTCGAGCGCGAAATCCGCAAGCGGCTGGAATACTGGGAGAAGCGGCGTCAGGAGCGGGGCAGTTAGAGCGAGGCATCGAGGCGGCGGTCGCTTGTCTTTCACGGCCACCTGATCCAGATGAGGTCATCCGCCGCTTCTGCGGATGGCATCCGACGGATCTCGACGATGGTTCTGCTGGCACGCCTGCTGCTTTTCGTTCCCTCGGTGATCGCGGGCTGGTTCGTCTCGCGGGAGGACGTCTCCTACTGGATCATCGCCTTCGCGATCGCGCTGGTCTTCATCGTCCTGACCATTGCCTTCGAGCTCTATGCCCTGCCGCTGCTGCGGGCGCGTCTGAAGCGCTGAGGGCGCAAGGGCCCGCTTGGATACGCCCCAAGCCCTCATCCCGAGGAGCCATTCCGGAGGGAAGGGCGTCTCGGAGGATGATCCAGCAGGCTCCGGAGACATCTGAAGCATCCTTCGAGACGCGCCTGCGGCGCTCCTCAGGATGAGGGCTCACATCTCCAAACAGGCTCCAGAGAAATCAGCTCCGGCAATAGAACGGCAGGAACGTGCCGGACATGCCCCGATTCATCGCCATCAGCGTCAGCGTGTTGGCGAGAGCCACTTCCTCCTTGCTGCGCGCGCAGACCTCGGCGCGGGCCTGGCAGTTTGCTGCGAGGAAAGCATCGTGGCTGGCAAGGAAATCCGGGCTCAGCCCGGACTTGCCTTGTCGATTCAATGCCTGCTCGTAAGCCGTTCTGTAGCGGTTGCATTTCTCGGTCGGCCAGTCCGGCGCCCGGCCTTGCTGGGCCTCTGCGGCAGAGCCGGCCATGGTGAGGGCCGATGCGAAGGCGAAGCCGAGCCACACCCGCAAAACCCCGTTCGTTGCCATATCCGTCTTCCCGTGTGTCGGTCGGCCGACCTGCTTCGCCAAGGCGCGGAACAGAGCGGGCGATTGCGGCGGAATTTGTTTAGGCGCCGATCACCGCTGGCGCATCTCTTGCTGGCGAGGCGCAGCGAAGCCACGATCATCGCGAGGGGAGAACAAGATGGACAGACGCAGGTTTCTCAAGGGTTCGGCTGCCGCGACGGCCCTGCTGCCGATGCCGCGCCTGGCGCGCGCCCAAGGCGCGAAGACCTTGCGCTTCGTGCCCTATTCGGATGTCGCGATCATCGACCCGATCTGGACGACGGGTTATTCGACCCGCACCCATGCGCTGCTGGTCTGGGACACGCTCTATGGCCTCGACGAGACGCTGCAACCGCAGCCGCAGATGGTCGAGGGGCATGTCGTCGCGGAAGACGGCAAACGCTGGACGCTGACGCTGAGGCCCGGCCTCGTCTTCCATGACGGCAGCAAGGTCCTGGCGCGCGACGCGGTCGCGTCGATCAAGCGCTGGGGCGCACGCGACGCCTTTGGCCAGTCGCTGATGGCGGCGACCGACGAGATCTCGGCGTCCGACGACCGCACCATCGTGTTTCGGCTGAACAGGCCATTCCCGAATCTGCCTGCGGCATTGGCGCGGCCGAGTGCTCTCGTCGCCGCGATCATGCCCGAATATCTGGCGCAAACCGATCCGTTCAAGCAGATCCCCGAGGCGATCGGCTCCGGACCGTTCCGCTATGTGAAGGAAGAGCGCGTGCCCGGCGCCCGGCACGTCTATGCGCGCCATGAGGGCTATGTGCCCCGTGCGGACGGCAAGCCGAGCTTCACCGCCGGGCCGCGCATCGCCTATCTCGACCGCGTCGAGTTCGTCGTCATGCCCGATCCCGCGACGGCGATCAGCGCCCTGCAGGCCGGTGAGATCGACTGGGTCGAGCAGCCCTTGATCGACATGCTGCCGGTCCTGCGCAAGGACCCGAACATCGTCGTCGAGGTCAAGGACCCGACGGGCATGGCCGGGCAGATCCGGCTCAATCATCTCCAGCCGCCTTTCAACAACCCTGCCATCCGGCGGGTGATCCTGAAGGCGCTGGATCAGGAAGCCTGCATGGATGCCGTCTGTGGCGGCGACCCCGCGGTGAAGCGTGCGACGATGGGCTTCTTTCCCTCGGGCTCGCCGATGGCGTCCGACGCCGGTATCGGCGCGCTGGCGGCGGCGAAGGACCATGCGGCGCTGAAGCGCGAGCTTTCCGAAGCGGGCTACAAGGGCGAGCGCATCGTCTTCCTGTCCGGGCAGGACGTGCCGCGCATCTCGCAGGTGGCGGAAGTCGCCGCCGACATGCTGCGGCGGATCGGCGCCAATGTCGATTTCGTCGCGGCCGATTGGGGCACCGTCCTGCAGCGCATCACCAAGCGCGATCCCGTCGAGGCGGGCGGCTGGAGTTGCTACGTCACTTATTGGTCAGGGCTCGATCTCGGCTCACCCGCGACCAACTCGCCGCTGCGCGGCAACGGCGTCAAGGCAGGCCCCGGCTGGCCCACCAGCCCCGAGATCGAAGCCTTGCGCGCGCAATGGCTCGAGACGCCCGATCTCGCCGGGCAGAAGGCGATCGCGGAGAAAATTCAGCTCCAGGCGATGCAGGACGTGCCTTACGTTCCGGCCGGGCAATATTTCCAGCCGGTTGCCTATCGAAAGGGCATTACGGGCATGCTGAACGGCGTGCCGGTTTTCACCAATATCAGGAAGGGGTGAGCCGCCGGGACCGCCGAGCCCCTGTCCGCTCCGGAATTTGTTTGTGCCGGCTCGTGGCGCTGGCTATTGCTCACCCATGCAACAGCACATTCTTCAAAGCCGCGGCCGGTGCCGCTCCGGAGGCCGTTCATGAAATCCGGTGGCAAGGGAGCCGGCGGCGGCAGGGGCGGCAGGCCCGGCGCTGGTTCCGCGAAAGGCAAGCGCCCCAGTCATGACGCGCGTCGCCGCGCCGCTGCGCGACCGAAGCCGGAGGGCGGCGAGCCCATGGCGCGGGCATCGCGCCCGGCTGCGAAACCCGAGGCGCCGAAGCGCACGCGCGCCGAGGTGAAGGCCGAGACAGCTCAGGTTCTCTCCACCGGCGTCCAGCAACTCGTGGTGACGCCGGACGAGAACGAGATGCGGATCGACCGCTTCCTCGAGACGCGCTTCCCGCAACTCTCCTTCAGCCATATCCAGCGCATCGTCCGCAAGGGCGAGCTGCGCGTCGACGGCAAGCGCGCCGACAGCAAGGACCGGCTCAGCGAAGGCCAGACCGTGCGGATTCCGCCGCTCAAGCTGGAACAGCAGGCGGAGCGCCCGCGCTCGGCCAAGGCCGATGCCGACACGATCGGCTTCCTGCATTCGATCACGCTCTATGAGGACGACGACGTCATGGTCCTCAACAAGCCGGCGGGGCTCGCCGTGCAGGGCGGCTCGGGCACGACGCGGCATGTCGACGGCATGCTCGCCGCCCTGACCGACAAGGACGGCCAGAAGCCGCGCCTCGTGCATCGGCTCGACAAGGACACGGCCGGCTGCCTGGTCATCGCCAAGTCGCGCTTCGCCGCCGCGACGCTCGCCAAGACCTTCCGGTCGCGCTCGGCCCGCAAGGTCTACTGGGCGCTGGTGGCGGGCGTGCCGCGCGTCAAGCAGGGCCGCATCTCGACCTATCTGGCCCGCGAGGAGGCCTATGACGGCGACCAGCGGATGGCTGTCGCCAAGCATGGCGAGGACGGGGCGATGCATGCCGTGACCTACTACGCCATCGTCGAGACGGCGGCGCAGAAGCTCGGCTGGCTTTCGCTGAAGCCGGTGACCGGCCGCACCCACCAGCTGCGCGCCCATGCCGCCCATATCGGCCATCCCATCGTCGGCGATCCGAAATATTTCAACATCCAGAACTGGGAGTTGCCCGGCGGCATCCAGAACAAGCTGCATCTGCTGGCGCGGCGGATCGTGTTGCCGCATCCGCGCGGCAAGGGCACGATCGACGTCAGCGCGCCGCTGCCGCCGCATATGCGACAGAGCTGGAATCTGCTCGGCTTCGACGATGCGCCCTACGATCCGATCGTCGAGGCCCCGGACGAATAGGGCACTCCTTTCCCGGAAAGGGAGGAGAACAGTTGCGGAACGGATCGATTTCTGTTCTAACTATGTTCTCTTTTGGGGAAGGGGGCTTGTCCATGCGTTTGATCGTGATCGTTTCCGCTATGGTTCTGGGGCTTTCGGCTGCCGCGCAGGCCCAGACCGCGCCGATGAAACCTGCGGCGCCGGCCGTCGCGGCATCTTCGGACTCGCCCGTGCCACGGGCCGAGCGCGCCAAGGCGCGGCAGGATTGCGTTGCCGAGAACGTCGCGCTGTCGGGAGATGATCTGCGCGCGGCGATGCGGCAGTGCATGCAGGGCAAGTTTCCGGGCGTGCAGCTCTATGCGCAGGACGGCGTGACGCGGGACGGCAAGCCGACCGCGGTCGCGGCCCGAGCCGCCTGCAAGGACGAGGTCGATGCGCGCAAGCTGGCCGGTTCGGAGCGGATCGCGGCGTTGACCGCCTGCTTCAACGCCAAGCGTCCCGATCTCGCGCAGCGGGCCGAGTGCCGCAAGGAAGCGCGCGCCAAGGGGCTCGACGGGGCCGATCTGCGCAAGGCGATCGACGCCTGCGCCCGCGAGGCCAGGGGCTGAGAGGCTGTCGGCGGGATGGCGGCTATGACCGACGGGTCATAGCCTGGCATCTCGATACGCGTTAAAGCGCCCGCATGGATCTCATCATCTTCGATCTCGACGGCACGCTGATCAATTCAGAGGCGATTCTTCTCGGCGCGCAATACGAGACCTTCAAGCGTTGCGGTCGGGTGCATCCCGGCCGTGAAGCCGGGCTCGGCATCGTCGGATTGACGCTGGACATCGCGCTGGCGCGTCTCGCCGGGCTCGACGAGCCGGACGATGTGCTGACGCAGACCTATCGCGAGGTCTTCGGCGCGATGCGGCTTCGGGCTCAGGCCGATCCCTCGCTGGACGAGCCGCTGTTTCCCGGCGTCGCGGAAACACTGGTGCGGCTCAGGTCCGTGCCGGGCCTCAAGCTCGGCATCGCCACGGGCAAATCACGCAAGGGCGCCGAGTTCATCGTCGAGCGTCATGGCTGGCAGGGTCTGTTCGATACCGTCCAGTCGGCCGACGATGCGCCCTCGAAGCCCCATCCCGGCATGATCCTGAACGCCATGGCCGAGACGAGCGCTGCCGCCGGGCGCACTGCGATGGTCGGCGACAGCTCCTTCGATATCGAGATGGCGGTGGCGGCCGGCGTCGTTCCCGTCGCCGTCTCATGGGGGTTCCAGCCGGTCGAGAGTCTCATTGCGCTTGGGGCGAGACACGCCTTGCGCGAGATCACCGAACTGCCCGCTGCACTGGGCCTGGCGCAGGCCGCCGTCGCGTAAGAGAGGCGAGCTTGAGAGCGGTGCTCCCTCACCGGGGCTGAAAGTGCCCCGGCTCGAACGACGTGCGTTTCGGCCGGCAGGATGGTCCGCTGGTCGCTATGTCAGCGGCCGCTGGTAACATCCTCGCAACCACATCGACTCAGCCTCGTTTAACCTGAATAATCGTTCAGATTTGCGCGTTAACCACCTGCTTCCCGACCCCGGCGCATGGTGTTCTCACAGCAGGAACGTACCGGCACAAAACAACGCCGGACAGGGGTTCAGACATGATCGGACATGAGCTTCGTGAATTCGTCGATCGCGTGATGGATCGTCGCGCGATCAACGATCAAGACGTCAAGATGCTTCAGCGCGAAATCTTGATCGACATCGTCCTGACGCGCGACATCATCGATGTCCTGGTCGCTCTCGACCGGGCGGTGGCGAAGAGCTGCGCGGCCTTTGCAGATTATCTGGTCGCGCTCACCGTCGACTTCGCCGTCTGGGAAAACCGCCCGACCGGCGTCATCGACCGCGACAAGGCACATTGGCTGGCAACGACGCTCTCGGCCGGCGAGGGGCCGACCGCGACCGCCCAGCGCATCGCCTTCGAGATCGTCCGCGAGGCGGAGCATTGCGACGAGCTGCTTTTGTCCTTCGCCTTCGCCAAGGGGGCCGCCAAGAACATGGCCAAGAGCACCGGCGCGGCCCATCGGGTCGTGCTGGCGAGCTGACTGCGCATCTTCGCACATCGGGTTTGTATCGATCGCCCCCGCATCCGGCCGGATACGGGGGCGATCGATTTTCCGGCTATGGTATCGGTTCAATGCCATAGCCGACTTTCGCATCGGTGGACGCCGGTTGCGGCGTCCCATACACCCCGGCTATTGCAGGTACGTCTGAAGCCGGGAGTGGCCACGCATGTTCACGAAGATCCTGATCGCGAACCGTGGCGAGATCGCCTGTCGTGTGATCAAGACGGCGCGACGCATGGGCATCAAGACGGTGGCCGTCTATTCCGATGCGGATCGCGATGCGCTGCATGTCGAGATGGCCGATGAGGCCGTACATATCGGCGCGGCGCCCGCTGCCCAGTCCTATCTGCTGATCGACAAGATCATCGATGCCTGCAAGCAGACGGGCGCGCAGGCCGTGCATCCCGGTTACGGCTTCCTGTCCGAGCGCGAAGCCTTCGCCCAGGCGCTGAAGGATAACGGCATCGTCTTCATCGGGCCCAATCCCGGGGCGATCGCCGCGATGGGCGACAAGATCGAATCGAAGAAGGCGGCGGCCGCCGCGAAGGTCTCCACGGTTCCCGGCTTCCTCGGCATCATCGAGAGCCCCGAGCATGCCGTGACCATTGCCGACGAGATCGGCTATCCCGTGATGATCAAGGCCTCGGCCGGCGGCGGCGGCAAGGGCATGCGCATCGCCCATTCCTCGGACGAGGTCGCGGAGGGCTTCGCCCGCGCCAAGTCGGAAGCCGCGTCCTCCTTCGGCGACGACCGCGTCTTCGTCGAGAAGTTCATCGTCGATCCCCGCCATATCGAGATCCAGGTGCTCGGCGACAAGCACGGCAACGTCATCTATCTCGGTGAGCGTGAATGCTCGATCCAGCGCCGCAACCAGAAGGTTCTGGAGGAGGCGCCGTCGCCGCTGCTGGATGAAGCGACCCGGCGCAAGATGGGCGAGCAGGCGGTCGCGCTGGCCAAGGCGGTGAACTACGACTCGGCCGGCACGGTCGAGTTCGTCGCCGGCCAGGACAAGTCGTTTTACTTCCTCGAGATGAACACGCGCCTGCAGGTCGAGCATCCCGTCACCGAGATGGTCACCGGCATCGACCTCGTCGAGCAGATGATCCGCGTCGCCTATGGCGAAAAGCTTGGTATCAGCCAGGCGGATGTGAAGCTCGATGGCTGGGCGGTCGAAAGCCGCGTTTATGCCGAGGACCCGACCCGCAACTTCCTGCCCTCGACCGGCCGGCTCGTGACCTACCGCCCGCCGAGCGAGGGGCCGGATGGCGAGGCGACGGTCCGGAACGACACCGGCGTCTTCGAGGGCGGCGAGATCTCGATCTATTACGATCCGATGATCGCGAAGCTGGTGACGCATGCGCCGACGCGCGAGGCGGCGATCAAGGCGCAAGGCCGCGCGCTCGATGCCTTCGCCATCGACGGCATCCGCCACAACATCCCCTTCGTCGCGGCGGTGATGCAGCATCCGCGCTGGATCGCCGGCAACCTCTCGACCGGCTTCATCGCCGAGGAGTTCCCCGAGGGCTTCTCGCTGCCGGCGCCGAAGGGAGAGACGGCTTTGCGCATGGCCGCGATCGCGATCGCCTGCGACCACAAGCTCAACCAGCGCAAGCGAAACGTCTCGGCGCAGATGGAAGGCTGGCGCAAGGTCGCCTTCGACCGGCAGCGCATCGTCCAGCTCGGGCCTGAGCGCTTCGAGGGCGAGGTGATCGAGCAGGGTGAGGCGGTCGTCATCGCCTTCCCGGGCCGCAGCGTCAGCGTCGTCAGCGATTGGATCCCGGGCGAGCCGGTCTGGCACGGCACGCTCGACGGGGTGAAGGTCGCGGCGCAGATCCGGCCGATCCTGAATGGTGTCGCGCTCGGCCATGCCGGCGCCTATGCCGACGCCCATGTCTATACGCAGCGCGAGGCGGAGCTCGCCGCACTGATGCCGGAAAAGGTCGCGGCCGATACGGGCAAGGTCCTGCTCTGCCCGATGCCGGGGCTGGTCAAGTCGATCGCGGTGACGGTCGGGCAGGAGGTCAAGGCGGGCGAGCCGCTCGCCATGGTCGAGGCGATGAAGATGGAGAACGTGCTGCGCGCCGAGAAGGACGCCACCATCGCCAAGATCCTGGCGAAGGAAGGCGACTCGCTTGCCGTCGACGCCGTGATCATGGAATTCGCCTGAGAGGGCCGGGCATGCTGAAGATCTGGGGGCGTTTGAGTTCGATAAACGTCCAGAAGGTCGTCTGGGCGGCCGGGGAGGTCGGGCAGGCTTTCGAGCGCGTCGATGTCGGCGGTCCGTTCGGAGGGCTCGATACGCCCGAATTCCGCGCGATGAATCCCAACAGGCAGATTCCCGTGCTGGAGGATGGCGCCTTTCGACTGTGGGAGTCGAACAGCATCGTGCGCTATCTGGCGGCACGCTATGGCGCCTCCACCTTGTGGGAGGAGGAGCCGGCGCGGCGGGCCGAAGCCGAACGCTGGATGGACTGGATGCTCTCCGAGTTGCAGCCGGCGCTGGCGCCGGTGCTTTGGGGCGTGGTGCGCAAGGTGCCGGGCTATACCGAGCCCAAGGTGATTACCGAGGGCATGAAGCGGGCCGAGGCGCTGATGGCGATCATTGAGGACCAGTTGGCGGAGCGGCCTTTCCTGGCGGGCGAGCGCATCGGTGTGGCGGACATCACTGTCGGCTGTGGCGCGCATCGCTGGCTCAACATGCCGGTCGAGCGCGTGGAGCGGCCGGCGGTGCGGCGCTGGTACGAGACGATTTTCGCGCGGCCGGCGGCCAAGGCCGCGTTGCCGTTGCCGATTGCGTGAGGACGCGCTTGGCGGCTTGATCGCAAGGCGGCGGCTGGCATGATGCGGGATGATCCGGTCCTTCGCCGCGCTTTGCATCCTGACTTCCCTCTCCGTGCCGGCGCTGGCGCAGGATTCGACGCCGGCACCGGCCGCTCCGGCGGACCGGACCCAGCTCGCCGCATGCCTGCGGGACAATGGGGCATCGCCGGCAGCCTGCATCGGCGCTGTCGCGGTGCCTTGCGTCCGTGCCGCCAGCAGCGACCCGCGCGGGGCGGAGGCTGGATGCGCTCGTCGCGAGGAGGTGGCCTGGCGCGAGCGGTTGGGCCTCGCTTTGCAGATGGCGTCGCGTCCGCTCGATGCCGGCCAGCGCAACCGGCTCGCGGCGTTGCAACTGACCTGGGAAAGCTATGTCGCGCAGAAATGCGCGCTCTACGGCGCCGGCCAGCGCGACGGCCTCCAGCCCGGCCGGCAGGCCGGCTGCGAATTGCGTGAGGTGGCCGAGCGCGCGATCGAGGTGGCGAAGTCGCTGCCTCGGACGCCGTCGCGGCGCCCGCAGAGTCCCCCGCAGATCATTCGCTGAAGAGGGCAGCTTTAGAAAGCTGTCAGCATTCGGCGGCTATAGCGGGTGAGCGATCTTCCTCTCGATCCGGGCCAGCGATGTTCTTCGTCCTTTCCAAGATTGTCTGGTTCCTGTTCTCGCCGGTCAATTTCGTCATCCTGCTGGCCGGACTTGCGGCGCTCCTCGCTTTCTCCCGCTTCGCGCGGCCCGCGCGCTGGCTAGGGCTGTTTGCGGTGATCATGCTCGGCCTGATGGCGTTCAGCCCGCTGCCGCGTGCGGTCATCCGCCCGCTGGAGGACCGGTTTCCGCAGCAGGACGCGGCGAAGGGGCCGGTGACCGGCATCGTCGTGCTCGGCGGCGCGATCGGGCTGGCGCGCGGCGACGTCGTGCTCAATGCTTCGGCCTCGCGGATGACGAAGGCGGTGGAGCTGGCGCGCCTGCACCCGCAGGCCAAGATCGTCTTCGCGGGCGGCGCCGCCAATCTGATCTCGGAGGCGACGGTGACCGAGGCCGATGGCGCCAAGCGCTTGATGGAGGGGCTCGGACTGGAACCGGGCCGGCTCATCCTGGAGGACAAATCGCGCAACACCCTCGAAAACGCGGTCTTCACACGCCGCCTCGTCGATCCCAAGCCCGGCGAGCGCTGGCTGCTGGTGACCTCGGCCTGGCACATGCCGCGCGCGATGGGAGTCTTCCGCAAGGCAGGCTTCGCGGTCGAGGCCTTCCCGGTCGACTACTGGTCGCGCGGCAAGCCGGATGATTTCACCCAGCCCTATAGCCGCGCGCCGCGCGCGCTCGAGATCGCCGATAACGGCTTCAAGGAATGGGTCGGCCTCGTCGCCTATCGTCTCGCCGGCTATACGGACACGCTGTTTCCCGGCCCCTGAATCGTCAGGGCGTGTCGGGCAAGGAGAGCCGGTAGACGCCGCGGAAATCGTCGGGATCGACCGGGCGGCCCTTGCGCGTGATGACGAGCCGGCCCTCTTTCATCAGCTTCACCGCGGCGCGGCGCAGAGGCTGCATCAGCGGGCCCCAGCCATCGGGATGGTCGCCGCCGATCGCGCGGGCGACATCCATCGGCGCGAGCGTGCGGCCGGGCTCCTGCCGCGCCAGCAGATCGAGGATCGTCGTTTCGAGCGTCGCCTGGTCGGCCATCAAGGATCCTCGGGGTAGCGGAAGACGCGGGCGGCGTCGGAAGCGTATTGGCGCCGGTACATTGCCACCAGCACGGAGCCGGTGAAGATGAGGAAGGTGATCGGCCCGAGGAACCAGCCGAGATAGGCCAGCGCGAAGAAGAAGGCGCGCTGGCCGCGGTTGAAGTGACGCCCGGCCGCGACGTTCATCTCGATCGTCTCGTGCACGGCGTTGCGGGCCTCCTTCTCGTCGTGATTGCGCGCGGAGGGCAGCGCGCCGACGAGGATCACGCAATAGTTGAACAGCCGATAGGCCCAGGCGAACTTGAAGAAGGCGTAGCCGAAGATGATGGCGAGCCCGATCACCTTCAGCTCCCAGGCCGCACGCTGGGTCATCGGGACGAAGGGCAGGTCGCCGAAGATCGCGACGACACGGTCGGTCGATTGCAGCAAGGCGAGCGTGCCGCCGATCGCGATCAGCGAGGTCGAGGCGAAGAAGGCCGTGCCGTTCTGCAAGCCGTTCATGACCTGGGTGTCGACGATCCGGTTGTCGCGCATCATCGCCTCGCGCACCCAGCGGGCGCGGCGCTGGTTCATGCGCATGTTCAGGCTCTTGGGCGCATGCGGGCCGAGCTCGACGGCATAATGGTAGCCGATCCAGGACGCGGCGTAGAAGGCCAGCGCGAACAGATCGAAGGGGGTGAAACCGAACATGGCGCCGCTCTGCCATTTCTCTTGCTGCCGAGGCAAGCAGCTTGCTTCGCGGCGCCGGTGGCAGCAAGAGAGGGCGATGTCATTGACGCTGCGCGGGCTGTCGTCACGCCGCGCCCGCAGACCCGAAGAGACGAGGCCATGCCGCAGGTGATCACGAAGGGCTACAAGGCGCTGCTCGCCGAGGCCGGGCAGGCGGTCGAGACGCTCTCCGTCGAAGAGGCGCGGGCGCTGCACGGCCGGGACGATGTCGTCTTCGTCGACCTGCGCGATCCGCGCGAGCTCGAGCGGGAAGGGCGCATGCCCGGAGCCTTCCACTGCCCGCGCGGCATGCTGGAATTCTGGATCGATCCGGAAAGCCCCTATGCCAAGCCGGTGTTCCAGGAGGACAAGCGCTTCGTCTTCTTCTGCGCCGGCGGCTGGCGCTCGGCGCTCGCGGCGAGGACGGCGCAGGAGATGGGGCTGAAGCCGGTCGCGCATATCGATGGCGGTTTCGGGGCCTGGAAGAAGGCCGGCGCAGCGGTCGAAGCCGCCCCAGCGGCCAAGGCTTGAGACCGACGCCTTGTCCCATATCGTCATCGTCCTGCTGGTTGCCGCCTTCATCTTCCGCAAACCGCTCGGGCGACTGCTCGCCCGGCAGTTTCCGAATCGCGCCAAGCGCCAGCAGGTGCTGGCCACGATCATCGCCGCCTTCGTGCTGGTGATCGCGCTGCGAGTGCTGGCGCTGTTCTGGTAGCGGTCTATCCCGATTTGAAATGGCGGAGGGCGACCTGTGCGACCGGCGCATGGGAGGGTGGCTTGCGTTCTGCCCACGGATCAGGCATTTTGATTCTCCGGCTCCAACACGAACAAGGGAGGACTGAATGAAATTCATGATCATCGTCGCTCCCGAGCGACCAAACCGGCACTAGGTCGGTCTCGCACGAGGCCCGCCTGCCGCGGCCTCCCAGAGCCTTTTTCAAACCTTTTCCCTTTTTCTGGAGACTGGCGTCCCGTCGTCGTCTCCACCTTGATTCGGAGTCGGCTGCCGTCCTGGCGCCGAATGACGCTATGTCTCTCGATACTCAAACCGGGCGGCGGGAGCCGTTCCGGGCCGTTCTCGGCTTCACTTTCAGTCATTGGGCGCGCCTGCCCGGCCAGGTCGCCTGGGTTGCGGGCGTCACCATCGTGTCCACGCTCGCGGAGCTGTTCACGCCGGTCTATGCCGGTCGGCTCGTCGATGCGGTCGCCAGCGGCGTCGGCAGCGCGGATGCGGCGCTATGGGCGCTGGGCGCGATGATGGTGCTCGCCGCGATCACGGTGCTCGGGCGGCATTTCGCCTTCACCGGGATCACGATCATGACCCTGCGCACGATGAGCAACGTGGCGCAGGAAGCGTTCGCGCGACTGCAGCGCTTTTCCACCGACTGGCATGCGAACAACTTCGCCGGCTCGACGGTGCGCAAGATCACGCGCGGCATGTGGGCGCTCGACCTGATGACCGACACGATCCTGATCGCGCTCCTGCCCTCGCTCGTCATCCTGCTCGGCATGACGGCGCTGCTGGCCTGGCACTGGCCGGTGATGGGGCTCGTCGTGGCGGCGGGGGCGCTCGCCTATATCGGGCTGACGCTGGTGCTGTCGCTACGCTTCGTCGCGCCGGCGGCGCGGCTTGGCAATGCCTGGGACACCCGCCTCGGCGGCTCCCTGGCCGACGCCATCACCTGCAACCCGGTGGTGAAGGCCTATGGCGCGGAGGCGCGCGAGGATCTGCGGCTCGCGACCGTCGTGGCGAAGTGGAGCCTGAGGACGCGGCGCGCCTGGATGCGCGGCACCTGGGCCGGCACCGGCCAGCTCGTCGTGCTGCTCTTCCTGCGGGCGGCGGTGATCGGCCTCGTCATCTGGCTGTGGCTGAACGGGCAGGCGAGCACGGGCGATGTCGCCTTCGTGCTCACCGCCTATGCGGTGGTGCACGGCTATCTGCGCGATGTCGGCCAGCACATCCACAACCTGCAGCGCTCGGTCAACGACATGGAGGAGCTGGTCTGGATGCACGACCTTCCCTATGGCGTGCCGGACCGGAAGGGGGCGGTGGCGATGGGGGTGACGGCGGGCGAGATCGCCTTCGAGGACGTGACCTTCCACTATGGCGGCCATCACGACCCGCTCTACCGCGACTTCTCGCTGACCATCCGTGGCGGCGAGAAGGTCGGCCTCGTCGGCCGCTCGGGCTCCGGCAAGACGACCTTCGTCAAGCTGGTGCAGCGACTCTACGACGTCACGGCGGGCCGCATCGCGATCGACGGGCAGGACATCGCGAGCGTCACGCAGGAGAGCCTGCGACGGCAGATCGCGATCGTTCAGCAGGAGCCGGTGCTGTTCCACCGCTCATTGGCCGAGAACATCGCCTATGGCCGGCCTGGCGCCTCGCAGGCCCAGATCGAGCAGGCGGCGCAGCTCGCCAACGCGCATGACTTCATCATGCGCCTGCCCAAGGGCTATGCCACGCTGGTCGGCGAGCGCGGCATCAAGCTCTCGGGCGGCGAGCGCCAGCGCGTCGCGCTGGCCCGCGCCTTCCTGGCCGATGCGCCGATCCTGATCCTGGACGAGGCGACCTCGAGCCTCGATTCGGAATCGGAGGCGCTGATCCAGCAGGCGATCGAGCGCCTAATGGAGGGCCGCACCACGATCGTGATCGCGCACCGTCTTTCGACGGTGCGGGCCATGGACCGCATCCTGGTCTTCGATCGCGGCCAGGTGGTCGAGGAGGGGCCGCACGAGGCCCTGCTGACCCGCGAGGACGGCGCCTATCGCGCGCTGTTCGAGAAGCAGGTCAGCGAACTGGCCAAGGGGCTGGCGGCGTAAGCCGTCAGCCTGCTCCGAGACCGAAAGGGCCGCGCGAGCGGCCCTTTCGTTTTGCCGACAGGCTTACCTGGGGTCTCGCGTGATGCTGTGCGGGAGCAGCAGGCGGGTGCCGAGCTTCGATCGGGCTAGGGTGCCAGAGTCTTCCGCAACGTTGCGACATCCTTCGCCTCGACGGGCGCTGCGGCATTGCCCCAGCTGTTTCGGACATAGGTGAGAACCGCCGCAATCTCCTGGTCGCCGAGATTCCAGGCGAAGGAGGGCATCGCGGGACCTGTCGGAACGGCCTCTGTGGCGCCGGCCCGGCTTCCCGCGAGCACGACGCGTATGAGCGAGGTCGGGTCGCCGGCGTTGACGAGCGGCGCCTCTGCGAGACGCGGAAAGAGCTTCGGCACGCCGGCTCCGTTCGACAGATGGCAGCCCATGCAGCGGTCTGCGAAGATTGCCTGCCCGGCTATCATCAGCTTGTCGCCGGCGGGCAGCGGTGAAGGCGCCTTCGCCTCGCCATTGCGGCCAGCCTTGAGATAGACCGCCACGGCCTTCAGATCCGCGTCCGTCCAGTGCTGCGACGATTTCTCGACCAGCTCGGCCATGGGGCCCGACGCGATGTCGAAGCGGTTGGCGCCCGTCTTCAGATACTGGACGATCTCGTCCTCGCTCCAGGCGCCGATGCCCTTATGCGGGTCGGCGGTGATGTTGGGCGCGAACCAGCCCTGCAGCGTCGCGCCTTCGAGGAACTGGCTGTTCTTGTCGCCGCCGATCAGGTTCTTGGGCGTATGGCAGGTGCCGCAATGGCCCAGCCCCTCGACGATATAGGCGCCGCGGTTCCAGTCGGGCGATTTCGCCGGATCGGGCTTGAACTCGCCTTGCGTGAAGTTGAGCAGGTTCCAGCCGATCAGGCTGGCGCGGATGTTGAACGGAAACGGCAACTGGTTCGGCTCGATCTTGTTCTTCACCGGCTCCAGCGTCTGCAGATAGGCCCAGATCGCCGCGTTATCCTGCGCGGTCACCTTGGTGTAGGCGGTGAAGGGCATGGCGCCATAAAGGTGATAGCCGCCCTTGCCAATGCCCTTCGACATCACGCTCTGGAAATCCTGGAGCGACAGGCGCCCGACACCGGTCTCGGGATCGGGCGTGATGTTGGGGGCGACGAGATCGCCGAAGGGCGTCTGCAGCACGACGCCGCCGGCGAAAGGCGGCAAGCCGGGCGCGGTATGGCAAGCCGCACAATCTCCCAGTACGGCGAGGTAGCGCCCCTTCTCGACCTGCGAGAAGGCGGCGTCGCCGGTGACCTGCGCGCCGACCGGAATGGCGGCGGTCATGAAGGCGGCGAAGGCGGCCCTGCCGAGCCGTTTGGAAAGGAGCATCCTCATGCGCTCACCAACGGGCCGGGGTTCTTGAGATAGAGCCGGCGGATGGCGTCGGCCGCCTTGAAGGCGAGCGCGCCGACGGTTCCCGTCGGGTTGTAGCCGGGGTTCTGCGGGAAGGCCGAGGCGCCGACCACGAAGAGGTTGGGCACATCCCAGCTCTGCAGGTATTTGTTGACCGCGCTCGTCTTGGGGTCCGCGCCCATGACGAAGCCGCCGACCACATGCGAGGATTGGTAGGGGCCGGTGTTCCAGTGCCCAGTCATCGGATGGGGCACGAATTGGCGCGGGTTCATCGCCTTGGCGATGCCGGCGACCTTGTCGGTGCAGTATTGCGCCATCTTCAGGTCGTTCTGCGCGAAATCGAAGGTGATCCGCAGCAGCGGCCGCCCGAGCCGGTCGGTATAGGTCGGGTCGAGCGAGAGGTAGTTGGTGCGCGTCGTATAGCTCGACGCCTCGCAGCCGATCGACATGGAGCTGAGGTAGTTCTTGACCGTCTGGCGCTTCCACTCCGAGCCCCAGAGCGGTGTGCCGGGCGGTGTCGGCCGGTAGCCGATCGGGGCTGCGCCGATCGGCGTGACGCGGATGCTGCCGCCGCCGAAGAAGCCCAGGCCGGAATGGTCGAAATTGTCGTTGTTGAAATCGTCGATCCCCATGCCGAGCGCGCCTGCGCCGATGAAGGGGTTGAAGTTCTTGTCGTCGAAGAAGAGCTGGACGTTGTTGGCGGTCTGGTAGGCGTAGTTGCGCCCGGTCGTGCCCGTCTGGGTCTCGGGGTCATAGGGCGTGCCGACGCCCGAGAGCAGCATCAGCCGCACATTCTCGAAGGTGAAGGCGGTGACGATGACGAGGTCGGCCGGCTGCTCCCATTCCTTGCCCGAGGTGTCGATATAGACGACGCCGGTGGCGCGCTTGCCGGTGGCGTCGAGCGTGACCCTCAGCACCTCGGAATTGGTCTGTGCCCGGAAATTGGATTTTCGCACCAGCACCGGCAGGACGGTGGTGATCGCGCTTGCCTTGGAATAGTTGGCGCAGCCGTAATTCGTGCAGAAGCCGCAGAAGGTGCAGGGCCCCATCGTGACACCGAGCGGGTTCGTATAGGCCTCGGAGATCAGCGCCGAGGGAACAGGGAAGGGCTTGTAGCCGAGCTCCTTCGCGGCCTGCGCGAACAGGGTCGGCCCATAGGGCTGGCGCATCGGGCCGGTCGGGTATTCTTCCGAGCGTGGCCCCTCGAACGGGTTGCCGCCCTCGCGGATCTGGCCCTTGAGGTTGCCGGCCCGGCCGGAGAGCCCGGCAAGCCGGTCGAACGCCGTGTAGAACGGCTCCATCTCGCTCCAATCCGTGCCCCAGTCCTGCAAGGTGAGCTCGGCCGGGATGGCGCCTGCGCCATATTTCTCGGTGAGATGGGATTTGAGCCGGAACTCCTCCGGCTGGAAGCGGAAGGTGATGCCGGCCCAGTGATTGCCGGCGCCGCCCGTGCCGTTGCCGGGATGGAACGAGCCCCAGCTGCGCATCGGCAGCGCCGTCTGGGACGGGTTGTTGCGCGCGGTGACGGTGTTCTGCGCGGTCTGGAGCATCAGCTCCTGGCGCTGGCTGTAGCGCAGCTCATCCGGGGCGGAGGCGATGTTGAAGTCGCGCGCCGTCTCGCGCCAGGGGCCTCGCTCGAAGGCGACGACCGAGAGCCCCTGGTCCGTCAGTTCATTGGCGATGATCGATCCCGCCCAGCCGAGGCCGACCACCACCACATCCGTCGCGGGCAGTTTCGTGGCCATGGCTCAATCCTTCACGCGCCATTCGGACCGCCCGGCGATGCTGAGCGGGGGCAAATCGAGCTTCTGGTTATGCTTGTCGATGTAGTCGCGGTAATCGTAGCGCGCGCCGGGAAAGCCGAGCATCCGCCACGACACCATCTCCCTGTTGCCGCCATAGATCGGGTCGGCGAAAAAGCCTTCCATGGTGTTCTGCAGGAGGAGCGCGAAGAAGGCCTTGCCATCGACATCCTTCAGCGTGATCGCGCCGGTCTGAAGCTGGGTCAGGACCTGGTCGCGCTGCTCGGGCGGCAGATCGGCGAAGGCCTTCTGATAGGTTTCGCGGCAATGCGCCTGAAGGCCCGCGAGCCCCAGCCGGTAGCGCTGACGCGGGTCGAGCGGGAACTGGTCGCCCTGTTCGGGCGTGCCGGGCTGGAACGGCCCCTTCATGTAGAGCCGCTCGGAGGAGCCATAGCTGCCGGCGAGCTGCCGGTCGATGAACTCGACGCAACCGGCATCCTTGCCGCTGATGCTCAATTCGTCAGCCGGGATCAGGCGCTCGGTGATCGCGCCGACCATGCGGACTTCATCGGGCGTCAGGAAATACCAGGTGCCTGAGCCCAGCGTCTGCGGCGGGCTTGCGTCGAAGGGCTTCCAGGGTGGGCTGCCCGCGATCGTCTCGCCAAGGCCCCGCCCGGTCGAGCCGAGAAACAGGGCGATCGCCGTCGAGGAGAGGAACTGCCGGCGGTTGGGCCGCGTGGTTTTGGTGGAGAGCATCGCCTACCAACCGTTCTCTTGCGGGCTCAGCTTTCGTAGCGAGCCGCCCAGCCAACCTATACTGCGACAAATTCGAATAAGAGCCCCGTTTACAGCATCAGCCATGCGCTGGCCGCATGACGCCGGCCTCACCTCTTCGCGGAGATCGGCCGTGTGAGCGCTTGCCGATGTCTGTTGGCGGTCTTAAGCCGGCATGATCTGCTCGGTGAAGGTCTCGGGTTGCGCCGTCGAAATACGCCAGTCGAGCTCTTCGCCAAAAAGTTCTGCGGCAAGGCTGCAATCGAGGGCGCTGTAATGTGGACGGGGGGCGCCGCCACCGAATTCTGCCATGGGCACCCGCAGCAATTTTGGCGTTTTCCTTCCCGCTTGCCGAAGAGATTCGAACGCCGAGGCGACCCAATCGGCGCGCGACACCGGCGGCGATCCGGCCAGATGGAGCATCTGCGGAATGGCTTCGCCTGCGTTCATGCGCTCAGACAGCGCCAATAGTCTCTTGGCAAGCTGGCGGATCGGGGTCGGGGAACCTGTCTGGTCATGCGCCACTTTCACCGTGTCGGCATCGGCCCGAAGCAGGTTCGCGATGAAGTCTTTGCCGTCTCCGAAGAGCCACGCGACGCGCGCGATACAAACCCTGCTGCCGACGGCCAGGACATTGCGCTCGCCTTCCGCTTTCAGGCGGCCATAGCTGTTGAGGGGCGAGACCGGATCCGACTCGCGCCACGGTCGGAGGGTTTCGGCCCCGAACACATAGTCGGTCGAGATATGGATCAAAGGCGTTCCCAGCCGGGCGCAGGCCTGGGCGATATACCCCGGCGCGGTGGCATTGACGGAACGCGCGCGCTCCGGGGCGGTATCGGAGGCCTCGACGCTGCTGAGCGCTGCAGCATTGATCACAACATCCGGGCGCAATCGATCAAGTGTGGACCGGATGGAAGCGGCATTGGTGATGTCGAGTTCCGCGCTCGAAAGCGTGCGAACGTTTGAGCCGCCCGTTCGCGCCAACGCGCGTGCCAGTCGCCCATTACCGCCAGTGACAAGCACTCTGACGCGCACAAGTCGCTCCCGCTTCCGGTTCTCCGCTGCGCAAATTCTACACGACCGTCAGCAGGTGTCCGCACCTCACCCGAGCGCGCTGTTGGCCGAATGGCGAAGCCGCAACGTGGTTCGAGGATGATCGGCACGGGATCAGGCGGTTAAGCCTTTGAGATCGTGACACGAACCTTCAAGCAAAGGAGCATTTGCCACCGTCGGTTCATGTAAAACTATTCCAGATCGTCATAACAACGCATTCCAAATGCATTGGCCAGCGACGGTTCGGGCGTGCCATCCTCCGGTCGCATGGGGAGCGTCGCGGCGCTCCCGTGCAGCGGAGCCCGATGTGCCTGACGACGAGAGCGCTCTCTATCCCGTGGTCGAGCCTTACCGCTCGCTGCGTCTCCCAGTCGGTGACGGCCACGAGCTTCAGGTCGAACTGAGCGGCAATCCCGATGGCATTCCCGTCGTCTTCCTGCATGGCGGCCCCGGCGCGGGCACCAAGCCGGCCCAGCGCCGGACCTTCGATCCGGCGGCCTTCCACCTCGTGACCTTCGACCAGCGCGGGGCAGGGCGCTCCAGCCCCTCGGCCGAACTCGCGGGCAATACCACGCAGGCGCTGATCGCCGATCTCGAACGAATCCGGGAGCATCTCGGCATCGAGCGCTGGCTCGTCACGGGCGGATCCTGGGGCAGTTGCCTCGGTCTCGCCTATGGACAGGCCCACCCGGAGCGCTGCCTCGGCTTCCGCCTGCACGGCATCTTCATGGCGGAGCGTACCGAGATCGACTGGTGGTTCCACGGCTCGCGCACGATCTTCCCGGACCATTGGGAGACCTTCGCCACTTTCGTGCCGGAAGCGGAGCGCGACGACCTGCTCGGCGCCTATTATCGCCGGCTCACCGGACCTGACCGCGAGCAGCAGATCGCGGCTGCGATCAGCCTCAGGACATTCTCGGGGAAGACGCAGACCTTCCTACCCGATGCCGAGCATGTCGCGGCGCTGACCGAGCCGGATGCTGCGCTCGCGCTCGCCCGCATCTTCACGCATTACTGCGTCAACGGCGCCTTCCTCGAACCTGGCCAGCTGCTGCGCGACGTCTCGCGCATCCGGCATCTGCCGGCGGAGATCGTGCAGGGGCGCTACGACATCGTGACGCCGATGTGTACGGCCTGGCGCCTGAAGACGGCCTGGCCCGAGGCGCGCTTTACCATCGTGACCGAGGCCAACCACGCGGCGACGCCGAGCGCCCCGGCCCTGTCGCTGGCGCTGCGCGACGCGACCGATCGCCTGCGCGACTCCATGCCGGCCCTCGCGGCCTGAAGGAAAGACCATGTACGAAGCTGCCAGCCAGATCCGCCTGGGTATCGAGCCTTATCTCGAAATCCGCAGCGCCAAGAGCCCGGCCGTCGCGCCGGATGGCGAGCTTCTCGCCTATCTCAGCGACGAGAGCGGTACGCACCAGATCTGGCTCCGGCCGCTTGCCGGCGGGGCGCCCTGGCGCCTGACCGACATGCCGGAGCCGGTCGGTTCGATCGCCTTCAACCCGAAGAGCCGCGACCTGCTCTTCACCATGGATTGCGGCGGCGACGAGCGGCACCAGCTCTGGCTCATACCGGACGCCTCCGGCGTGCCGCAGTCGCTGACCGACGATCCGACGGTGGTGCATGTCTGGGGTTGCTGGGCGCCGGACGGGCAGCGCATCGCCTTCGCCTCGAACGCGCGCGACCGCGAGCATATGGACATCTATGTGATGGACATGGCGACGCGGGCGGCGCGGCGTGTCTTCGAGGGCAGCGGCTATCGCGAGGCCGTCGCCTTCTTCCCGGATGGGCGCTCGCTCCTGGTGGCCGATGCCACCCACGCGATGAACGATCAGGACCTCTACCGGCTCGATCTCGAAAGCGGGGCGCGCGAGGCGTTGTTGCCGCATGAGGGCCGCGCCCGCTATGCCGCCAGCCGGATGAAGAAGGATGGCAGCGGCTTCTTCACCATCACCGACCAGGGGCGCGAGTTCCTCAGCGTCGGCTTTCGGTCGATGGCCGATGGTTCGCTGCACTGGATCGTCGAACGCGACGGGCAGGATATCGAGGCGGTGGCGCTTGCGCCGGACCAGAACCGTCTGGCCTATGTCGCGAATGATCGCGGCTGGAACCGCATCTTCGTGCGCGAGATCGCCGGTGGAGCCGAGTTCGAGGTCGAGGGTTTCCCTCCCGGCTCGATCGGCTCCGTCACCTGGCTGCCGGATGGTTCGGGGCTCGTCTTCCCGCTGGATGGATCGACCTCGTCGTCGGATATCTGGCGTTTCGATAGTGCGACCCAGCAGGTCGAGCGCCTGACGGATGCCTCGAAGGCCGGGCTCGATCCCGCTGTTTTCGTCGAGCCGACCGTTGCGAGCACGAAAAGCTTCGACGGGCTCGACGTGCCGTTCTTCGTCTACCGGCCGCGCGGCAAGGCGCCGGAAGGGGGCTATCCTGCCGTCGTCGTGGTCCATGGCGGGCCGGAGGCGCAGTGGACCCCGATCTTCCGGGCCGACCTGCAGTTCTTCCTGAGTCAGGGCATCATGGTGATCGCGCCGAACGTGCGCGGCTCGACCGGCTATGGCCGCAGCTACCATCATCTCGACGACAAGCATCTGCGCATGGACAGCGTCGCCGACCTCAAGGCGGTGAGGCTGTGGCTGCGCGAGCAATCCGACGTGAACGATGACCGCGTCGCGGTCTATGGTCGCTCCTATGGCGGCTTCATGGTGCTGGCGGCGCTGACCGAGCAGCCGGATTTGTGGAAGGTCGGCATCGAGTTCTACGGCATCGCCAATTTCCTGACGCTGCTGCAGACGACCGGGCCGTGGCGGCGCTATCTGCGCGCGGTGGAATATGGCGATCCGGTCGCCGACCGTGAGAGCCTGATCCGCTTCTCGCCGATCCATAAGCTCGACCGCATCCGGGCGCCGCTGTTCATCGCGCAGGGGCTCGACGACCCCCGCGTGCCGCCGGGCGAGAGCGAGATGATCTATTCGGTGCTGCGCGGCCTCGGCCGGCCGGTCGAGTATCTGCGCATCCCGCATGAGGGCCACGGCTTCGCCCGGATCGAGAACCGGCGCACCGTCTTCGGCGGGGTGGCCCGTTTCCTGCGAGAGCATCTCTGAGCGCCCCCGGACTGTGAAAGGACGCAAGCCATGCAGAATTCCGAAATCATCTGGGAGCTGGTTGATGCGAAGCGGCAGCCGTTCGAGGCGCTGAGCGACCGCGTCTGGGGCATGCCCGAGATCGCCTATACCGAGTACCGCTCGGTCGGCGAGCATATCGCGATGCTCAAGGAGCAGGGCTTCCGCATCACCGAGAACGTCGCGGGCATTCCGACCGCGGTGATGGGCGAGGGGGGCGAGGGCGGCCCGGTCATCGCGATCCTCGGCGAATACGACGCGCTGCCCGGCCTGAGCCAGGAGGCCAATATCGCCGAGCCGAAGCCGGTCGAGGCCGGCGGCCACGGCCATGGCTGCGGCCACAACATGCTGGGCTCGGCCGCACTGCTGGCGGCGACCGCGGTGAAGGACTGGCTTGCGAAGACCGGCCGGCCAGGGCGCGTGCGCTATTTCGGCTGTCCGGCGGAAGAGGGCGGCGCCGCCAAGGCCTTCATGGTGCGCGCCGGTGCCTTCGATGATGTCGATGTCGCGATATCCTGGCACCCGTCCTCGATGACCAAGGTCGACGACGCCATGTCGCTGGCCAATACCCGGATGGATTTCCAGTTCACCGGCCGCGCCTCGCATGCCGCTGCGGCGCCGCATCTCGGTCGTTCGGCGCTCGATGCGGTCGAGCTGATGAATGTCGGCGTCAACTACATGCGCGAGCACATGCCGTCCGATGCCCGCATCCATTATGCCTATCTCGATGCCGGCGGCATCGCGCCGAACGTCGTGCAGGCTTCGGCCAAGGTGCGCTACGCCATCCGGGCGCGTGATCTCGCCGGCATGCTGGAACTCAACGAGCGCGTGAAGAAGATCGCCGAGGGCGCGGCGCTGATGACCGAGACCGCGGTCTCGATCTCGATCATGAGCGCGGTCTCCAACATGCTCGGCAATACGCCGCTGGAAGACGCGATGTTCAAGAACATCGACCGGCTCGGCCCCGTGCCCTTCGACGCGGCGGACAAGGCCTATGCGGCCAAGATCCAGGCGACGCTAGGGCCGGCCGACATCCTCAACGATTATCGAAAGACCGGGATCGCGCCGCGCGAGAACACGCCGCTCTGCGATTTCGTCGTGCCGCAGGGCACGCGCGGCGTGCCGATGATCGGCTCGACCGATGTCGCCGATGTCAGCTGGAAGGTGCCGACCATCCAGGCGCGGGTTGCGACCCATGCGATCGGCACGCCCGGCCATTCCTGGCAGATCACGGCGCAGGGCAAGGCGCCGGCGGCGCACAAGGGCATGGTCCATGCCGCCAAGATCATGGCGGCGACCGCGGTCGACGTGATCAGCGACGAGACGCTGCTGGCGCGCGCCAAGAAGGACCATCAGGAGCGGGTGACGCGGACGCCCTATGTCTGCCCGATCCCGGCCGATGTGAAGCCGCCGATCAAGCCGCGGCCTGCTGCTGCCGCCTGAGTCGGCGCTACCTCGGGAGCAACCGCAAGGCTGCTCCCGGGCGACATATGCGTTTCCAATCAAACAATAATCAAAGAGCGGGATCGAGATCATGACCAACCGAAACGACGAGATCGTAATCAAGCGACGCCTCGCCGGACGCAGGCTGCTTTCCGCCGCGGCAGTTGCCGCACTTTGCGCCGGCGCGGGAGTGGCCGTTGCTGCGACGCCGAAGAACGCGCTGGTGATGGCGTGGAACGTCGATGCGATCAGCACCTTCGACCCCGCCCAGGTTGGCGAGGTCGTCACCAACGAGATCCTGCAGAACACCTGCGACACGCTGGCCGATTTCGACCCGGCCGACGAGCGCAAGGTCGTGCCGAGCTTCGCCGAGCGCTGGGACGTCTCGCCGGACCGCAAGGAGATCACCTTCCATCTGCACAAGGGCGCGAAATTCCCCTCCGGCAATCCCGTCACGGCCGAGGATGTCGCCTGGTCGCTGCACCGCGTCGTCAAGCTGAACTTCGGCAACGCGGCGACGCTGACCGAGTTCGGCTTCACCAAGGACAATGTCGAGCAGACCATCGTCGCGGGCGACAACACGGTCACCTTTAAGCTCGACAAGCCCTATCCGACGACGCTCGTGCTGCAGTCGATCGCGGCCAACCGGGTGTCCATGGTGATGGACAAGAAGACCCTGATGGCGAACGAACAGGGCGGCGATCTCGGCAACAAATATCTGGCGACGCGCACGGCCTGCGTCGGCCCCTACAAGCTGACGCGCTGGAATGCCGGCGAGTCGATCGTGCTGGAGGCCAATGACGGCTATTGGGGCAAGGCGCCCGGCCTGAAGCGCGTGCTGATCCGCCATGTCGCGGAGCCTGGCACCCAGCGCCTGCTGCTGAGCCAGGGCGATGTCGACGTGGCGCGCGACCTGACCCCGGAGGACCTGCGGGATCTCGAGTCCTCCAAGGACATCACGATCAACAAGGTCCTGCGGCCACAGCTCTTCTATTGGGGCTTCAATGTCGCCGACGGCCCGTTCTCCAAGGAGAAGGTGCGCCTCGCGATGCGCTACCTGATCGACTATGACGGCCTCGGCAAGACGGTGATGACCCATCTCGGCGTGCCGCGCGCCAGCTTCGCCCAGCTCGGCGCCGTCGGTGCGCTCGACGCGAAGGAAGGCCAGCCCTTCAAGCTCGACCTCGACAAGGCCAAGCAGCTCCTGGCGGAGGCGGGCTATCCCAACGGCTTCGAGGCGACGATGATCTTCGGCACGCTGCCGCATTCGAACCCGATCGCCCAGAGTGTGCAGCAGAATGCGGCCAAGGTCGGCGTCAAGCTCTCGCTCGAACGCATGGCCAATGCCCAGCTCTTCAGCAAGGTGCGCGGGCGCGAATACCAGTCGGCGATGCTGGCCTGGCAGACCAACGTGCCGGATGCGCATGGCAACGCCTCGCGCCTCGTCTTCAACCCCGACAACCGGCTCGAAGCGAAGCAGACCCAGTATCCGAGCTGGCGCTCGGCCTATCAGGATCTCGAGCTCAACAAGAAAGTCGACGAGGCGCTGCTCGAGCCCGATCCGGCCAAGCGCGACGCGCTCTATGCGGCGCTCCAGAAGGACGTCATGGCCAAGGGCCCGATGGCCTTCATGTTCCAGATGAACAACGTCGCCGGCGTGCGCAAGGACCTGAAGTCGTGGACCTGGAACGGCTTCCGAACCTATTACGAGCTGGCGACCAAGTAAGGCCGCCGCGATGTCCCGGACCGCCATCGCGGCATCCGGCCCGAGCTCTGAGCCGGTGCGGATTCTTCCGTCCTGGCTCAAGATCTCCGGCCGGATCCTCGCATCCTTCACTGTTACCCTGCTCGGGCTGGCAGCGCTGACCTTCTTCATCGGCCGTCTGCTGCCACTCGATCCCGTCGTCGCCGTGCTCGGCGACAACGTGACCCAGGAAGCCTATCAGGCGATGTACAAGCAGCTCGGCCTCGACCAGCCGCTTTATGTCCAGTTCGGCCGCTATATCTGGGGCGTGCTGCATCTCGATTTCGGGATGGCGCTGACCACCGGCAAGCCGGTGATGGCCGATATCGCCCGCGTCTTCCCGGCGACGATCGAGCTCGCCAGCGTCGCGATCGTCATCGGAACCAGCCTGGGCATCCCGCTCGGTGTGCTCTCGGCGATGTATCGCGGTTCCCTTGTCGACCAGATCGTCCGGGTCGTCGGCCTGATCGGCTATTCCGCGCCGAATTTCTGGCTCGGCCTGATGGGGCTGGTGCTGTTCTACGCGACGCTGGGCTGGGTCGGCGGCCCCGGTCGCATCGACTTCACCTACGAGTTCGACCTTGAGCCGGTCACCGGCTTCCTGCTGATCGACAGCCTGCTTGCCGGCAACTGGGAGATGTTCGGCAATGCGGTGTCGCACATCATCCTGCCGGCCTCGATCCTGGCCTTCAGCTCGCTCGCCTATATCAGCCGCATGACCCGCAGCTTCATGATGGAGCAGCTCAGCCAGGAATACGTCGTGACGGCGCGCGTGAAAGGCCTGTCCTGGGCACGCACCGTCTGGGGCCACGCCTTCCGCAACATCGCCGTGCAGGTGGTGACGGTGGTGGCGCTGTCCTACGCCTTCCTGCTCGAAGGCGCGGTGCTGACCGAGACGGTCTTCGCCTGGCCGGGCTTCGGCCGCTACCTGACCAATGCGCTGCTCGCCGGCGACATGAACGCCGTCGTGGGCTGTACGCTGCTGGTCGGCGTCATCTTCGTCACGCTCAACCTGTTGTGCGACCTGCTCTACCGGGTCTTCGACCCGCGGACCCGCTGAGGCATGGCCATGACACCACAATCCATCGACCAGGCCGGCGGGCGGGGCCTCAAGGCCTGGCTCGCGGCGCCCGTTCCGTCCTCGCCCTTCCAGGCGCGGATGCAGCAATTGTCGCTGAAATGGTGGCGGCTCAGGGCCAACCCCGCCGCCATGTTCGGCCTCGCTGTCATCGTTCTGATCGTGCTGGTGGCGCTGTTCGCGCCCCTCGTCGCGACCCACGACATCTACGCGCAGGACCTGACCAAGCGCCTGCAACGGCCTTCGGCTGCGCATTGGTTCGGCACCGACGAGCTCGGCCGCGACATCTTCAGCCGGCTGGTCTTCGGCGCCCGGATCACGCTCTACATCGCCCTGCTGACGGCTGTGATCGCCGCGCCGCTCGGGCTGATCGTCGGCACGACCTCCGGCTATCTCGGGGGCTGGGTCGATACCGTGCTGATGCGCATCGTCGATATCTTCCTGGCCTTCCCGAGCCTGGTGCTGGCGCTGGCCTTCGTCGCGGCGCTCGGGCCCGGCATCGACCATGCGATCATCGCGATCGCACTCGCCGCCTGGCCGCCGATCGCGCGATTGGCACGGGCCGAAACGCTGTCGATCCGCAAGTCGGACTACATCGCGGCGGTGCGGCTCCAGGGCGCGTCGCCGCTCCGGATCATCCTCGGCCATGTCGTGCCGATGTGCATTCCCTCCGTCGTGGTGCGCATCACGCTGAGCATGGCGTCGATCATCCTGACGGCGGCCGGCCTCGGCTTCCTCGGACTGGGTGCGCAGCCGCCGAGCCCGGAATGGGGCGCGATGCTCGCGTCGGGCCGCGAGTTCATCCTGACCAATGGCTGGATCGCCGGCATCCCCGGCCTCGCCATCCTCGTCACCAGCCTGGCCTTCAACCTGTTCGGCGACGGCCTGCGCGATATCCTGGATCCGCGTCATGGATAAGCCGTTGCTCGAGGTCGAGGACCTCTCCGTCACCTTCAAGGGCGCGCATCGCTCGGTCCAGGCGGTGCGCGGCATCTCCTTCAGCGTCGGCCGCGAGAAGGTCGGCATCGTCGGCGAATCCGGCTCCGGCAAGTCGCTGACCGGGCGCACGATCCTGAAGCTGACGCCGAAGGCGGCGACCATCTCCGCCAGGAAGCTCTCCTTTGACGGGATCGACCTGCTCGCGGCCAGTGAACGCCAGATGCGGACCATCCGCGGCAACCGCATCTCGATGATCCTGCAGGACCCGAAATTCTCGCTCAATCCGCTGATGCGGGTCGGCGAGCAGATCACCGAGGCCTACCGGCTGCACCACAAGGTCGGCGGCAAGGAGGCGGAAGCCAAAGCGCTCGCCATGCTGGAGGCGGTGAAGATCCGCGACCCCGCCCGCGTCTTCAAGCTCTTCCCGCACGAGGTCTCCGGCGGCATGGGCCAGCGCATCATGATCGCGATGATGCTGATCCCCGAGCCCGACCTGATCATCGCGGACGAGCCGACCTCGGCGCTCGACGTCACGATCCGGCGGCAGGTTCTGAGCATCCTCGACGAGCTGGTGACGCGGCGCGGCGCCGGGCTGATCTTCATCAGCCACGACCTCAATCTCGTGGCGGATTTCTGCGACCGCGTGCTGGTGATGTATGCCGGCCGGATCATGGAGGACATCCCGGCGCGGGAACTCCGCAATGCCCGCCATCCCTATACGCGCGCGCTGCTCGACAGCCTGCCGCGCCTCGACCGGCAGGCCGACATGCTGCAGGTGCCGAGCCGCGACCCGGCCTGGCTGGACGGGCCGACCTTGCAGAGCGGGAGCCGGGCATGAGCGCTGTCGACACGACTCCGGCGGCTAACCGCCCGGCTGCGCTGACGGTCAACCATCTTTCGGTCCTCTTCGGCCGTGGGACCTCGGCTCTGAAGGCCGTGGACGATGTCTCCTTCACGCTCGGCCATGGCGAAGCCTTCGGGCTGATCGGCGAATCCGGCTGCGGCAAGTCGACCGTGCTGCGCGCGCTCGCCGGGCTCAACAGCGAGTATGGCGGTTCGATCAGCTTCCAGGATCGCGAGGTGCCGCATAAGCGCGACAAGGCCTTCTTCCGGCGCGTGCAGATGGTGTTCCAGGACCCCTATTCCTCGCTGCATCCGCGCAAGATGGTGCAGAACGTGCTGGCCGAGCCGTTGAAGATCCACGGTTTCGACCGGCCGCAGGAGCGCATCGACGAGATCCTGACCGCCGTCGGCCTCGGGCCGTCCTTCCGCTACCGCTTCCCGCATGAGCTCTCGGGCGGGCAGCGCCAGCGCGTGGCGATCGCGCGTGCGCTCATCATCGAGCCCGAGCTGCTGCTGCTGGACGAGCCGACCTCGGCGCTCGACGTCTCCGTGCAGGCGGAAATCCTCAACCTGCTGAAGCAGCTCCGCCGCGACCGCGACCTGACCTATCTCATGGTCAGCCACGATCTCGCGGTCGTGACGCATCTCTGCGAGCGCGTCGCGATGATGAGCGAGGGCCGCATCCTCGAAGAGATGAGCGCTGCCGATGTCAGGGCCGGCCGGGCGCATGAGCCCTATACGCGCGAGTTCCTCGAGGCGAGCGTCGGTTATCGCCCGATCGCGTGAGCGGCCGGGCTGCGGAGGATCAGATGATGGACGAGACAGTGATGAGGGGCGAAGCCCTGGGTGCGGAGCATTGGCCGGCGAAGGACTGGGAGACCGTCTCGCCGGAGGCAGCGGGCTGGTCGCGCGAGGGGCTCGACCGGGCCTGGCGCTTCGCCGACACCATTTCGACGGCGACGCTGATGATCGTGCAGGGTGGGCGCGTCGTGGCGAGCCGCGGCGATCTCGCTCATCGCTATCAGTGCCATTCCGTCCGCAAGAGCTTCCTCAGCGCCCTGATCGGCATCCATGAGGAAGAAGGCCGGATCGACCTGTCGCGGACGCTTGCCGATCTCGGCATCGACGACAAGGAAGGCCTCAGCGCCCAGGAGAAGGCCGCGACGGTCTACGACCTGCTGACGGCACGCTCCGGCATCTTCCATCCGGCCGGCTATGAATCGCCCTGGATGAAGTCGATCAAGCCGCCGCGCCATTCCCATCCGCCGGGCAGCTTCTGGCTGTACAACAACTGGGATTTCAACGCGCTCGGCACGATCTTCACGGCGCTGACCGGCGCCGGCATCCATGACGATTTCCTGGCGCGGATCGCGAGGCCGCTCGGCATGGAGGATTTCCGCCTCGACGGCGAGCGGCGCGACGGCTGGCTGGAGCCGGACGACTGCTCCGTTCATCCCGCCTATCCGTTCCGGATGTCGACGCGCGATCTCGCCCGCTTCGGCCTGATGTTCCTGCGGCAGGGCCGCTGGCAGAGCGAGCAGGTCGTCCCGGCCAACTGGGTCGCGACCAGCGTGCTGCCGCTCTCCGATGCCGGGCCGCGCGGCGGCTACGGCTATATGTGGTGGACCGAGCGCTCCGGCACGGGCTTCCCCGGAGTCGTGCTGCCGGCCGGCAGCTACAGCGCCCAGGGCGTCGGCGGGCAGACCTGCCTCGTCATTCCGTCGCTCGACCTCGTCATCGTCCACCGCGTCAACACCGATATCAAGGGCACGGAGGTGAGCCGTTTCGCCTTCGGCCGCCTGCTGCGCCTGATCCTCGAAGCGCGCCGGCAGAGTTGAGCAGCGTTTGCCATCGCAAGACCGACCGGGAGTGATCATGCCGAGCGCCATCGAACGTATCGCGGAGTGGAGCCGCTCCGCGCCAGCCTTCTCGCCACTGGCCCGATTGCGAGCGCATCACGCCATCACCGATACCGTGGGCTGCATGCTGGCCGGGGTTGGCGATCAGGCGACGCAGGCCGTGCGTCAGGCCTTCGCTTCCGGGATCGGCCCGCGGGGCGCTGCGGCGGTTGCGGGCGGTGGCAGGGCGACCGAGGCGATCGCCGCGCTGGTCAACGGAACGGCGGCGCATGCGCTCGATTATGACGATAATTTCAGGCCGGGCATCACCCATGCCTCGGCGGTGCTGGTGCCGGCGCTGCTCGCGGTGGCGCAGGGGCGCGGGGCGAGCGGGCGGGCCTTCGTCGACGCCTATCTCGTCGGGCTAGAGGCGCAGGCCGCCGTCGGGCGCGGCATCAACCCGGCGCATTACACCATCGGCTGGCACGCGACCTCGACGGTCGGCGCGATCGGGACGGCGGCGGGCACGGCCTGGCTGATGGGGCTCGACGGGGCGGGCATCGCCCGCGCGATGAGCGTTGCCGCCAGCATGGCAGCCGGCCCGAAGGGCCAGTTCGGCACGCCGGCCAAGCCGCTGCATGCCGGGCTCGCGGCGCGCAATGCCGTCGATGCGGCTGCACTCGCGGCAGCGGGGATGACCGGGCGCCTCGACATCCTGGAATGCCCGATGGGCTTTGCCGAATTGTTCGGCGACGACAGCGCCGTCGGCTGGGAGCGGATGGTGCTGGCAGCGCCGCATGTCATCGAAAGCGACGGACTGACCCCGAAGCGCCATCCCTGCTGCGGCTCGACGCACCTTGCGGTCGATGCGATCCTCGACCTCAAGGCAAAAAATGGCTTCTCCGCCGCGGATGTCGAGGCGGTGGACACGCTGGTCGGCATCGCCAATGCGCGCAATCTCGCCTATCCCGATCCGCAGGACGAGATGCAGGGCCGCTTCTCGATGCATTACTGCGTCGCGCTCGCGCTCTTGCAGGACCGGCTGTCGCTGGCCGATTTCACGCCGGAAGCGGTCGCGCGCCCGGAGGTCCGGCGGCTGTTGCCGCTGACGGTGATGCGGTCCTACGACAAGAGCGAGGAGGTGGCGGGGCGCCAGCCGCATCGCGTCACCATCAGCCTCAAGGACGGGCGCGTGCTCAAGGCCGATCGGCTGGAGGCCAAGGGCTCGATCGCCGATCCGTTCGACGATGACGACCGGGAAGCGAAGTTCCGGGATTGTTGCGCCGGGATGCCGGGCGGCGCCGCGCTTTACGCCCGGCTCGCCGATATCGACGCCATGGCCGATCTCGACAGCTTGCTGTCGGAACCCGCGGAAGCCGGGCGCGCATAGCCGCGTCGACTGAAGGCAGGGCGGGGCGGATCGTCCGGGCGTGCTGGCTGGCCGTCATCCGCGATGGCGGCCCAGAACTGCTCGACGGGAAGGCGGCTCCGCTGCCTTGCCCGATAGAGCCGGATTTCGGCCGAGATATACCATGAGGGGTCGGCCGCCGGCACGAGCTGGCCGCTGCGCAATTCCTCGACGACAAGGCTCTCGGGCACCCAGGCGACGCCATGTCCGGCCAGGACCATGGCCTTGAGGCCAACCGACATCGGATTCTCGTAGACGGTGACCAGCGGTGTCGGCCGCTCGGCGAAGAGCAAGGCAAGCCGGCGCGCGAAGAAGGAGGCGTTGCCATAGCTCAGCAGGCGCACCGGCGCACCGCCGCAGCGGAAGGCGTGGAGCGGCTCGCCAGCGCTGTCGGGGATCGAGACGGGGATCGCTCGTTCGGCGCCGAGGTGGCGGTAGACGAAGTGTTCGGCGTCCAGTTCGGGCGGCACGGCCGGATGCGCATAGGTCAGCAGGAAATCGCATTCGCCATGATTGAGCAGTGCGACATTGCCGTCGAAGGATGAGCGTTGATCGCAGAATCGCGTCTTCAGCGGGCCGAGTTTGTCTTCGATGCGGTGGATCAGGCTGGGGAAATAGGTCAGGGACAGGGTGTTGAGCGTGGCGAAGGTCAGCGTTTCCGACTCGTCTTCGTGCAGCTGGCGGACCTCCCGACGCGCGTCCTGCACCTGCCTGAGGATGTCCTGGGCACGCGGAAGGAAGGTCCGGCCGGCTTCGGTGAGGCGGATCGGATAACTGCTGCGGTCGAACAGCGGCAGGCCGAGCCATTCCTCCAGCTGTTTGACCCGGCGGCTCAGGGCGGATTGCGTGATGTTCCGCTCAACGGCGGAGCGCGAGAAGCTGAGCGTCGTCGACAGGCTCAGGATGTCTTCCAGCCACTTCAACTCCATTGCATGTCCTCCGCCGCAGCGGGCAGGATGGCATGGCTGCTCCAGCCACACCAGAAGTGGACAAGGCAAGGGAAGCGTTGACGACGAACTCGCCCTGCCGTTGAACTTCGATGCGTCCGCTCGCGGCCATGCTCCCTCTATGGGCGGGAGCTGCCGTTCGAGCGGCTGCGCAACCCCAAGGCTAACTGCCTGATCCCGGCCGAATGTTGGGATTCTTCATGCCCCGAACCGCATCTCCGGCAGGCCGCGAATGCCGAGATCGTAGATCGCGAAGAGGCTGCCGCGCAGCACGCCGTCCCCAGGGAAGCGCGGCAGCGGGGGCTTGGCCATCGAGGTCACGAAGAGGATGTCGAGCTTCGGGCCGCCGAACATCACGCTCGTCACCTTCTTGACCGGCATGTCGATGATGCGGTCGACGCTGCCGTCCGGCGCGTAGCGCACCAGCCGCCCGTCATAGACCAGCGCGTTCCAGAGATAGCCCTCGGCATCGACGGTCGAGCCGTCCGCCGCGCCACCTTTCGAGGTATCCACCTTGGCGAAGACCCGCCGGTTGGTGGCGGCGCCGCTGTCGAGGTCGTAGTCATAGGCCCAGATCTCGCCGGACCAGGTATCCTGGAAATAGAAGGTCTTGCCATCCGGGCTCCAGCACGGACCGTTCGAGCAGACGATGCCGGTGTCGAGCTTCGTCACCTTGAAGTCGGTCGAGAGGCTGTAGAGCGCGCCGTTGGCGCCTTCCTCCTGCGTGTCCATCGAGCCGGCGACGAAGCGGCCGCGCTTGTCGACCTTGCCGTCGTTCAGGCGGTTGGCAGGCTGATCAGGCTCCGGATCATGAATGAGCGTGACTTCGCCGGATTTGAAATCCAGAGCATGGAAGCCGCGCTGCAGCGAGACGACCGCGCCTTGCCCATCCTTGCGCAGCGCCATCGAGCCGATCTTCTGCGGCACGTCCCAGGCCCGGACCTCACGCCCGTCCACGGTCGCGCGGAAGACCCGGCCGTCGAAGGAATCGATCCAGTAGAGCCGCTCCTGCTCGACGTCCCAGAGCGGACCTTCGCCGAGCGTCGTCTTGACGTCGACCAGCACCTCGATGCGCATGTTCGTCTCCTGCTCCGTGATGGTTCAGAACGCGACCTTGTCGCCGCCCTTGAGCGACAGCATTTCGCGGGCCTCGTCGGGTGTGGCGATCTCCAGCCCCAGCCCTTCCAGGATCAGCCGCACGCGGCGAACCTGATCGGCATTCGTCTCGGCGAGGCGCCCCGGCCCGAGCCAGAGGCTGTCCTCCAGCCCGACGCGGACATGGCCGCCTTGGGCCGCGGCGATGGCGGCGACATTCATCTGGTTGCGACCGGCCCCGAGCACGGACCAGCGATACTGGTCTCCGAAGAGCCGGTCGGCTGTGCGCTTCATATGCGCGATGTCGTCGGGGTGGTTGCCGATGCCGCCCTGCAGCCCGAACACCGTCTGGATGAAGAGCGGCCCCTGCACCAGCCCGCGGTCGAGGAAGTATTTGAGATTGTAAAGATGGGCAGTGTCGTAGCACTCGAATTCGAAGCGCGTGCCGCTGCCGGCGCAGGTGGTCAGGATGTGCTCGATCTGCCCGAAGGTGTTGCGGAAGATGATCTCCTTGTTGGCGAGATAGGTCCGCTCCCAGTCGTGCTTCAGGTCCTTGAAGCGGTCGAGCATGCCGAAGAGGCCGAAATTCATCGAGCCGAGATTGAGCGAGGCCAGCTCCGGCTTGAAGGTCGCGGCCGGCTTCACGCGCTCCTCGATCGTCATGGTCGGGGCGCCGCCGGTGGTGATGTTGACGACGCAATCGCTGCGCTGGCGGATGATCGGCAGGAAGCGGGCGAAGGCCTCTGGAGTCTGGTCCGGCGCGCCGGTCTGCGGATCGCGGGCGTGAAGATGGACGATCGCAGCGCCGGCTTCAGCCGCGCCGATCGCCGCGTCCGCGATCTCCTCCGGCGTCACCGGCAGGTAGGGCGACATCGAGGGCGTATGGATCGCGCCGGTGACGGCGCAGGAGATGATGACCTTGCGGGCTTTCGCCATGATGGACTCCTATTCTCCGATGTCGCGCGCGGCGGCGCGCTTATGGGCGGCGAGCGCCATCAGGCGCCGGTCTCGCCAGATCTGGCGCTGGGCGAGGTCGTCGCGGGAGAGGCGCGCAGCGCGCTGGCCTTCGACCTCGTCCATCAGCGGCCCGCTCCAGTCGGCGCGGCGGCCGGCGAGCTCAGCGGCGATGCCGCTATAGATGTGCTGGTAGCGCTGGGCGTAGTCACGCACGCCGCCGGGCGCATTGAGGTCGATCGTCTCGAACGGGCCGATGAAGGACCAGCGCAGCGCGAGCCCCTCGCGGATGCCGATATCGACATCCTCGACATCGGCGATGCCGTCGGCGACGAGCCGGAAGGCCTCGTCGAGCAGCGCGCCCTGCATCCGGTTCATGATGAAGCCGTCGATCTCGCGCTTCATCACCAGCGGCTGCTGTCCGCAGCCGCGCATGAAGGCGGCAGCCTTCTCGACCGTTTCCGGTGCCGTCCAGGGCGAGGGGCAAACCTCGACCGCCGGCACGAGATAGGGCGGGTTAATCGGGTGGCAGACGAGGCAGCGGCCGCGGCCTGCGACATGGTCCATGAAGCGCGAGGGCAGGATCGCCGAAGTCGAGCTGGCGATCACGGCGTGCGATGGGGCCAGCCGGTCGAGATCGGCGAAGACCGCACGCTTGCTCTCGACGATCTCCGCCGTGCTTTCCTGCACATGGTCGGTGCCGGCGAGCGCCTCGTCGAGGGCGTCCACGGGTTGCAGCCGCGCCAGCACCTCGGCCGGCTCCTGGCCGTCGAGCAGGCCGTTGGCCGCGAGCTCGGGCAGGACGGATGCCGCGAATTCGAGCGCGGCACGCGGCGCCTTCGGATCGCGATCCCAGAGCCGGACGTCATGCCCGGCGCGGGCGAAGCTGATCGCCCAGGAGCGGCCGATCAGGCCGGAGCCGACGATGGTCGTTCTCATAGCGACTCCAGATTGCCGTCGACGGGGAAAGACTGGCCGGAGAGGTTGTTGCCGGCCGGCGTCAGCAGGAAGAGCGTCATCGCCGCGACGTCCTCGGCGTCGGTCATGCGGCGCAGCGAGATGCGCTGGAGATACTGCTCGCGCATCTCTGCGAACGATACGCCGACCTGGTCGGCGCGGGCCTGGATGACGCCGTCCATGCGCGGCCCCTTGATGATGCCGGGCAGGATGGCGTTGACGCGGATATTGGCCGGGCCCAGCTCCTTCGCGAGCGACTGCGTCAGGCCGATGATGCCCCATTTCGCGGCGGAGTAGGGGGTGCGGAAGGCGTAGCCGAAGCGCCCGGCGGAGGACGACATGTTGACGATGGCGCCGCCACCCGCCGCCTTCAGCATCGGCACGGCAAGCCGCGTGCAGAGAAACTGGCCGGTCAGGCAGATGTCGATGGTGCGCCGCCACTCGCGCGGGTCGATCTCGTCGACGCCGCCGGTCGGCCCGGCGATGCCGGCATTGTTGATCAGCGCGTCGAGCCCGCCGAGCGTGGCCTGAGCCTCGTCGAACAGCCGCGCCACGTCGTCGTCATCCGCGACATTGCAGGTCGTCGCGCCGTGGCCGGGATGGGCGGCGCGGAAATCGGCGAGATGCCTCTCATCGATGTCGCAGATATGGACGCGTGCGCCGTTCTCGATCAGCAGATCGGCGATGGCACGGCCGATGCCGGAGGCGCCGGCCGTGACGACGACGCGAAGGCCGGGCTTCAGGGCGAGTGCTGGCATCGTCTTGCGTCTCCTCAATGCGCGCGTTCGCGCAGCGCCACGACGGCGCCGAGCACCACGACGCCATAGAGGATGGCGCGCGTGGCATAGGGCAGGGTGGTTCCGGCGAGCAGGGTCTGGAGCGCGGTCAGCAGCAGCACGCCGCCGAGCATGCCGAGATAGGAACCGCGCCCGCCGGTGATGAGCGCGCCGCCGACCACGACGACCGCGATCGAGGGCAGCAGGTAGTCGTCGCCCATGCCCAGGCTCGCCTGACCGGAGAAACCCGCGAGCATGATGCCGACCAGCGCGGCGCAGGCGCCCGAGAGCATGTAGACCTTGACCAGCGTCGCCTTGACCGGAACGCCGGAAAGCTCCGCCGGGCGCTCGCCATTGCCGATGGCGTAGATCCGCCGGCCGAAGACGGTGCGTCCGAGCAGGATCGAGGCACCGGCGGCGAAAAGCACCACGAGCGGCACGACCGGCGTCACGCCGAAGATTTTCGCGGTCATGAACCAGCGCAAGGCGGGCGAGGCGAAGCCGTTTGGCGTCCCGCCGGAATAGACCAGCGCCGCTCCTTGCAGGATGCCGTTCATTGCCAGCGTCATCACGATCGGCGAGAGGCCGAGCGCGACGATGCCGAGCCCGTTGACGAGGCCGATCAGCGCGCCGAGCGCGAGCACGGCGGGCACGGCATAGACCAGCGCGGCATCCGAGCCCGAGAGCAGGCCGGCGCAGAGAATGCCGGAGAGGCCGATGGTCCAGGGCAGCGACAGGTCGAGCCCGCCGGTCAGGATCACCGCGCCCTGTCCGAGCGCGAGGACGGCGAGAAAGCAGCCGAGCACGATCAGCGAGTCGTAATAGGGCCAGGAGACAATCGTGTTGCCGAGCACGAACTGCGTCACCACGAGGACCGCGACAAAGCACAGATAGGCTGGCACCGCGTTGCGCAGCGCTTCGGCATGGCGGCGCCACCAGGCTGGGTGCTCGATCGCCGGATCGTGCATCGGCAGGGCGATGCGGGCAGAGGGCAGATCGAGCTGGCGCGGCAGGCGCCCGGCCCGGCGGGCGGCGGCGCGAGCAAGACCCTGGCGCAGCGTGCGGGCCAGCACGGAATCGCGCGCCAGGGAGGAGGCGAGGACCGCCAGCACGAGGATCAGGCCCTCGACGACCGAGGAGTAGAAGGCGGGCACGTCGAGCACGAGCAGGATGTTGACGACGAGCATCAGCACGTAGGCGCCGAAGATCGTGCCGACGATGCCGCCGCGCCCGCCGCCCAGCACGGTGCCGCCCAGCACCACGGCCGCGAACATCTGAAGCAGCATCGGATTGCCGACGAGCGGATCGCCCGAGCCGGTTTGGGCCGTAATGAAGACGCCCGCCAGACCATAGAGCCCGCCCGCCAGCACATAGGCGAAGAACTCGTGCAGCCGGACGCTGAGCCCTGCGGCGCGGGCGGCCTCCCGGTCGGAGCCCAGGGCCGGCAGGGCCTTGCCGAAGAGCGTGTTCTTCAAGGCAAGCCACAGGCCGATGAGAGCCGCCAGCAGCAGCACCGGCATCGGCAGCACGCCGGGGATGGCGTCGCCGGTCAGGGCCTGCGCGAAGCTGCCGGGAATCTGCCCGCCGGGCTTGTCCATCACGAGGAGGGTGACGCCTTGCAGGATGAACATGGTGGCGAGCGTCACCACGATGGGCTGGAGCCTCAAGCCCGCGATGAACAGGCCGTTGAAGGCGCCGGTCGCCGCGCCGACACCGATGCCGGCGAGCGTCCACAGCAGCATCGAGCCGGGGCTGTCCTGCATCTGCCCGGCGAGCGTGACGTTGACGAGCGAGATGACGGCAGCGGCCGACAGGTCGAAGCCGCCGGTCAGCACCACGATGGTTTGGCCGCTCGCTGCGATGGCGAGCGTCGCGCCGCCGGCAGCCAGCGTGCCGAGTTCGTAATAGCCGAGCGTGCCGCCGCTGAGCCAGCGCACGAGTCCGAGGCAGAGCAGGAAGACGCCGATCGCGATCAGCGGTCCGCGCAGGCGGTCGAGCCAGCCGCGGACGAGGGAGGTGCTTGCGGACTGCGGCGCCGTGGCAGCGATCGCGCTCACGAGAGGGCCTCCAGCGTCGAAACCTGTTGCGCGGCAAGTGCGCCGGCTTCGCTCCCGAGCATGGCGCGCAGGATCGCATCCTCCGTGATCGCGTCGCCTTCCAGCCGCGCCGCTGCCTTGCCCCGGTAGAGCGCGATCACGCGGTCGCAGAGATGGTCGAGTTCGGCCGTCTCGGTCGAGTGGAACAGGATTGAGCCGCCGGCAGCCGCGAATTCGCGCATCAACGCATAGATCTCGTTCTTGGTGCCGACATCGATGCCGCGCGTCGGGTCGAACAGCAGCAGGATGCGGCTTTCGGCGAAGAGCCATTTCGCCACGGCGATCTTCTGCTGGTTGCCGCCGGAAAAGGCCTTCACCGGGGTCCAGAGGGCGCGCATCTGCACGTTGAGGCGGGCCATGACGCGAGCAACCGCCGTTTCCTCGCGCTTTCGGTCGACGAAGCCGAAGCGGCTGTAGCGCTCGATTGCCGGCAAGGAGATGTTGCGCCGGCCGTCGAGCTTGAGGAAGAGCGCCTCGGTCTTGCGGTCCTCCGGCACGAGGCCGATCCCGATCCGCGCATCGAGAGCATCGCGCGGCGAGGTCAGGCTGACCGGACGGCCGTCGATGCGGATTTCGCCGCGGCTTTCGGCCGTGCCGAAGAGGGCCGAGAACAATTCCAGCTGGCCCATGCCCTGGAGGCCGGCGACGCCGAGGATCTCGCCGCGTCGCAGCCCGAAGGACAATCCGTCGAGGCGGTTGCCGACCGAAAGCTCGGTGGCCGCCAGCACGGGTTCCTCGGAAAGCCTGCTGCGCGGCGGGCGCGGTGGAAAGGAATGGCCGCCGCTGCCGCCGGCGATGAGGCCGATTAGCTCCTCGTCCCCGACATCGGATAGTGGGCGCGTCGCGATATGCTTGCCGCCGCGCAGGACGGTGACGCGGTCGCAGAAGGCGCGGACCTCGCGCATGCGGTGCGAGATGAAGACGGTGGTGACACCTTGAGCCTTGCCCCTGGCGATGATCGTGCCGAGCCAGTCGATGTCGCTGCCCGACAATGTCGAGGTCGGCTCGTCGAGCAGCAGGATGCGGGGCTTGCGGAACAGCGCGCGCGCGATCTCGATCTTCTGCCGCTCGTTGAGATCGAGGTCGCGGATCTCCGAGCGTGGGTCGATGGCGCTGAGGCCGAGAGCATCAAGATGTTCCTCGACCGTGCGGCGCGCCTCCGCCCGCCGGATCAGGCCGAGCGGCCCGCGAGGCGGGGTCGGCAGCAGCATGTTGTCCAGCACGCTGAGATCGCGGACGAGGCTGAGTTCCTGGAAGGCGGTGCGGATGCCGCAGCGGTGCGAGGCGGCCGGCGAATGCAAATCCGCGCGCTCGCCGAAGATGTCGAACCCGCCCGTGGTGGGTCGCACCAGCCCGGAGAGCAGCTTGACCAGCGTCGACTTGCCGGCGCCGTTCTCGCCGAGCAGCGCATGGGTGTCGCCGGCCATGATGTCGAAGCCGACATCGTTGACGGCGATAGTCGCGCCATAAACCTTGCGGATGTCGCGGGCGGCGATCGCGACAGGGGCGCCGTCAGGGGAAATCTCGCGCTGAAGCACGGGCGGCCGTCCTTCCTGCGTTGGCGGTAGCGGGATGCCGGGCGACGTGGCGCCGCCGGGCGCTGGAGCACCGGGCCGAAAAGTGGAAGCCACTTTTCGGAAAAATCCGATGCTGAAGGAACGAGCAGGATCCTCCTGCCGCGCCCTGACCGGGCGCGGCGGATTCTGCGATCAGTTCTCGGGCTGGCCGACGAGGGCGGCGTTGAGACCGATCTCGGGCGTCTCGCTCGAGAAGATCGAGGCGAACCAGCCGGGATTGGTCACGATCGAGGGCTTGAAGGCGTTGCAGCCCGCCTTCATCTCGTCCCAGGTGCCTTCCTGGCAGAGCTTGATCGTCTCGTTGGTGACGACCGGCAGCGGTAGGACGGTCTTCTTCGGCACGTCCTTGCCTTCCAGCTTGGCCACGGCGAGCTTCAGCGCCAGCGCGCCGGAATAGGGCGGCGAGGCGTAGGAGATGCGCGGCGCGGCCATCGGCTTGTAGGTGCCGTTGGCGCCTTCGACCTCGGTGCCGGTGGGCAGCATCTGCACACGCCCGCCATTGGAGCCTTCGCCTGCACAGGGCTTCAGCTTGTCCTCGGGGATGCCGGCCTCGATCTGCATGGTATTGGCGGTGTAGCAGCCGACCTGCATCCAGAGACCGTCGATCTGGTCCCATTTGCGGGTGGCCAGGATCTTCGACAGTTCGGTGCGCGCAACCGCCTGGCTCCACATGCCGACCGCCTCGTTGACGATCTTGATGTCGGGATGCTTGGCGAAGACCTCTTTTGCCGCCTTGGTGCGCAGCGTGTCGACCGAAGTGCCGGGCACGCCGGTGATCGAGACGATGTTGCCCTTGCCGTTCAGCTTCTTGACCAGCCATTCGGCGGTGACGCGCCCGGCCTCCTCCTGATCGATCGCGACATTGTAGGCGCAGGGCTCGGTGATCTCGCCGTCATAGGCGATGACGGTCACGCCCTTCTCGCAGGCGTTCTTCACCGCGGCGTTGAGCGCCGTCGGCGAGATCGGGAAGACGATGATCGCCTTGGCGCCGGCCTGGACCATGGCGTTGATCTGCTGGATCTGGCGCTGGGCGTTGGGGCCGGCGACCTGGACCTGCAGGTCGACCTTGTCGGCCATCGTCTTGGACGCCGCCATGGCCTTGATCATGTTGGCGGCCTCACCCTGCCAATCATTGCCGATATAGCTCATCGACAGGAAAATCTTGTGCTTGGCCTGGGCCTGCGCGGCGGAGACTCCGGCTGCGGACAAGGCCAGCGCAGCGGCAGCAGCCATCAAGTGCTTCTTTTTCATCATGAGCGTCCTCCCCGACGCGGTGGCGTTCAATCGTCAGGGCACCTTGACCGGCGCCTCGTTTCTTTTGATCAAAGATCACAAATCATATATCAATGCAATGCGGATTTGATGTCGAGCCCGCGACCGCTATGGTCGCCCCGACGAACACCTTGGATTTCAAGACGATGAGCCTCGTGCGCCCTCAGGAGCTGCCTTACTCACCCATCTCCCGCGCGACGATCCAGGAGCATGTCTATGGCCGGATCCGGGAGATGATCCTGAACGGCGACATTGAGCCGGGCCGTACGGTGACGGTGAGCAGCCTGTCCGAGGCCTTTGGCGTCAGCGCTATGCCGGTGCGGGAGGCGCTGCACCGGCTCGTCGCCGAAAAGGCCCTGACCGTGGTGGCTGGCCGCTCCGTCGGCATCCCGCCGCTCAGCGCCGAACGACTCGACGACCTCAGGCGCGTCCGCTGCGAGATCGAGGGCATGGCCACGGAGTGGGCCGCTGCGGCGATCACGCCGGCGCAATTGCGCCATCTCGAAGAGCTGATTGCGATCATGGACGCCGCGAAGGCCGAGAAGGACCGCGCCCGCTATGTGCCGGCCAATCGGGACTTCCACTTCACCATCTACAAGGCCGCCGCCTCGCCGGCCCTGATGGCCATCATCGAGTCGCTCTGGCTGCAGATCGGGCCCTACATCAACCTGCTCAAAGAGACCGACAACTGGACGAGCGCCAATCGCGACCACAAGGCGATCCATGCGGCGTTGCTGGGCAAGGATGCCGCGGCGGCCAGACGATCCCTCCAAGCCGATATCGAGCAAGCGGCGAAAAGCCTGGCCGGGCTTCTCGATATCTGAGCCGCGGGCGGCTCTCCTCGTTACGGCTGACCCATCCGAGATACGTAGGCGGCTCCTTGCAGACGCGCTGCGCGCAGTAGGGCGCGTTCGTCCACATGCGGCATCGGGATTGCGCAACGTTTGCGGGGAGGGCCCAGCCGCCAGCGGCCTCTCGCTCGTCGCCCGGAAGCAGGGTTGCCTTTTGTCTCGCCTGGCGTCCGGTCCCCGAGCCGAGCAGGGCGTCGGCCTGTCTGCCCCACGCTTGCCACCACCTGCATGGCGTTTCCATTCCGAGAGCCGGTATGGCGATATTGACAAGATCGCCAGCGCACCGCAGCATCGTTACATAAAGTAAAAATAAACTCGGGAGGATGCATGCGGGAGCCGCGAAGCCGGCGGGAAACGCGATCGGCTGTCCTGCGCTATCTCTGGTGCTCCGGCGGCTCGTTTCGCCCTGCATTGGCCGATCATGTCGGGCTGACCGATGCGAGCATCTCGCGCATCGTCGCCGAGCTGAAATCCGAGAGGCTGATCGAGGAGTCGAAGCGCACCGCGCCTTACCAGGGCGGTCCAAGCTCCTTTCTTACATTAAGTAACGATCTCTATGTCGGCACGATCGAATTCTCCGGCAGCCGTGTCCATATCGGCGTCGGTTCGCTGACCGGCGAGATCCGCTTTTCCGAATGGCTGGATTTGCCGGACGGCGCAGAGCCGGAAACGGTGAGGTCGACCTACCGCCGCGCTCTTCATCAGCTCACCGATCATCTGCACCGGGCGGGCATCAGGCTTTGCCAGCTCGCGGTGTCGATCCCGGGCTATCATGAGGATCTGCGCGCCAATCCGATCATCGCGCTCGACCCCGCCGAGCTCCTGAGGGAGATCCAGGCCGCACTGCCTTCGGTGCCGCTGCTCGCGGCGAATTCGATCGTGACCCGCGCCGTCGCCCATCGGCTGAAGCTCGGTGTCGATCTTGCCGGCGGCCCCTATTTCTACACCTTCGTCGGCCATGGCGTGGCCGCCGCCCTGGTCGATGACTTCGCTTCGAGCGGGGAGGTGGCTGCCTGCGAGATCGGCCATATGGTGCTCGATCCCCGCGGGCCCCGCTGCCGCTGCGGCCATTCCGGCTGTCTCGAGGCCTATGTGTCCACGGCCGCCGTCGCGCCGGCCATCGGTCTGCGTGAGCAGGACCTGCTGGCGATGGATGAATGGCAGGCCGGCCGGCTCAAACTGTCGGCGCGCGCGCAGGCCGACCTCGCGGCGCGTTTGGCGCGCCTCGGACACGCCATCGGCAATGCGCTCAACCTGACGCCGATCCGACGGGTGGTGGTGGCCGGCTGGCCCGCGGAATTGGGCGAAAAGATGCATGCCAGCGTGCTCGGCGGCATCGAGGCCAGCCTGTTCGGCGGAGCCGCAGCCGTGAACCTCACCTTCGCGAATGCGGAATTGGGGCGGGAGCCGGCCGCCGGGCTGGCGCTAGCCACCCACGCCTATCTGCAACGGGGCGCGATGCGACCCGCGGAAGCGGCCGAGAACAGGGCCGCGCATCACTTCATCGAACAATAAAAAGGGGGGAGGACAATGAGTCTGAAAACAGTGACGGCGGCGCTTTTCGCCGGTGCCATGCTCGTGTTGACGGGGCCGGCCATCGCCGAGAGCGTTCTCAAGGTCAAACCGTCCGGAGACGTGAAGCTGCTGGATCCGCTCCTCGGCTCGGATTCCATGGCCCGGAATTTCGGCTACATGGTCTACGACACGCTGTTCGCGGTGGACGACAAGCTGGCGATCAAGCCGCAAATGGTCGAAAGCTGGGACACCTCTGCCGATGCCAAGGTGTGGACCTTCGTCCTGCGCGATGGCCTCGCTTTCAGCGACGGCCAGCCCGTGACGGCTGACGACGTGATCGCCTCGCTGAAGCGCTGGAGCGTCAACGACAGCATGGGGCAGCAGCTCAATCAGCGTGGTGCGAGCTGGCAGGCGGTCGATGCGAAGACGGTCCGCCTGACGCTGACCTCGCCCTGGGGAATGGTGCTGGACGCCCTCGGCAAGCCAGGCGCGCCCGTGCCGTTCATCATGCCGGCCCGCGTCGCTTCGGCGACGCCACCCAATCAGGCGGTGACAGATCACACCGGCTCCGGCCCATTCGTTTTCAAGAAGGACGAATGGCTGGCCGGCGCCCGGCTGGTGTTCACCAGGAACGCTGGATACAAGCCCCGCCCGGAGGCGCCGGCCGGCCTCTCCGGCGGCAAGGTGGTCAAGGTCGATCGTGTCGAATGGCAGATCATTCCGGACCAGCAGACCGCGATCAACGCCCTGATCAAGGGTGAACTCGATATCAGCGAGGAGATTCCCGGCGATCTCATTCCGCTCGCCAAGGCGTCGAAGGACATCGCTCTCGAGCGCCAGGACGATATCGGCGTCGCCCAGCAGATCCGTATCAACTCGACCCAGCCGCCATTCGACAATCCGAAGCTGCGGCAGGCCCTGCTCCATGCCGTCGACGGTGCGGAGTTCCTCTCCGCGGTGATCGACGATCCGAGCCTCGGCAAGCCTTGTCGCTCCTTCTACGTCTGCTCGTCTCCCTATTTCACCGAGGCCGGCTTTCCAGCGGTCGATCTCGACAAGGCCAAGGCCCTCCTGAAGGAAGCCGGCTATGACGGCACTCCGGTGGTGCTGCTCGACGCCACCGAGAATGCCAATATCCACGCTTTCACCATGGTGGCCGAAGCCTTGCTGAAGAGCATCGGCTTCAAGACCGATGTGCAGGCGATGGATTGGGCGACGGTCGTCGCCCGCCGAGCCAGCAAGGAGCCGGTCGGCAAGGGCGGCTGGTCGATCTTCATCTCGGGGCCGGGCGGGCTCGACATGATGGAGCCGGTCAGCCATCTTGGCCTTCGCTCGAACTGCGAGAAGGCCTGGTTCGGCTGGCCCTGCGATGCCGATATCGAACAGATGCGTGCCGCTTTTTCCGACCTTTCGGACGGCGCGCAGCGCAAGGCGCTGGCGGAGAAGATCCAGCTGCGCGCGGTTCAGACCGTTCCCTATGTCCCGATTGGCGTCCAATATCAGATCCGTGCCTATCGCACTGATCTGACCGGGCTCCTGACCCCGCCGGCGCCGGTCTACTGGAACATAGCCCGCAAATAGCCCTCCGACGATCGGCCCTGCCGCAATTCCCGGAGTGCCTGCTGCCTCGCATCGCCGGCAGCGGGCACTCCGGTGAAGGCCCGGCATGACCCTCGGCCGCAGCCGCACCGCGACACATCCGCACCCATGTCACTCGATCCATCCGCAAGCGCGCTCTCCGGCGAAGCTCTCATCGTCGATACGCCCTTCGGCCGGCTGCGCGGCGTGCTCTCCGGCGGGATCCGGTCATTCAAGGGTGTGCCCTATGCCGCCGCGCCGATCGGTCCCTTGCGCTTCCGTCCGCCGCAGCCGCTTGCGCCCTGGACCGGCCTGCGCGAGGCACTGACCTTCGCGCCGGTAGCGCCGCAGCCAGCCGATCCGGGCTTCTATCCCGGCGATCCCGACGCCATGCCCGCCGTGCCGACGAGCGAGGATTGTCTCTATCTCAACATCTGGTCGCCGGCCGAGGCGGGGCCGCATCCGGTGCTGGTCTGGCTGCATGGCGGCGGCCAGTCCGTCGGGGGGACAAGCCGGCCCGTCTATGACGGAGCGGTCTTTGCCCGAGCCGGCATCACGTGCGTCACGATCGGCCATCGGCTCGGCCTGCTCGGCTTTCTCGAAGGTGGGCGCATCTTCGGTGACGAATTCCGCGGCAGCGGCAACAATGCCTTGCGGGACATCGTGGCTGCTCTCGTCTGGGTCCGGCAGGCCATCGGAGCTTTTGGCGGGGATCCCGGCCGCGTCACGATCGGAGGCGAGTCGGCCGGGGCAAAGAACGTCGCGGCCCTTCTGGCTGCGCCCTCGGCGGCCGGCCTGTTCCATGCGGCGTTTTCGAGCTCCGGCGGCGGCGACACGGTCCATAGCCGGGAGACGGCGGATGCGGTGGCCGAAAGGGTGCTGGCCCTCGCCGGCGGTTGCCTCCGCGACCTCCAGGACATCCCGGCTGCCGGCCTCATTGCCCTGCAAGAGCGATTGAGCGGAAGCGAGACCCGGCGCCAGCCCTTTCGCCCCGTGACCGACGGGATATTCCTGCCTCGGTCGCCCCAGCGGCTCTTGCCCCGCCACCCCGTGCCGCTTCTGATCGGGACGGCGCGCGACGAGGCCGCGCCCTTTCTGGGCGAAGCGACGCATGGAGACGGCCATTCGGCGGCGGACTGGGATGGTCGGCTGCTGGCGCATCTGGGGCCTGAGATCATGGCGGAAGCCGAGAAGCGTGCCTTGCGGATGTGGCCCGGCATGCCAGCAAGCGCGCGGCACCTGAAGCTGCTGACGGCGGAAGAATACGAATTGCCATCGATCCGGCTCGCCGATGCGCATCATGCGGCCGGGCGGCCGACCTGGGTCTATCGCAACGACAGGCCGCTCGCGGCCGGGCCTTTCGCCGGCCAGGCACCCCATGTCGCCGATCTCAGCCTCATCTGGAATCAGCCGGGACCTTACGGCGCGGCGGAGGGGCCCGGCGATAGTGGCATGCACGAAATGGTCACGGCTTTCATCCATGCCGGCGGCGTCGCCGCCTGGCCGCCATACGATGTCCGAAAGCGGGCGACGCTGGTTTTCGGCGTCGACGGCGCCGAACTCCTGACCGATCCGTCCAAGGATGTTCGCCTTGTCTTCGAAGGCCTGTTCGATCGCTAGCGCGATGGATCGCGGTCCGGCTCAGGCCGGGAAGCAGACCCGCGACTGCGGGCAGAGCGCACCAAGGCAAGAGGCGGACCCGCCTCACATTGCGCTGCGATCCAGCGCATCGAACGCAACGCCAAGATGGTCCAGGAAGGCCGCACTTGCCGGTGGCAATGTCCGGCCTCTGCGCTTGATCACCGAGATGCTGCGCGCCAGCCGCGGATCGTCGATCGGCGCCGAACGAAGCATCGGCAGCGCTTTGATCTCCATTGCGGTTTCGGGCAGGATCGCGATCCCCATTCCAGCACGGACCATGCCGACGGCCGTGGACATGTAGGTCGCCTCCGCGGCAACCTCCGCCACCAGCCCCTCAGCCGCGATGGCGGCATCGACCACGGCCCGCACGCTGGTCGCCCGCGACATCAGGACGAGCGGGTGGCGTGCCACCGCTGCGAGTGAAGGCGAGGTGCCATCGTCCAGCGCGTGACCCGATGGGAATACGGCATGCATCCGATCGACGCTGCTCAGCATCAGCTCCAGCTCCGCATCCTCGAACGGTCCGCCGGTGATGCCGAGATCGACCTCCTCGGCGAGCGTCAGCGCCGTGACGCCGCTGGCGATGACGTCACGCAGCGCAAAGCCGATCTCGGGGTGTTGCGCGCGGAAGCGTGCGATCACATCCGGCAGCAGGCTCGAGGCGAACGAGGGCAGGACCGCGATGCGAACCATCCCTCCGGCCATGCGCGCGAGCTGCCGGGTTTTGTCGAGCAGCGCCTCGAGCTCGCGCAGGACGCGCCGCAGTTCCGGCAAGAGCTCGCGGCCCAGGCGCGTCAGCGCGACATTGCGCGTGTTCCGGTCGAAAAGCCGCAGGCCGAGCGCTTCCTCCAGCGCCCGGACCTGAACGGTCAGGGCGGGCTGAGAGAGATTGAGAGCCGCCGCGGCGCGGGTGAAGCTGCCATGCTCCGCCACCGCAATGAACGCCCGCAGCTGCCGAACATCGAAATTCATACTGAAATCCTATTACTGAGATAGAATAATTTCAATTGTGCTATGAATTTACGGCGGCATTCTCTGGCAACTGGAGGATGCATGCGACAGGTGAGAATAGGGGCCGGCGCGGGCTATTCGGGCGACAGGATCGAGCCTGCGGTCGAACTCGCGGAGCGCGGCCGGCTCGACTACCTCGTCTTTGAATGTCTGGCGGAGCGCACCATCGCGCTGGCGCAGCAGGCACGGCGGCGTGATCCAGGGCTCGGCTACGATCCGCTGCTGGCGGCGCGCATGCGCGCGGTGCTTCCGGCCTGTCGCCGCGCCGGCACCGCCATCATCACCAATATGGGGGCGGCCAACCCGCTGGCGGGGGCCGAGCTTGTCTGCGCGACCGCGCGCGACCTCGGCTTGCGCGGCTACAAGGTGGCGGCCGTGACGGGCGACGACGTCGCGGCTTCGGTCGGCGATGGTCATGGCCGTATCTTGGAAGATGGGCGGCCCGCTGCTGCGCTGGGGGCGAGCCTGATCTCGGCCAATGCCTATCTGGGGGCCGAGCCGATCGTACAGGCGCTCGCCGCCGGCGCCGATCTCGTGATCACCGGACGTGCCGCCGATCCTTCGCTTTTCCTCGGGCCGCTGGTGCATGAATTCGGCTGGTCGTTCGAGGATTGGCCGCGGCTCGGCCAGGCGACGCTGATCGGCCATGTGCTGGAATGCGCCGGGCAGGTCACCGGCGGCTATTTCGCGGATCCCGGCTTCAAGACGGTGCCGGGACTGGCGCGGCTCGGCTTTCCCCTCGCCGAGGTCGGCGAGGACGGCTCGGCCATCATCACCAAGGTAGAGGGCTCGGGCGGCTGCGTGACATCCGCCACCTGCAAGGAGCAGATTCTCTACGAGATTCATGACCCGGCGGCGTATTTCACCCCCGACGTCGTCGCGGACTTCTCGCAGGTTCGTGTCGAGCAAGTCGGGCAAGACCGGGTCCGCATCTCCGGAGCGAGCGGCCGCGCGCGGCCCGAAGCGCTGAAGGTCTCGCTCGGCGTCGCGGAAGGCTTCGTGGGCGAAGGCCAGATTTCCTATGCCGGCAGCGGCGCGCGAGACCGCGCGGAGCTGGCGGCCGAGATCGTGCGCGAGCGGCTGGAGTTGACGGGGCTCACGGCGCAGGAGCTGCGCTTCGATCTGATCGGCATTGACGCGCTCCACGGCCTCGGACTGCCGGCCGGCGGCGGCGAGCGGGCGGAGCCCTACGAGGTGCGGCTGCGCGTGGCCGGGCGCGCGTCCACGATGGATGAAGCGGTGCGCATCGGCAGCGAGGTGGAGACCCTTTACACCAACGGGCCGGCGGGCGGCGGTGGCGTCACCAAGCAGGTCCGCGAGGTTCTCGGAGTGCTCTCGACGCTGCTGCCGCGCGAGCGGGTCCAGCCCTCGATCCATATGTTGGAGAGCTGAGATGAAGCTGCGCGCCATCGCCCATGCTCGCGCTGGCGACAAGGGTGACACCTCCAGCATCTCGCTGATCGCCTATGAGGAGGCGGATTATCCGCGCCTGGTGCGGCACGTCACGGCGGAGCGGGTGGCGACGCATTTCGCCGGCCTCCTTCGCGGCAGCGTCAGCCGCTACGAGATCGCGTCGCTGGGGGCGCTCAATTTCGTGCTCCGGCAGGCGCTGGGCGGTGGGGTGACGCGCTCGCTCGCCCTCGACACCCACGGCAAGTCCCTGAGCTCCGCCCTGCTGGACATCGAAATTCCGGACGACTGATCCCAATCGAACGGCGCAGCAAGACGCCGCCCCGACATGACCGACAAAAGCGGAGGAAAATCCATGAGAACATCGATTTTGCGCATGCTCGCCGCAGGTGCGCTGGCCATCGGCCTCACCGGCACCGCGAGTGCCCAGGAATTCCCGTCGAGATCCCTCAAATTCGTCGTGCCCTTCGCGGCCGGCAGCGCGACCGACGCGGTGGCCCGCATCCTCGGCGAGCATGTCTCGAAGAACCTCGGGAAACCGGTCGTTATCGAGAACCTGGCCGGGGCGAGCGGTGTCATCGCCGCGCAGAACGTCGCCCGCGCCGAGCCCGACGGCCACACGGTGCTGATCACCACCAACACCACGCATGGCGCCAATCAGAGCCTGCTCAAGCATGTGCCCTATGACGCCATCAACAGCTTCGAGGCCGTCGGCAAGCTCGGCACGATCACGCTCGCGCTCGCGACCAACCCCGCCGTGCCGGCCAAAACCGTCCAGGAGTTCGTCGCCTATGCCAAGGCCAATCCGGGCAAGCTGACCTTCGGTGCCGGGTCGAGCTCGTCGCGCATCGCCGGCGAGATGCTGAAGTCCCTGGCCGGCCTCGACATCACCTATGTGCCCTATCGCAGCAATCCGCAGGCGATCACCGATCTGCTCGGCGGGCAGATCAACATCGTTTTCGCCGACATCTCGACGACTTTGCCGCAGATCAAAGCGGGCGCGGTCAACGGCCTCGCGGTCTCGACCGCCAGGCGCAGCGTGCTCGCGCCCGATCTGCCGACCATGGCCGAGGGTGGCGTCAAGGGTTACGACCTCGCGGCCTGGTTCGCGGCCTTTGTCCCGGCCAGGACGCCGCGCTCCACCGTCGACACGTTGAATCGGGCGCTGACTGCCGCCGTCAACGATCCGGCGACAAAGGAGCGTTTGCTCGCGGCCGGCGTCGAGCCTGAGACCAGCACGCCAGACGAGCTCAAGGCCTTCGTCGGGACCGAGATCGCCAAATGGGCCGAGATCGTGAAGGCCGCCGGCATCCAGCCGGAATAGAGCCCATCTCTGGCGGCGCCTTGCGCCGTCGGCACCCATGTCGAGGAAGTCCCGATGAATGCCGAGCCGGTCGTCGACCACCTCCTGCAGCGCCATGACGCCGTGCTCGACAGGCTGACAGCCTTCCTCAGGCTGCCGAGCGTCAGCACCGATCCTGCTTATGCCGAGGGCATGGCCGCCACGCGCGCCTTTCTGCTCGACTGGTTGGCGGAGATCGGGCTGTCGGATGTGCAACTGCTCGATGGCGGCGGACATCCGGCGGTCTATGGCGCCTGGCTCGGGGCGCCGGGCGCGCCGACCATCATCGTCTACGGTCATTACGACGTGCAGCCGCCCGATCCGCTCGCCCTGTGGCGGACGCCGCCCTTCGAGCCGACGATCCAGGGCGGGCGCCTGCATGCGCGCGGCGCTTCCGACGTCAAGGGCTCGACCACGATCGCGATCGAGACCGTCGCCGGGTTCCTCGCGGTGCACGGAGGCTGCCCCGTCAACATCAAGCTCTTCCTGGAGGGCGAGGAGGAGACCGGCAGCCCAAGCCTCCGCGAAATCGTGCACCGCTACGGGACGCTGCTGCAGGCCGATGCGATGATCTCGGCCGATGGCGGGCGTGCGAGCCCGACGGAACCGACGATCAATGTCGGGGCGCGTGGCCTGGCCAAGCTCGAACTCATCGTGCGCAGCGCGGAGAAGGAGATGCATTCCGGCCGCTATGGCGGAGCCGTGCGCAACGCGCTGCACGAACTCGCCGCGATCATCGCCTCGCTGCACGACGCCAACGGGGCGATCGCCGTCCCCGCCTTGATGGAGGCGCTGCCGCCACCGAGTGCGCAGGACCGCCGCGATGCCGCGGCGTTGCCGTTCGACGAGGCCGCTTTCGTCGCCGATGTCGGCGGGATCGCGGCGGGCGAGCCCGGCTACAGCCTGCGCGAGCGCTTGACGCTGCGCCCGGCGATCGACGTCAACGGCATGTGGGGCGGCTATACCGGCGCCGGCAGCAAGACGGTCATCCCCGATGAAGCGCGCGCCAAGGTCACGATCAGGCTGGCACCCGGACAGGATCCCGAACAGGCCATTCAGGCGCTGCAGGATCATATCCGCTCGGTCGCTCGCCCCGGCGTGCGCATCGCATTCGCCGGCATCGGCGGTGGCTCGCCGGCTTCGACGCTGGCGGGCCACCACCCGCTGGTCCAGGCGGCGACGCGGGTGCTGCAACGGGTCTGGCAACGCGACCCCGTCCATGTGCGTCTCGGCGCGACAGTCCCGATCACCGCGATCTTCAAGGAGTTGCTCGGCATGGACACGCTGATGTTCGGCCTGAACCTGCCAGACGAGGATGTTCACGCCCCCAACGAGTTCTTCCATCTCGATTCAATCGCGCTCGGCCTGCGCAGCTGGCCGCTGCTGCTGCAGGAGCTCGCGATATTCGCACCAGAGGAGTTTCGCGCCAAAGGATGAATGGATGGGTGCCCGACTACAAAGGGCTCTAGGTCTGTCGGCACCACATCCAACGCCTGGCCGAGGTCGCGCGGGGGAAAGCGAATTGCGGAGTTTTTCCTACAATCGCGGCAGCACGACGCGGCGATTTTCGATCAGAAAGCGATTCAAGCCGGCGATGTAAGCCTCTGGCAGGGCGAAATGTTTCGCCCCAGTGATGACCGCTTCCATGTAGCCCGGCTTCGGCTTTCCCGGATCGCCCGAACGGCCGATATAGATCAGCGCGCGCTTGGCGCCGCCGGGCACGATCACCGGCTGATTGATCTTCACATAGAGACCGCTGGCGATGTCCTCGAACTTGTCGAGCGCGCGGATGTCACTGAGCGAGCAATCCCACAGCACGCCATGGACCTCCTCGCGCGGATCGCGGATCGCCGAGGCATAGCCGTCGCGGGTGACGATGAAGCGGTGGCGCGGCAGCCGGGCCGGGCCGAGCGGCCGGGCGTTCGGGCAGCGCCGCGCCATCCCGTCCGGGTCCATGTTGAGGCCGTAGGCGAAGTAAAGGGGCATGAAGCCCTCTAGCCTCACTTCGTCTTGTTGAACAGCTCCCGGCCGATCAGCATCCGCCTGATCTCGCTCGTCCCGGCGCCGATCTCGTAGAGCTTGGCGTCGCGCAGCAGGCGGCCGGTCGGGTAGTCGTTGATGTAGCCATTGCCGCCGAGGAGCTGGATCGCGTCGAGCGCGACCTGCGTCGCCTTCTCGGCCGCGAGCAGAATGGCGCCGGCGGCGTCCTCGCGGGTGGTCTCGCCGCGGTCGCAGGCCTTGGCCACGGCATAGACATAGGCGCGGCAGGAATTCAGCGCGACATACATGTCGGCGACCTTGCCCTGGACAAGCTGGAACTCGCCGATCGACTGGCCGAACTGCTTGCGCTCATGGACATAGGGCATGACCACGTCGAGCGCCGCCTGCATGATGCCGAGCGGGCCGGCGGCCAGCACGACGCGCTCGTAGTCGAGGCCGGACATCAGCACGTTGACGCCGCGCCCGACCTGGCCCAGCACGTTTTCTTCGGGCACCTCGCAATCCTGGAAGACGAGCTCGCAGGTGTCGGAGCCGCGCATGCCGAGCTTGTCGAGCTTCTGGTGGGTCGAGAAACCCTTCATGCCCTTCTCGATCAGGAAGGCGGTGATGCCGCGCGGGCCGGCTTCCGGATCGGTCTTGGCGTAGACGACCAGCGTCTCGGCGATCGGGCCGTTGGTGATCCACATCTTGTTGCCGTTGAGGACATAAGCGTCGCCCTTCCTGTCGGCGCGAGTGCGCATCGAGACGACGTCCGAGCCAGAGCCGGGCTCCGACATGGCGAGCGCGCCGACATGTTCGCCGGAGATCAGCTTCGGCAGATATTTCCGCTTCTGCGCCTCGTTGCCGTTGCGGCTGATCTGGTTGACGCAGAGATTCGAGTGGGCGCCGTAGGAGAGGCCGACCGAGGCCGAGGCGCGGCTGACTTCCTCGACCGCGATGCAGTGCTCGAGATAGCCGAGGCCTGAGCCGCCATGCTCCTCATCGACCGTCATGCCGTGCAGGCCGAGCGCGCCCATTTCCGGCCATAGATCGCGCGGGAACTGGTTGGTCCTGTCGATCTCCTCGGCGCGCGGTGCGATCTTCTCCTGCGCAAAGGCGTGGACCGTGTCGCGGATCGCATCGGCGGTCTCGCCGAGGTCAAAATTGAAGGGGCGCGGCGCGTTGGCAAGCATGGCGGAACCTCCCGGCGGGTCGTGGGGAGCGAGGCTCCCTTGCCGTCGTTATAGCCGGACCGACGCGGGGCGTCAGTGCGCAGCCGCGCCCGACGCGGTTTGGCGTGATGCCGTGCCGGCTGCGTGCGACCCCTCATCCGCCCCAGCCCATCGCCGGTGGAGGCTTCGCTATTGCATATCCTATCCAGGGGGATAGGATATGGGCCATGAGCCACGCCATGGATCCCGACATCATCAACCGCCTGCGCCGCGCGCAGGGCCATCTCGGCACGGTCGTGGGGATGGTCGAGGCGGGCAGGGCGGTTCCCGACGTGGTGCAGCAGCTCCAGGCGGTCGAGAAGGCGCTGGAGAAGGTCAAGTCACTGCTGATCTTCGATCATATCGAGCATCACCTGTTCGACCACGCTCAGGTCGCGACGCCTGAGGCGCGCAAGTCGCTCGATGAGCTCAAGGCCCTCACCAAATATCTCTGACCGTCCGGAGCGAACCGATGTCGGCCGCGAACAGCTTTCCCGCCCAGCACCAGCACGTCTTCCTTGGCAGCGAGCATGAGCGCCACGAGCGGCGCACCTGGTTCGTCGTCGGCCTGACGACCGTGATGATGGTTGCTGAAATCGTTGCCGGTACGGTCTTCGGCTCGATGGCCCTCGTCGCCGATGGCTGGCACATGTCGACCCATGCGGCGGCGCTCGGCATCGCCGCCTTCGCCTATCGCTTCGCGCGGCAGCATGCGCATGACCGCCGCTTCAGCTTTGGAACGGGCAAGCTCGGCGATCTCGCCGCCTTCGCCAGCGCCCTGCTGCTGATGTTCATCGCGCTCGCGGTCGCCGGGGAATCGGCGCTGCGGCTCTACGCGCCGGTTGCGATCGATTTCACCCAGGCGACCGCGATCGCGGCGCTTGGGCTCGCGGTCAATCTGGCAAGCGCCTGGCTGCTCAGGGACGGGCACGACCATCACCATGGCGACACCGGGCATCACGGCCACGGGCACCACCACCATGATCACGACGATCACCACCACGGCCATCATTCCCATGGCGGCCATGGCGCCGATACCAATCTTCGCGCGGCCTACATGCATGTCATCGCGGATGCCTTCACCTCTGTCCTGGCGATCGCGGCGCTGCTCGGCGGGCGGTATTATGGCTGGGTCTGGCTCGATCCGCTGATCGGGATCGTCGGCGCCGGCGTGATCGCGCATTGGTCCGTCGGGCTGCTGCGCCGTTCGGGAGCCGTGCTGCTCGATACGGTGCCGGACGAGGCGCTGGCGAAGCGCATCGGCGAGCGGCTCGCCGCCGAGGGCGCGGAGGTCGCCGACCTGCATCTCTGGCAGGTCGGGCCCGGGCATCGCAGCGCCATCGTCTCGGTCGTGACCGGCCAGCCGAAATCACCCTCGGCCTACAAGGCGCTGCTTGCCGACCTGCCGACGTTGTCGCATGTCACTGTCGAGGTGAATACGCGACCAGCCGCCATGTGAAGCCTTTGCGCGGCAGCGCGGCTCAGTCGCCGATCACGCCGCGGCGACGTAGCAGGATGAGCGTCAGCAGCGCGGCGAGCATGCAGGCCAGCGACACATAGATTGCGCCGGCCTCGGACTCGACCCAGGGCAGCCCCTTCACATTGATGCCGAACAGGCCGGTGATGAAGGTCGCCGGCAGGAAGAGCGCGGTCAGGATCGACAAGACGTAGAGCTGCCGGTTGGTGCGGTTGGCCGAGCGGGCAGCGATCTCGTCCTGCAGCAGGCGGGCGCGATCCTGCACCGACTGGACGTCGTGATGCAGCGTGTCGACCCGTTGCAGCAGGCGCGCTGCGGTCGCCTTGACGGCATCGGGGGCGCTGCGGCCGGATTGCGTCTCGGCGAAGCGCCGGAACAAGACATGGAGGCCACTGAGCTGCCGGTGCAGCCGCACGGCGGTGCGGCGGATCGCACCGACCCGCTGCGGCCCGTCATGCAGCCGGTCCAGCAGGATCTGGTCCTCGACGCTGTCGGTTTCATCGACGAGGCGCACGACGCTGTCGGTGATGTCGTCGATGATGTATTCGATGATCTGCTCGAAAAGCGCGCTCGGGCTCTCCGCCGGCTCGCCGCGATTCAGCGCCTCCGCCGTCATCCGGATCGAGTGCAGCGCCTCGCGCCGGCCGGTGAGCAGGAAGCTGTCGCCGATGACCCAGCGCAGCGCACCGACGCTGTCCGACTTGTCGGCGATGCTGCGGATGAGGTCATGCGAGACGCCCCAGGCAAGCTGGGCCGAATGGTCGAGCCGCTGATGCGTTTCCTGCGAGAGGAGGGTTTCCTGCGCCGCGTCCGGCAGCTCCTGCTCGCCGATCCAGCTTTGTGCGCGGGTATGCACGAGGTCGAGATGCAGCCAGACGAAGCCTTCATCCGGGGCGAGGTCGGGCAGGGTGTCGCGCGCGATCAGGCTGGGCCGGCCCTCGGTATCGAAGCGATAAGCCCAGATGACGCCGGTTTGGGATTGCAGATCGGTCGGCATCGTCGTTCGTCTCGATCACGGGCAGGGCTTGTGCGCGCGGCACAGGGCTCCGCCGATGTGACAGGAACGTGACAGCCGGCGCCGCCTGCTTCAATTGCGCCGGACCGAACCCGTCGTGCCGACGTCGCGGCTATCCGCCGTGCGCGAGGGAATGCGGCCGGGCGGGGCGAATTTCAGCGTGGCGCCGCCAGCCGCCCTGGGCGCGCGCAGGCCTGCCGGCGTCGGAGGCGGCATGCGTGCCGCGACCTTCGGCTCGCCGCCATGCCATTTGCGCAGGCCGATGTCGAAGCGCCCCTGCCGCCAGGCCTCGAATTCGCGCTCGCTGCCGAAGAAGGCGTTGCGGTCGACATCGCCGGCGATGCCGGGCACGCGGCCGGTGGTGGTGAACTGCCAGAATTCCCAGCGGTCGCGGGCATAGCGCTTCGCCAGCGGCGCGGCGGTCGAGCGCAGCCAGTAGGGATGGTCGTTGAACGCGCCTTCGAGCACGTCCTCGTGGAAATTGATGTCGGTGTAGATGATCGGCTTCTTGCCGGTGTGCTCGCGCAGCCCCTTGAGCATGATCTCGATCTTCGCGAGCGCATCCTCGCGCGAGACCCTGCGGGCGCATTGCGAGCCGTTCTGCCATTCGACGTCGAGCACCGGGGGCAATGCGTCGGGGTCGCGCGGAATGTGCTTCTTGATCCAGCGCACCTGTTCGGCGGCCGGGCGACACCACCAGACGAAGTGATAGGCGCTGCGCGGGACACCGTGCTTCTTCGCCTCGGCCCAGTTACGGCGGAAATTGGGGTCGAGATGGTCGCCGCCTTCCGTCGCCTTGATGAAGGCGAAGCGCGTGCCGGCGCCCTTGACCTTCTCCCAGTCGATCTCGCCCTGCCAGCGCGAGACGTCGATGCCCTGGATGACCTTGCGCCGGGCATCGCGCACGCCGTGATGCGGTGCGCTGTCGCCCTTCTTCGGATAGAGCGCGAAGACGGGCTCGGCCAGACAGGTGAGGGCCGTCAGAAAGGCGAAGGCTCCGAGATAGATCCTGCCGTGGGTCAGCTTGCGCGCCGGCATGTGTTTCTCCTGCATCACAGGTCCAGATGCGGAGAGCGTGGTTAAGCGGCGGTTAGAATTGCCCGGCAATCGCAGGATGTTTTTCAGCTTTGGTTAACCGGCGGGATTCGCGCGGCGGGGCAGGGCTGCTGTACGCCGTTTTTTTGGGGAAAAGGCACGTCATCATGGGGCAAGCCGGAATGACGGTGCGCCTCTGACGGCGTCCAGCAGCCTCAGTCCGAAATGCTCTGGTCGCCCAGAGGCTGGAAGGCCGAGGCCATCGGCGGCACGCCGCCAGGAATGCGCGCCATCGGCACGTCCTCCGGGGCCTCGTTCGGAAGCGGGGCGGGAGCGGGAGAGAACGGGCCGGGCGCCACGGGCATCGGGGTTGGCGCCGCGGGATGATCCGGCCCGGGACTCGGCTGCGGCGGCACGGGCTTGCGCTTCTCCCAGCGGCGGGTGGCGATGTCGTATTCGCCCTGCAGCCAGCCGATGAACTGCCCTTCGTTGCCAAAGAAGGCGTTGCGGTCGACATCGCCGCGAATGCCCGGGACCTTGGCCGTGGTGGTGAACTGCCAGATCGCCCAGGGACGGTTCTGGTAACGGGTCTCGGGCTTCGCTGCCGTCGAGCGGATCCAGTAGGGGTAGTCGTTGAACTGGCCTTCCAGCACCTCCTTGTGGAAGGTGATGTCGGTGTAGATCACCGGCTTCTTGCCGGTGAGCTGCTCCAGCTCGGTGAGCATCAGCTGGATCTTCTCCAGCGCTAGCTCGCGGCTGACCTTCTGCGGGCAGGTCTTGGAATGGCCGTTCCATTCGACGTCGAGCACCGGCGGCAAGGCGTCGGGATCGTTCGGGATCTGTTGCTTGAACCAGAGCGCCTGCTCATGGGCCGGGCGGCACCAATAGACGAAATGATAGGCGCCGCGGGCGATGCCGGCGCGCCGCGCGCCGTCCCAGTTGCGCTGGAAGGCCGGGTCGATGTGGTCGCCGCCCTCCGTCGCCTTCATGTAGACGAAGCGGATGCCGGAGGCGCGCACCGCCGCCCAGTCGATGTCACCCTGCCAGCGCGACACGTCGATGCCGTGGATCGGGTAGCTGTGCGCCTCGACGACGCCGGCATGCGGGCGCCGGTCACCGGCGGTGTCGAGCGCCACGCAGCCGCCAAGGACCGCAACGGCGGCGGCAGCCAGAAGAGGCAGGATGCGGATGCGTGACATGCGGGGAGCGGTATTCTCGGGGATCAGACGAGACACGTTGATAACCGATTTACGTTACCAAAGTTCTGACGCCTGTCAGCCTGGGACGAATCGAGCATGAGGCCGGAAATGCGAACGGCGACCCGAGAGGGTCGCCGTTCGCTGGACTTATCGTCCGAATTTGGTGCGGTCGAGAGGACTCGAACCTCCACGGGTCTCCCCGCTACCACCTCAAGGTAGTGCGTCTACCAGTTCCGCCACGACCGCAGCTCTGTTCCAGTTGCGGGCGGTGCAACCAGGGAGCGGCGCCGATCTAGCAAATCGAATCCGCCGCCACAAGAGCGTCGCTGTGGAAAAGCGACGCGCGCCGCATTTTCCTGAAAAAAGAGGGTTCAGGCCGCCTCGGCGACGCTCTGGAGTGTGTAGACGGTGGGGCGCTTCAGCATCTGGGTGATCTCGACGGAGATGCGCGCGCCGCTGACCACGACGATTCCCTTGGCGAAGGGGTGGTTGTTGGCGAGAATCTGGACCTCGTCCATCTCGCTGGCGTTGAGCTCGATGATCGCGCCGCGGCCGAGTCGCAGCAGCTTGTAGATCGGCATCTGGGTCTGCCCCAGCACGACGGTAAGCTCGACAGGAACGAGATCGAGATCGGTCTTCAAGTCCTGCCTCCGGAACCCTACTTCAGAATTGGACCAGCGAAACTTGCCTGCCGGCGGCTTTTGGGCGCAAGAGGCTCGGTCATGGTCAGCCGGCAGAAACCGGCCCGTAAACTTTGGACGGAACATGGTTAAGCCATGGTGAATATGCGGGATGCGCTGGCGGTTTCCTTTCTGCCGGAAGCGGGCGCCGAGCCGGTGGAATGGGTCGTGGCCGAAGGGCTGACGGGCTATGACGAGGCGGTCGCCGAGATGGAGGCGCGCGCGGCGCTGATCGCCGACGGGCAGGCGCGCGAGCGCGTCTGGTTGGTCGAGCATCCACCGCTTTACACCGCCGGCACCTCGGCGCGCGACGAGGACCTGATCGCGCCGGAGCGATTCCCGGTGTTCCGCTCGGGGCGGGGCGGGCAGTTCACCTATCACGGCCCCGGCCAGCGCGTGGCCTATGTCATGCTCGACCTGAAGCGTCGCCAGCCGGATCTGCGCCGCTTCGTCGCTGCGCTGGAGGGCTGGCTGATCGGCGCGCTCGACGATGTCAACATTCGTGGCGAACGGCGCGAGGATCGCGTCGGCGTCTGGGTGCGCCGGCCGGAACGGGGCGAGGGTGTCGAGGACAAGATCGCCGCCATCGGCATCCGCGTGCGCCGCTGGGTCTCGTTCCACGGCATCTCGTTCAATGTCGATCCCGATCTCTCCCATTTCGACGGCATCGTGCCTTGCGGCGTCAGCCGACACGGCGTGACCTCGCTGGTCGATCTCGGCTTGCCGGTGACGATGCCGGAGGCCGATTCGGTGCTGCGCGAAGCCTTCGAGCGGGTCTTCGGCCCAACCGTCTCGGCCTGATTTACCTTTCGTTAGCCATGCAAACCCATGCTCGGCCCGGTCAGAGCCTGGCCGCGATGCGCCTGCATGGGCGCGTTGGCGGCCCGGCTTTCGGTGATGCATCGGGCTGCTGAGACAGGCGGATTTCGCTTTTCGGCCTGATGCCTCGAGCAAAAGGGGACGAATTATGCGAGCCATTCTTCTCGCAAGCTGCCTTGCGACGCTGCTCGCGGCCTGCAACACCACCGACCAGCGCATCGCCGGCGCGGCCGCGGGAGCGGGGGCGGGCGCGCTTGTCGGCGGACCGATCGGCGCCGTGGCGGGCGGAGCCATCGGCGCGGTCGCGGCGCCCAGCGTAACCGGGTCGATCAACAAGGCCAGCGAGTAAGATCATCCTTCGGCGCGGATTTGCATGGTCGCGTCCGTGCGTCCGCGCCGGTTGGCGTTTGCCCGGCGCCGCGCCATAACGCTCCCGAGAAGGCTGAAGTCTCAAGGAGCGCGCCCGTGCCGGTCATCGAAAGCAAGGTCGACCTGAATGCGGCCGAGACGCGGGCGAATGCCGAAGCCTGGGCCGGGCTGCGCGACGAATTGCAGGAGCGCCGCGCTACCGCCGCGCTCGGCGGCAATGCACGGTCCCGCGAGCGCCACACGGCGCGCGGCAAGCTGCTGCCTCGCGAACGCGTGCTGCGGCTGACCGATCCGGGTTCGCCCTTTCTCGAGATCGGTTCGCTCGCCGCCTTCGGCATGTATGAGGGCGATGTCCATGCCGCCGGCATGATCGCGGGAATCGGGCGTGTCGCCGGCCGCGAATGCATGATCGTCTGCAACGACGCGACGATCAAAGGCGGCACCTACTATCCGCTGACGGTCAAGAAGCATCTGCGCGCCCAGGAGATCGCGCGCGAGAATCGCTTGCCCTGCATCTATCTCGTCGACTCCGGCGGCGCGAACCTGCCGCACCAGACCGAGGTCTTTCCGGATCGCGAGCATTTTGGTCGCATCTTCTACAATCAGGCGACGCTTTCGGCCGAAGGTATCCCGCAGGTCGCGGTGGTGATGGGTTCCTGCACCGCCGGCGGCGCCTATGTGCCGGCCATGTCGGACGAGACGATCATCGTCAGGAAACAGGGCACTATTTTCCTGGGCGGTCCGCCGCTGGTGAAGGCCGCGACCGGCGAGGTCGTCTCGGCCGAGGATCTCGGCGGCGCCGATGTCCATGCAAGGCTCTCGGGCGTCGCCGATCACTATGCCGGCGACGACACCCATGCGCTCGCCATCGCCCGGCGCATCGCCGGCAACCTCAACAGCGTGAAGCGGCCGGATATCGACATCGCCGAGCCGGTCGAGCCGCTCTACGACCCGGCCGAGCTCGAAGCCGTCGTGCCCACCGATCTCAAGAAGCAATACGATATCCGCGAGGTGATCGCGCGGCTGGTCGACGGCTCGGAATTCGACGAGTTCAAGAAACTCTACGGTACGACCTTGGTGACGGGCTTCGCCCGCATCCACGGCATCCCGGTCGGAATCATCGCCAATAACGGCATCCTGTTCTCGGAAAGCGCGCTGAAGGGCGCGCATTTCATCGAACTGTGCTGCCAGCGGCGGATCCCACTGCTCTTCCTGCAGAACATCACCGGCTTCATGGTCGGGCGCGATGTCGAGACGCGCGGCATCGCCAAGGACGGCGCGAAGCTCGTCACGGCGGTGGCCTCGGCGCGCGTGCCGAAGGTCACTGTGCTGGTCGGCGGCTCCTTCGGCGCCGGCAACTACGGCATGTGCGGGCGGGCCTATTCGCCGCGCTTCCTCTTCACCTGGCCGAATTCGCGGATTTCGGTGATGGGCGGCGAGCAGGCTGCGAGCGTGCTGGCCACCGTGCGCCGCGACAATATCGAAGCCGAGGGCAAGAGTTGGTCGGCGGCGGAGGAGGAGGCCTTCAAGGCGCCGATCCGCAGCAATTACGAGGAAGAAGGCTCGCCCTATTTTGCCACGGCGCGGCTCTGGGATGACGGCATCATCCTGCCCTCGGAGACGCGCCGGGTGCTGGCGCTGGCCTTCTCGGCGACGCTCAACGCCGAGATTCCCGAGACGAGATTCGGTGTGTTCCGGATGTGAGGGCGGCTTTCCTCACGCCACTGTGACCGCAGCCGTGCTGACGCCTCTTGGCAAGCCGTCCCGCGTCGCGGCAGGCTCCCGCCACAGCAACGGGAGATGCACATGACGGCGCCGGCGCAGACCGCAGCAGAAAGCACGCTCGAGCAACTGGACGGGCTGGTCAGGGAGCCGTTCTCCCGTCGCGGCTTCGTCATGACCGGGTTGATCAGCGGCTTCACCCTCGCCACCACCGTCGTCCACGGCCAGACCATCACCACCGACAGCAAGGGCCTCGTCGCCGGCGAGGTGAAGATCCCGACCGCGGATGGCGACCTGCCTGGCTATCGCGCCATGCCGGACGGGGCGGGGCCGTTCCCGATCGTCCTCGTCATCGAGGAGATCTTCGGGGTCCACGAATACATCAAGGACATTTGCCGGCGCTTCGCCAAGCTCGGCTACTGCGCCGTGGCGCCGGAGCTCTATGCCCGGCTCGGCGACCTCTCGAAGATGACCGATGTGCAGGCGATCGTGCGCGACGTGATCTCGAAGGCGCCGGACGCGACCGTGCTCTCCGATCTCGACGCCAGCGCGAAATGGGCTGCGGCCGATTCGAAGGGCGATGCGGCGCGGCTCGGCGTCACCGGCTTCTGCCGGGGCGGGCGGGCCGTCTGGCTTTATGCCGCGCATAACCCGCAGGTGAAGGCCGCCGTCGCCTGGTACGGGCCGCTCGGGGGCAGCCGCACCGACATCCAGCCGAAGACGGCGGCCGATGTCGTCGGCGATCTCAAGGCGCCCGTTCTCGGGCTCTATGGCGGGGCGGATACGGGCATTCCGGTCGCGGATGTCGAGAAGCAGCGGGATGCTGCGAAGGCCGCCGGCAAGACCGTGGAGATCGTGATCTTCCCGGACACGCCGCATGGTTTCCACGCCGATTACCGGCCGAGCTATCGCAAGGCGCAGGCCGAGGATGGCTGGGCGCGGGCGCTCGCCTGGTTCAAGCGCTACGGCGTCGCCTGAGGCGCGCGATCCCCGGCCGGCGCCGGCAAGGGTTGCGCCGGCCGTTCTTCCTTGTCGCGCGCCTACGCTTATGCTTTGGGAGCGAAACGATTGAATTCCCAAAAGCGCGAGGAAACGCATGGCTCAGCACGACAAGGTCGCGATCATCACCGGTGCCGGCTCGGGCGTGGGGCGGGCCGTCGCCATCGCCTTCCTGAAGGATGGCTACCGCACCGTTCTGGCCGGGCGCCGGGCGGATGCGCTGGAGGAGACGATCGCGCTCTCCGGCGTCGACAAGGGCCGGGGCCTCGCCGTGCCGACCGATGTCACCGACAAGGCCTCGGTCGAGAACCTGTTCGCCAGGACAAAGGCGGCTTTCGGCCGGGTCGACGTGCTGTTCAACAATGCCGGCGTCAATGCGCCGGGCGGCGTGCTGCTGGAGGACCTTTCGCTGGAGGATTGGCAGAAGGTGGTCGACACCAACCTGACCGGTCCGTTCCTGTGCACGCAGGCCGCTTTCAAGGCGATGAAGGCACAGGAGCCGCGCGGTGGTCGCATCATCAATAACGGCTCGATCTCGGCGCAGGTGCCGCGGCCGAATTCGGCGGCTTATACCGCGACGAAGCATGCGATCTCGGGCCTGACCAAGACCGCCTCGCTCGACGGGCGCAAATACGACATCGCCGTCGGCCAGGTCGATATTGGCAATGCGCTGACCGACATGGCGCAGAAGATGACGACCGGCGTGCCGCAGGCCGACGGCTCGATCAAGGTCGAGCCGGTGATGGATGTCGCGCATGTCGCGAGCACCGTGCTGCACATGGCCGGGCTGCCGCTCGACGCCAACATCCTCTTCGTCACGGTGATGGCGACCAAGGCCCCGCTCGTCGGGCGGGGGTGAGGCGTTCCTTCCCGTTGGCCGTCCCGCTTGCTTGTCATCCCGGGCGGAGCGAAGCGTAGACCCGGGATCCATGCCTGAACCTGATCGGTTCGCGTTCCGGCATGGATCCCGGATCGGCGCCGCTGGCGCGGCTTGTCCGGGATGACGAGGTGAGGATGGTCGCTGGGGCGCAAGACATGGATGGTCTGGAGAGGCCCGCCCATGGCGAGGGAGGCGGAACTGCGGCTCCCGATCCCGCCATCGCCCGCGCCTACACCCTCACCATCTGGGGCATCGCGCTCGGCATCTTCGTCCAGGCGGCGGCGACGGTCGCCTGGGCGCATGCCATCGGCAATGCCCAGCTTTTCAAGGACGGCGTCGATTGGGTCTATGACGTCGCGCTCTACGGCATCGCCGCCATCGTCTTCGGTCGCGACGACCGGGCCGAACGGCTGGCTGCGATTGCGATCGGCGCGGTGATGGCCGTCGCCGGGCTGCACACGCTCTACGACCTCCACGACAAGATTCTGAATCCCAGGCCTATCGAGATCTGGACGCTCGGCTTCGCCGCGGTGAGCGCCATCGTGATCGCGCTCCTCGTGATTGCCGTGCTCTGGCGCTTCCGCCGCGAGGATAATCCGGTGATCAAGGCAACCTGGCTGTCGAGCCGCAACGATGCGATCTCGACCACGGGTTTCGCTCTGGTCGGGCTCGCCGCCCGTGCCCTGCCGGTGGTGCGCTGGCCGGAATATCTGTTCGACCTTGTCGTCGCCGGGATCTGCTTCCAGGCGACATGGGCGATCTGGCGCTCGTTGCGGCGGAGCGCGGATTCGGAAGCGGCCCAAACCGGTTTGCGCAACAAGGCGCAGACAGATGGGGCAGGCGGGCTATAAAGGCGAAAAGCCTTTCAAGGATGTTGCCGAGGACGCTTCCATGACGATCGCTGCCAAGCTGCCCTCGATCCTGATCGCCAATCGCGGCGAGATCGCCTGCCGCGTCATCCGCACCGCGAAGCGGCTGGGCCTGCGCACCATCGCCGTCTATTCGGATGCCGATGCCGAGGCGCTTTTCGTGCAGATGGCCGACGAAGCCTATCATATCGGCCCCGCGCCGGCCCGAGAGAGCTATCTCGACGCCGCGAAGATTCTAGCCGTGGCAAAGGCGGCGGGCGCGGTCTGCATCCATCCGGGCTACGGTTTCCTCTCCGAGAATGCCGAATTCGCCGATGCCTGCGCCGCGGCGGGCATCGTCTTCGTCGGGCCGCCGGCCTCGGCGATCCGGGCGATGGGGCTGAAGGACGCCGCCAAGGCTCTGGTCGAGAAGGCCGCTGTGCCGGTGGTGCCGGGCTATCACGGCGCCGAGCAAGGCGCCGATTTCCTCCGTGGGGAGGCGCGGCGCATCGGCTATCCCGTGCTCATCAAGGCGGTCGCCGGCGGCGGCGGCAAGGGCATGAAGAAGGTCGACCGGCCCGAGGATTTCGACGACGCGCTGACCAGTGCCCAGCGCGAGGGCGCAAGCGCCTTCGGTGACGCCCGCGTGCTGGTCGAGAAATACGTTCTCTCGCCGCGCCATGTCGAAATCCAGGTCTTCGGCGACAGCCACGGCAATGTCGTCCATCTCTATGAACGCGACTGCTCCTTGCAGCGGCGTCATCAGAAGGTGATCGAGGAAGCACCGGCGCCCGGCATGACACCGGAGGTGCGCGCCGCCATGGGCAAGGCCGCGACGGAAGCCGCCAGGGCCGTCGGCTATGTCGGGGCCGGGACGGTCGAGTTCATCGCCGATGGGCGCGAGGGCCTGCAGGCCGACCGCTTCTATTTCATGGAGATGAATACGCGCCTCCAGGTCGAGCATCCGGTGACGGAGGCGATCACCGGGCTCGATCTCGTCGAATTGCAGCTCAAGGTCGCGGCCGGCGAGCCGCTCGGCTTCACGCAGGACGACGTCGAGGCGAAGGGCCATGCCGTCGAGGCGCGGCTCTATGCCGAGGATCCGGAGAAGGGCTTCCTGCCCTCCACCGGCAAGCTCTGGGCGCTGAGCTTTCCGCATGGCGAAGGCATCCGCATCGATACCGGCGTCGAGGCCGGCGATACGGTGACGCCGTTCTACGACCCGATGATCGCCAAGGTCATCGCCCATGGCGCGACGCGCGACGAGGCGCTCGACCGGTTGGGCGCGGCGCTGGGCGAGACGGTCGTCGCCGGTCCGCGCAGCAATCTCGCCTTCCTGAAGAAGCTGACGGAGGCGGAGGGGTTCCGGAAGGGGCCGTTCGATACCGGCTTCATCGACCGCAACATCCAGGCGCTCGGCGCCGAGCCGCAGCCGCTCGATGCCGCGGCGGTCGCGGCCGTCGCCCTGCAGCTCGAGGAGGAGCGGCAGGTCGCCGGTATCGTCGAGGCGGCCGGCCGGGCCGAGGGCGAGGCGCGCTCGCCCTGGCTGGTGACGGATGCCTTCTCGCTGATGCCGCGCCAGCCGCTTGGCCTGCCGCTCACGGTCGATGGCGAGCGCGTCGACGCGCGCATCGAGTGGCGGGGCGAGGATGCCCGCGTCAGCCTGCCGGGCCATGAGATCGGCGAGGGCGAGCACGAGGTCTCGCTGGCCGAGGGCGAGGGCGGCGTCTGGTACGCGCTGCATCGCGGCCGGCAGACGGCCGTTTCGCTGTTCGATCCCTTTACGGTCGATCTCGATGCGGCTGCCGGTTCCGGCGGCGTGGTCAAGGCGCCGATGCATGGCAAGCTCGTCGCGCTCTTCGTGGCGCCGGGCGAGGCGGTGGTGAAGGGTCAGCGCCTTGCCATCGTCGAGGCGATGAAGATGGAGCATGTGCTGACCGCTCCGCGCGACGGCACGGTGAGCGAGGTCGTCGGCGAGCCGGGGGCGCAGGTGGCCGAGGGCGCGAAGGTGGTGGTGATCGGAGAATAGTCGAGGCGGTGGAGTCGCTTGCGGGCGATCGCTGAGGTTTCGATTCAGCGCGTCATGGTCGGGCTTGTCCCGACCATCCACGTCTTAGTCGATGCCATGCGGTGTTCAAGACGTGGATGCTCGCCACAAGGGCGAGCATGACGGCGCGCTATTCGCCGAGCGCTGCTGCTGCCTTTCGCAGTATCGTCAGATTGACCTCCGCCAGCGGATCGTCGTCGCCCATGAACCAGGCGGCCGAGAGCCCGCACCAGGCGACGATCCAGCGCAGCAGCCGGCGCCGCTCCAGCCCCGATTTCGCCAGCACGATTTCCAGACGGTGCTCGAAACGGCCGGGCAGGATCGCGACCGGCGGTTCGGGATCGCCGAGATCGGGATCGCAGAACAGGATCGTGTATTCGAAGGCGCGGTCGCCGATGACGCCCTTCGGATCGATGGCGAGCCAGCCGCGCTCTTCGAAATCGAGGACGTTGTCGTGGTGGCAATCGGCATGGAGCGGGAGGATGTCCTGCTGAGCCGGCAGCAATTCGCTCGCGATAGCGGCCGATCGCGCCAGCAAGCCGCCGCGCTCGGCCGCCATCGGGAACAGGTCCTTGAACCAGATTTCGAGCGGGATCAGCCCGATAGGGAAAGGGCCGCGTGGCTTCTGCAGCGCCGCGACGGCGTCGCAGAGGATCGCCGTCGCGGCGTCGTCCTCGCCGTTGCGGGCCATGGCGGAGAGCGAGCGCCGGCCAGTGGCGCGCTCGATCAGCATGGCAGCGCCTTCGTCGGCGTGTGCGAGCAGGCGGGCGGCACCATCGCCGTCCCAGTATTGGAGCGGGCGATAGCCGAGGCGCTCATCCTCCACCTCAGGCAGCTTCAGCATCGCCGGTGCGCCATCCTGCCGGACCGGCAGCAGGCGGCTGGCGTGGGTCCTGATCGGCTCGCCGTCCGGGACCAGCCGCCATTGCATCAGCCAGGGCTCGAAGGGCGCAAGAATGGGCGAGGGAGATGTGTCGTTCATCCGCGGCCGATCATCGGGTACTGCTCGGCCTCGTAGATCTGGCCGGAAACCGGCGCGCTGTCCTCCGACAGCCAGAAGGCGGTGTGGGCGGCGATCTCCTCCGGCTGCATGATACGGCCGGTCGGCGCCTCGCGCAGCGAGAGATGGTTCTGCCAGCCGGGCTTGCGCCCCTCGCGCTGCTGGGTGGCGTCCTCATTGGCGGTGAAGGTCCAGCCGACATTGAGCTGGTTGGCGCGGATGCGCTCGGGGCCGAGCGTGTTGCCGAGATTGCGCGTCATCGTCATCAGCGCGCCCTTCGACATCGAATAGACGGTGAGGTTGGACAGGCCGCAATAGGCGTTGATCGAGCCGACCGTGACGATGGCGCCCGGCGATTTCTGGGCGCGGAAGGCGCGGATCGCGGCCTCGGCGCAGAGCAGCGGCGCGCGGGTGTTGATCGCGAACATATGGTCGAAGAAGGCGGCGGTGGTCTCGCCGAGGATGCCGCGCGGATAGATGCCGGCATTGTTCACCAGCCCGTCGATGCGGCCGAAGGCGGCGATCGTGGCGTCGACGATGGCTTGCGCGGTTTCGGGTTCGGCCAGATCGCCCGTCGTGCCGCTCGTAGCGTCGCCGAGCTGCGCCACGGCAGCATCGACCTCCGCCTTGTCGCGACCGTGGATGAGGACCTTCGCGCCCTCCGTGACGAGGCGTTCCGCCATCGCATAGCCGATACCGGTCGAGGAGCCGGTGACGAGGATGGCCTTGCCTGCAAGTCCGCGCATGATGAAACGTCCGTAGCCAGTTGCGGGAGGGGAAAATGACGGTGAAGCGTATCGTGGCGAATATGCTAACGGCCGAACCGGGCCTCGCGAAGCCCTTCTACGGCAGCATTTTCGACATGCACCCCGTCATGGATCACGGCTGGATCCAGACCTATGCGGCGGAGGGAGACCCCGCCGGGCCGCAGCTCGGCTTTGCCAGCGAAGGCGGCTCGGGCACGCCAGTACCCGATCTTTCGATCGAGGTCGACGATCTCGAGGCGGTCTTGCGAAAGGTTCGGGCCGCGGGCCTCCCGATCGAATATGGGCCGGTTGAGGAACCCTGGGGCGTGCGGCGCTTTTTCCTGCGCGATCCCTTCGGGCGGCTGGTCAACGTGCTCGCGCATGGCCGTTGAGGAGCGTCTGTGGAGAAGCATGCGGGAGGCTGGCCCGGCGGCGCGGAGGAGCCTATTTTACCGGCCATGTCCCTTCATCTGCTCAAGCTCTGCGTCGGCGCCGAATCGATCAGCGATCTTGAGGATTGGATCGCCGAACGCCAGGCGCAGCGGCGTGCCCGCGGCGAGCCGCTTGAGCAGTTGCACACCACCCGCATGGTCCCCAAGAAGATCGAGGAGATCCTCGACGGCGGCTCGCTCTACTGGGTGATCAAGGGACAGATCTCGGCGCGCCAGCGTCTCACCGACATCCGCCCCTTCACCGATGGCGAGGGCATCGGGCGCTGTCATCTGGTCATGGAGCCGGTGGTGGTGCCGGTCGAGCCGCGCCCGTTCCGGCCCTTCCAGGGCTGGCGCTATCTGCAGGCGAAGGACGCGCCGCGCGACCTCTCCGAGTATGGCGGCGATCTCGGCGAGATGCCGGAGGAATTGCGGCGGGAGCTGGCGGGGCTCGGGCTGCTGTAGAGTGAGGGCGGGTCGTGCCGCGCCTCAGCCCGGCTCGGCCGCTCCACGGATCGTTCCGGTTTCAGCCGGCGCGGCAACGTCCTCGGTGTAGCGGACGAGCAGCTCTGTACTCCGGGTCAGGAAGTCGGTCACGGCGCGCAGCGTCTCATCGTCGTAGCTCGACCAGAGCGCGTGCATGGCGACCCGGCGCGGCTCAAAGGCTGCTTCGATCGGCGCCGTCGCGGCCCGCACGACGCTGATCAGCATGCGCCTCCGATCGGTCTCGTCCCGGCGGCGGGTGACGTAACCGCGCGCCGCCAGCCGGTCGACCAGCGCCGTCACCGAGCCCGAGGTCAGGCCGGTGGCCGTGGCGAGCTCGCCGGCCGTGACGGTCTCGCGCAGGAAGATGAGGTCGAGAACCTCCAGATCGGTCGGATGCAGCCCGAAACGCCTCGCCATGGCGGCGCTGCTGAGCACGCCCTGCGCGCCCATCCGCCTCACGGCGAGGCCAAGCTGGCGCAGGAGTGCGTCGTTGTCGCGATCGGACATGGCGATCAGAGGCCAGCGCTCTGGGCGGCTGCCCGGAATGCGGCGAGCAAGGCGGCCAGCGTCGCGAGATCGAGCAGCATTCTGAAGCGGCTGCGCCTGGTCCAGCGCCGGGCCGCTTCGGGCGCGACGCTGTCAGCCTCGGCTCGCTCGAAGGCGAGGGCCTTCGGGATGAAGTCGAATGCTGACCAGATGCGCATCGCCGCATGGGTCGCGACGGCGACCAGCAGCCACTGCCGAACGCCGGATGCCGTCCAGGTCGCGACCAGCGCCGCAACGAGCAGAAACTCGAAGACGATATGCTGCGGGATCCAGAAGCGCTTGCGGGATACTCCGCCATGCTTCGGCTGGACCAGGGACGGCCGGTTCGGCCAGGCCGGATCGATCACGATGAACTCGTATAGCCCGCCGCCGATCCCCGTGGCGGCGGCGAGGATCGCCATTCCGATGATCAGCTCCACCGCCGTTGCCCCGTCCTGCGCCCGCTTGCCAAGGGCGTTCGGAGCGGGCTTACTTCAATTTATCTTGATCATCAAGATAAATTGGCCGACGCGCTTTGGCACTGTCGCAGGCATGCGGCTTCGCCCGATGCGAGACGGGCCGCAGTTCATCAGGAAACGGTGCAGACGCGGCAAAGGCGAACGAGCCGGCCGGCGCAGATCGCTGCGAGCGCCTACACCGCGATATTGTCGATCAGCCGCGTGCCGCCAATGCGGGCGGCCAGGATCAGACGGATGGGGCCGTCCGTGCGCGCGGTGACCGGCGCCAGCGTCTCGGCATGGCGGGCTTCCAGATAGTCGAGCTCGAAGCCGGCGGTGATGATCGCGTTCTGCGCCTCCGTCACCGCCTGGAAGAGCGGATCGTCGTTGCGGATGCGCGCGGCGAGTTCCTGCATGACGCGATGAAGCGTGGGGGCCAGCGCGCGATGCTCGGCCGAGAGGTAGCGGTTGCGCGAGGACATGGCGAGGCCGTCCGCCTCGCGGATCGTCGCCAGCGGCACGATCTGGATGCCGAGGTCGAGATCTCCAGCCATGCGGGTGACGACCTTGAGCTGCTGGTAGTCCTTCTCGCCGAAGACGGCGCAGTCGGCGCGCGACTGGGTGAAGAGCTTGCAGCAGACCGTTGCCACGCCTTCGAAATGCGTCGGCCGGAAGCGATCCTCCAGCCCGACCGCGGCGGGGCCGAGCAGCAGGACGCGGGTCGCGAAGCCGGCCGGATACATCTCCTCGACCGAGGGGAAAAACACCGCATCGGCCCCGGCGGCGACGAGCTTGGCGCAATCGTCGTCGAAGGTGCGCGGATATTTCTTGAAGTCCTCGTGCGGGGCGAACTGCGTCGGGTTGACGAAGATCGAGACGATGACCCGTTTCGCATGGCGCTGGCCTTCGCTCACCAGGGCGATATGGCCCTCGTGCAGGGCGCCCATGGTGGGAACCAGAGCGACCTTTTCGCCTGCCGCATGCCAGCCGGCGACGGCTTCCCGCATCGCGGCGACCGTCTCGAAAACCGTGATCCCAGCCACTCTCGCGTCCTCCGTTTGGCGGACGGGTAGCAAATGCGGCCGCTGTGGCCAATATCAGGATGGGAAGTGATTCAGAAAGGTCCCCGTCGCGTCATGAGCGAGAAGAATGACCTTGCCGTTGGCAAGGCCGCCGGGACGGCGGCGGCCAGCCGGTCGCAGCCGGGCGAGATCGACCGTTTTCTCGGCGCGGCGCAGCGTCTGGCGCCGCTCGCGGCGGGAACGGCGGGCCGCCTCGTCTTCGCGCTCGACGCGACGATGAGCCGGCAGCCGAGCTGGGATCTCGCCTGTTCGTTGCAGGGCCGGATGTTCGAGGTGGCGGCCGAGAGCGGCGGCCTCGCTGTCCAGCTCGTCTATTTCCGCGGGCTCGGCGAGTGCCGGGCGTCCGGCTGGGTCGGCGAGCCCGAGCGGCTGAAGGGATTGATGGGCCGCATCGCCTGCGAGGGTGGGCAGACGCAGATCGCGCGCGTGCTGAGGCATGTGCGCGACGAGGCGCGCAGCGTGCCGATCCGGGCCTTCGTCTTCGTCGGCGATGCGATGGAGGAGGATGCCGATGCGCTCGCGGCGCTGGCCGGCGAGCTCGGCCTGCGCGGTATCCGTGGCTTCGTGTTCCAGGAGGGTTCCGAGCCGGCGGCGAGCCGTGCCTTCGCCGGCATCGCGAGGCTGACCGGCGGCGCCCATGCGCGCTTCGACGTCAATGCTCCGGCCTCGCTGCTGGAGCTCCTGCGCGGCGCGGCGGCCTATGCCGCGGGCGGGCGCGAGGCGATGCTGCGGCTCGCCGGCGCGAGCCCGGCGGTCAAGGGATTGATCGCGGCGATGGAAGGAGGGCGCGGGTGAGCCTGCTCTACGGCGTCGCCGTTCTCATTCTCGTCTGGTGGCTGGTGAAATTGTTCGCCGGCGCCAATCCGAAGATCGTCGCCAAGCTTGCCAAGACCGTGGGCGGGGTCGCTGCGCTGGGTGTCGCTGCCCTGCTGATGGTGCGCGGACGGCTGGACATGGCCGTCTTTCTCGGTGGCATCGGCGCCTGGCTGCTCGGCTGGAGCGCCACCGGGCCGGGCGGCATCCGCTTTCCCTGGGCCGATCGCGCCGGACCGGCGCCGGGCGCGACCTCGCAGGTGCAGTCGGTCCTGCTTGCGATGGAACTCGATCACGACAGCGGCGCGATGCGGGGCCGGGTCAAGAGCGGAGCTTATGCCGGGCGCGATCTCGACAGCCTGAGCCAGGCGGATCTCGGCGCTCTGATGCGCGATTGCCTGGCGCGGGATCCTGACGGGGCTCGCCTGCTAGAGGCATATCTCGACCGCCGGTCGCCCGGCTGGCGTGAAGACGCTGATCGTGACGGTGACGCGGGGCAGCGCGGCGCGCCGGGCACGGGCACGATGTCGCAGCAGGAGGCCTACGAGATCCTGGGGCTTCAGCAGGGGGCGGGCGAGGAGGCGGTCCGTGAGGCCCACCGATCCCTGATGAAGCGGATTCATCCGGATGCCGGGGGTACGAGCGGCCTTGCCGCTCGCGTCAACCAGGCCAAGGACATCCTTCTGAAGCGGGGATAGCGACGGGCTTCCGGAGTAGGTCTGCGACATGGCGTGAACTCCTTTCCCGGTCCGGTCAGCTACGGGTGGCGAAGCAGGAGAAGCCGCCACGCTTCAGCCTGTTGCAGGCGTTCTGCGCATCCTTCGAGTCGTCGAAGCCGGCGAAGCGGGCGCGGAAGAGGGTGGAGCCGCCCTTCTCGACCTTCTCGGTGAAGCCGGAGGCGCTGGCGAGCGAGCCGGCCGCCTTGGCGCGGGCCCGGGCCAGGATCTCTTCGGCCTTGCCCTTGTCGTCGGTGGCGCCGAGCTGGATCACCCATTTGCCGGAGGCGACGACCGCGGCCTGATGCGACATGGCCGGGGCAGGCTCGGGAGCCTGTGCCTTGGCGGGAACGGCGTCCGACTTGCGGGCGATGGTGGCGGCCGGGGCCTCGACCTTGTTCTCCGCGACCTTGACGGGCTCGGCGGCCGGCTCGGCCAGTCGCGCGATCGAGGAGGTGGTGTCGACATTCGCCGGCGGGCGCAGGACCTTGGCATCGGCCGGCTGGGCGCCGATGGACCAGCGCATCGCCGAAGGCGTGGTGGTCGCGGTGACCGGACGCATGCCGGAGATCTGCAGCGGCTGGCCGGCGGCAATCGGACGCGGCGGCGCGATCGGCGTCTGGGTCGGCATTGGCGCATAGGAGCGGGCGGCCACCGGCAGCGGCTGGGGCTGCGGCGCGGCGACGTTCTCCGGACGCGGCACCGGGATCGGCGCAGGCTCGGCGAGGGCGGCGACGCGCGGGCGCTCTTCCGGCCGGACGCGCTCCTCGGGACGCGGGCGTTCTTCCTGGCGCGGGCGTTCCTCGCGCTCAGGCGCCTCGGCGACCATCACCGAGGAGCGCCCGCTGGTCGAGGCGCGCGGCAGATTGGCGAGGACGAGGTCGGTCATGATCTTGTCGCGGGAGGCGCCGGAGCGCCCGCCGAGCACGACGGAGACGATCTGGTGACCGTCCGCCTTGGCCGAGGTCATCAGGTTGAAGCCGGAGGCGCGGGTGTAGCCGGTCTTGATGCCATCGACGCCCTCGACCTTGCCGAGCAGGCGGTTATGGCCGCGGATGGTGCGGCTGCCATACTGGAAGGCGCGGGTCTGGAAGAGCGCGAAATAGCGCGGGAAGCGCTCCTGGATGGCGCGGGCCAGGATGGTGAGGTCGCGCGCGGTCGTCAGGTTCGGCGGAGAATGCGGCAGGCCGTGCGGATTGTAGAAGCGGCTCGAGCTCATGCCGAGCGAGCGCGCCTTGCGCGTCATCATCTCGGCGAAGGCATCCTCGGAGCCGGCGATATTCTCGGCGACGACGACGGAGGAATCATTGGCCGAAAGCGTGATCATGCTGCGGATCGCGTCACCGACCGAAAGGGTGGAACCAGCGCGCAGGCCGAGCTTGGTTGGCGGCTGCGAGGCCGCATAGGACGAGACCTTGAGCTCGGAATCCATGTCGAAGCGGCCGCGTTCCATCTGCTCGAACAGCAGATAGAGCGTCATGACCTTGGTGAGCGAGGCGGGGATGCGGGCCGCGTCTTCATTGACGGCGTGCAGCGTGCGCCCGCTCTTCACGTCGACGACCATCGCGGCATAGGGCGGGGTGTAGCCACCGCCGCCCGCAGCATGATGGCGACGCTTGCGCGCCTCGGCGGGGGAAGCGGCCATCGTAGCCGCAATGGCGACAACTCCGATCAGCCCGGCGACGACCCGCAGACGCGGACGCCGCAACCCAACGCAACCAAACACCATGAAACGCCCCGAACTCGATACTCAAAAGTCCGACCTCCGCGCGCTGGTTGACGTGGCGCGAAGGACACAGAGGGAGAGGTTAGGCGGACGCGGTTACGGAGCCGTTAAAACTTGAATGGTTGCGATCGGAACGATATGCGTTTGGTGCATTGCAGCGTTCGCTTGACATTCATGTTGCGCTGCACAATATAGCGGCAGTCCCCGGTGGTGATCTCTTCATCCGACCTTGGGGCGACACGTCAGGGCGAGACAACGCCCGTCACCAGAGGCCGCACCCAAGGTGCCAGGAGACCAGCCATGATCCAGCAGTTCGAGACCATCCAGAAGGCTTCCAAAGAGAACGTCGATGCCGCTCTGAAGGCTTTCGGCGCCACCTCCAAGGGCGTTCAGACGATCGCCGTCGAGGCGACCGACTATGCCAAGAAGTCCTTCGAGGCCAGCACCGCGACGCTCGAGAAGCTCGCCGGCGTGAAGACCTTCGACAAGGCTCTCGAGATCCAGGCCGACTACGTCAAGACCTCGTTCGAGGGCGCTGTCGCCCAGCTCACCAAGATGGGCGAGCTCTACACCGCTCTCGCCAAGGACGCCTACAAGCCGTTCGAAGGTATCGTCTCGAAGGCTGTCCCGGCCGCCGCCGGCAAGTGATTTGCGGCAAGTGATCCTGTGGCGCGGTTGATCCGCGTTGCCGGTGCTGCCTAGAGTTCAGTTGCGTTTGAGAGCCCCGGCCCGCAAGGCCGGGGTTTTTCGTTGCGCCGGCTGCCGCTTATCCGGTGCGGGCCGGAAGCCGTCTGGCCTGAAGGCCGGTCTTGGATGGCTCGAAACCCGCTGCCTCGAAAAGCGCCAGCGTGGAAGGCTTCTTCGAGCCGGTCATGAGCATCGGCTTGTCGCAGCCGCCTGCCCAGGCGGATCGAGCGCGGCCTTCAGGATCTCAGGTCAGTAGAAGGTGGAGCGTGGCGGAGATCGCCGCCAGATGGCCCGGCTGGCAAGCGCGCCTGCCTATCAGAAAAAAGAGCGACGGTTGCCCGTCGCTCTCGGAATTACCACCAGCCGGGAGGCGGGGGCGGAGCATAATAGCGCGGAGGCGGCGGGCCCCAGCCCGGGCGGGGACCGTAGCCATAACCGCGCGGTGGGCCATAGCCACGCGGCGGGCCGTAGCCGCGACCGTAGCGCTGCTGGCGCATCGTCTCTTCCATGATCATGTGCCGCCGCTCGGCTGCCGCCGACCAGGAATATTCGGCCGGCGCCTTGTCGAGGCGCGCGGCCAGTTCCCTTGGCAGGGCCTCGGTGGCCATGGCCGGCGCGGCGAGCGCGCTCCCGACCGCAATCGTCGCAAAAATCAACAGCTTGCGCATGGCAAACTCCTTTCGATACCCATCAAAACACACAGAAGTTCAACGGAACATGAACCGGTCCGAGCGCTGCCGTTCATCCGGCCCTGCTCACGCAGGCAGCACCGTCACGGGGGTGCCGAGCGATACGCGCGCGTAGAGATGCGCGATATCCTGATTGATCATGCGGATGCAGCCCGACGAGACATTGGTGCCGACCGTGTAGGGCTCGAATGTGCCGTGGATGCGATAGCCGAGGTCCCGTCCTTCGCCGAAGAGGTACATCGTGCGGGCGCCGAGCGGGCTTTTCGAGCCGCCGCGCACGCCAAGCCCGCGCGGCGTCTGCTCGAGCTGGGACCTGATCTCGGGATCGCGCGCGATCATCTCCGGCGGGGGGACCCAGTCGGCCCAGTCCCGCTTCATGTTGATCCGGGCGGCGCCCGACCAGCCGAAGCCCTCGCGCCCCACGCCGACACCGTATTGCGTCGCGACGCGCGGGGACTCGACGAAATAGAGATGGTAGCCGGCGGGATCGACGACGATCGAGCCGGGTTTGTCGTCGCGCGGAAACGCCACGGTCTGCCGGAGGAAGCGGGGATCGATGCGCTGATAGTCGATGGCCGAGATCGGAAAGCGCTCGCCGGGATAATCGGCATAGATCTCGGCATAGTTGGGCCGTGCCAAGGTGCGCGTGACGAGGCCCTGCGGGCTCTGGGCGATCGAGCCTGAGCCGATCTCCGGCAGCGCGACGATGCTTCTCGACCCGCAGCCGGCCAAGCCTGCCGCCGCGACGGACAGGGCAGGAAACGTAAACGAGCGGCGCGTCAGCATGGGGTATCTCTCAGGCAGGTCTGAGGAGATACATCGGCTTGGATGGTTACTGTTGGGTGAACCTTGCCGCGGGCGTTCGACCTTTAGCCCGCGCCCGAGTCTGACGCATGACCGTTTCCTCCTTTGAACCGATTGAAAACGCGGCCGGTTGGGCGCATCTCTAGGGACGCACGCCGCCGTCGCGGTGCCCGGAGAATTCGGTTCCGCCATGCTCGACAAGTCCGCGCCGCCCCGCACGCTGAAGCTCAACGCCGCCGACAATGTCGTCGTCGCCGTCGATCCGGTCGATCTTGGCGTGACCGCGGCCGGCGTGGAGGCGCTGAAGCGCATTCCGCGCGGGCACAAGATGGCGATCGTGCCGATCGCCAAGGATCAACCGATCCGCAAATTCGGCCAGATCATCGGCTTCGCGACGGATGACATCGTGCCGGGCGATTGGGTGCACGAGCACAATACCGGCTTCCACGCCTTCGAGCGCGACTATGCCTATGCGGCCGAGGCCAAGCCCGAATTCGTGCTGCCGGTCGAGCAGCAGGCGACCTTCGAGGGCTTCCGCCGCGCCAACGGCAAGGCCGGCACGCGAAATTACGTGGGCATCCTGACCTCGGTGAACTGCTCGGCCTCGGCCGCGCGCTTCATGGCCGAGGAGGTCAAGCGCTCCGGCCTGCTCGCCGATTATCCGAATGTCGACGGCGTGATCGCGCTGACCCACGGCACCGGCTGCGGCATCGACTATAATGGCGAGAGCTTCGAGGTGCTGAAGCGCACCACCTGGGGCTATGCCTGCAATCCGAACATGGCGGCGGTGCTGGTCGTCGGCCTCGGCTGCGAGGGCTTCCAGATCAGCAGGATGAAGGAAGCCTACGGTGTTACCGAAAGCGACGTCTTCCGCACGTTGACGATCCAGGAGACGGGCGGGACCAAGAAGGCCGTCGCCGCCGGCATCGATGCGCTGAAGGTGATGTTGCCGATCGCCAATCGGGCGAAGCGCGAGACCGTGCCGGCCTCCGAATTGATGCTGGCGCTGCAATGCGGCGGCTCGGACGGCTATTCCGGCATCACCGCCAACCCGGCGCTGGGCGCGGCCGTCGACATCCTCGTCGAGCATGGCGGCACGGCGATCCTCTCCGAGACGCCTGAGATCTACGGTGCCGAGCATCTGCTGACGCGCCGCGCCGCCACCCGCGAGGTCGGCGAGAAGCTCGTCGGCATCATCAAGTGGTGGGAGGACTATACCGAACGCGCCCGGATGAGCATGAACAACAACCCTTCGCCGGGGAACAAGGCGGGGGGCTTGACCACCATTCTGGAGAAGTCGCTCGGCGCGGCGGCCAAGGGCGGCACCAAGACGCTCTCGGCGGTCTATCATTATGCCGAGCCGGTGAGGGCGAAGGGCTTCGTCTATATGGACACGCCCGGCTACGACCCCGTCGCGGCGACAGGGCAGGTGGCCGGCGGCGCCAATATCCTCGCATTCACGACGGGGCGCGGCTCGGCTTATGGCTGCAAGCCGACGCCTTCGGTGAAGCTCGCCACCAATACGTCGATCTACGAGAAGATGATCGACGACATGGACATCAATTGCGGCGATGTGCTCGACGGCGTCAGCCTCGAGCAAAAGGGCCGCGAGATCTTCGAGAAGCTGCTGAAGGTCGCGTCGGGCGAGAAGACCAAGTCTGAGCTGCTCGGCTATGGCGATGCGGAATACGTGCCGTGGCAGATCGGCGCGACGATGTAGTTTTTCGTCTCGCCGATTGAACCCGGCGAGAGGCCGAAGCGATCAAGGAACAGGCCGGCGCTGCTCGAGAGCGGCGCCGGCCTGTTCTCGCATCGGCCTGGATTCCCATGAAGAATCTTTTTCTCGTGACCGCCCCGCGCATCCTGCTTGGGCTGATTTTCCTCATCAGCGCCGTCGACGGTTTCTGGTGGCTCGCTACGGGCATGAACCTGATCCATCCGCCGACCAGCGCGCGGGGCGCTGCCTTCGAGGCGGCCTTGCAGGATTCCGGCTTCTTCTGGCCCTTCGTGAAGGCGATCAACCTGACCGGGGGCCTGAGCCTGATCTCCAACGTCGTGCCGGCCTTCGGGCTCGCGCTGATCGCGCCGGTGATGGCGGTAATCGTGCTCTTCCACGCCACGATCAACCCGCAGGGTCTGCCGGTGGCGGCGGTCCTCGTCGTCCTGGGGCTGCCGCTGGTCTGGGCCTACCGGGACCGTTATGCGGAGATGTTTCGGTAAGCCTTTAGGCCTTGGAACCATCGTGTCATTCCGGGCGGAGCGAAGCGGAGGCCCGGAATCCATCATGGAGCGCAGTGCCCTTCGATGGATCCCGGACCAGCGCCGCTATCGCGGCTTGTCCGGGATGACGGCGTTCGGATCATGGTAGAACGAAAAGTCTCTGAGCCGCTCGCCCAGCAATCCGATCCGGTCGGCGGCGACATTGGCGATGGCGATGCGCAGATGGTTTTCCTGTCCGGGGCCGAAATAGGGGCCGGGCAGGGCGAGCACGCCGCGCTCCTGCGCCAGCCGGCGCACGATTTCGGCCGCCTTTGCGCCCGCGAAGGGATGCGCGACATAGGCGAAATAGGCTCCGGCCGAGAGCACGCGCCAGCCGTTCAGCGGCGCCAGAGTCTCGCGGAAGAGGCCGGCGCGGGTGTTGATCTCGGCGCGGTTGCGCTCGCGCCAGTCGCGGATGCCGTCGATGCCCCAGGTCACGGCGGCCTGACCGGCCCGGACGGGGCTGATCTGCACGCAGTCGAGCACCTTGCCGATCTGGGCGAGGACTTGTTCGCCGGCCGTGATCGCGCCGAGGCGCCAGCCCGGAACGGCATAGGCCTTCGAGAAGCTGTAGAGGCCGATCACGGAATCCTGCCAGTCGCTTGCGGAGAAAACCTCATGCGGCCTGGCAAGGCCCTCGGGCAGGAAGTCGCGATAGGTTTCGTCGAGCACGAGCCAGAGGCCGCGCCTTGCGCAGAGCGCGGCGAAGGCGGCGATGGTCTGCGGCGGATAGACGGCGCCGGTCGGGTTGTTCGGCGTCACCAGCACAATGGCGCGGGTGCGTTCGTCGATCAGCGCCTCGGCGGTGGCGACATCCGGCACGAAGCCGGATTCGGGGGTGCAGGGCAGCGGGCGCGCCTCGACGCCGAGCATGGTCAGCGTCATCTCGTGGTTGAAATACCAGGGCGTCGGCAGCAGCACGTTGTCGCCGGCCCGGGCCAGCGCCATCATCGTCACGACATAGGCCTGGTTGCAGCCCGACGTGATCGCGATCTCCGCCGGCGTGAAGGGCGCACCATAGATGCCCGCGATCTCGGCGGCATAGGCCTCACGCAAAGCGGCATCGCCGGTGATGCCGCCATAGCGGGCGCTGCCGGGCTCCGCCGCCGCTTCCGCCAGCTTCCGCAGCAGCGCTTCCGGCGGGGCCGAGCCGGGCACGGCCTGCGACAGGTCGATCAGCGGGCCATGGCGGCCGTCATAGGACCTGGCCCAGCCCTGCGCCTCCGGAATCGGCGGAGTGCCGGTATCGATCAGGTCGGGATTCAGCGCGGCGGGGGGGAGTGTCGGCATGATCAGTCTGGTTTGCTGCGGCGCCGGCCTTGCGTCAATCGCCTTGGAAGCGTCGCAGCGGCGTTCCATATCTGGAGGTGTTCCATTTCCATAAAACCGGGCGAGCCGATGCAGGACGAGACAGAGGATGCGATCGCCGAGCTGCACGCGATGCTGGATCGCGCGGACCGGATCGTCAGCTTTACCGGCGCGGGCATCTCGACCGAATCGGGCGTGCCGGATTTCCGCTCGCCGGGCTCGCCCTGGATGGTCAACAAGCCGATCCCGTTCGAGGCCTTCGTGACGAGCCGCGAGGCGCGCAGGGAGGCCTGGCGGCGCAAATTCACGATGGACGACCATTACCGCGACGCGCAGCCCAATATCGGCCATCGCGCTTTGGCGCGACTCGTGGCGGATGGGCGCTCGCCCGCCATCGTGACGCAGAACATCGACGGGCTGCACCAGGCTTCCGGCGTGCCGGAGGAGCAGGTGATCGAACTTCACGGCAACGGCACCTATGCGACCTGTCTCGATTGCGGCTGGCGGCATGAGCTCGCCGCGATCCGGCCGGCCTTCGAGGCGACGGGCGAGCCGCCATCCTGTTTGATGTGCACCGGGCCGGTGAAATCCGCGACGATCTCCTTCGGGCAGGCGATGCCGCAGGAGGCGATGATGCGGGCGCAAGGACTGGCGCTGGAATGCGACCTCTTCCTCGTCGTCGGCTCGTCGCTCGTGGTCTTTCCGGCGGCGACGTTGCCCGTCATCGCCAAACGGCAGGGGGCGAGGCTCGTCATCCTCAACCGCGAGCCGACGGAGCTCGACGCGATCGCCGATCTCGTGATCCGGGCCGAAAGCGGCAAGGCCCTGGCGCCGCTCCTGTCCTGAGCGACAGGCCTGCACCGCAGGGCCACGCCGATCCGGGACAAGGCACCGACTCGCTCACGGCTCCAGCTTTCCCGATCGAAAAAGTGAACTTTCCGCTGGAGATTATGTGGACGAGATCTTCGGGGGTGTTCCCCGAATCCGCAGCAGTGCTATCGTAATGTCGCGAATCAAGACGTTCTGCGTGGGGTGAGCGGCAAATGTCCGACGAATTCGGTGAGAGCGGGCGACCACCGATGGGTCCCATCCAGTCACTCAACCGTGTCGTGCGCCTCGATGGGCCAAGCCCTCACGCTTCGGAGGTCCCGGTCGAGACCAGCGGCTACGTCAAATGGTTCGACGTGTCGAAGGGCTACGGCTTCGTCGTTCCCGAGACCGGCGGGGCGGATGTGCTGCTCCATGTCACGACCCTGAAACGCGACGGATTCAATGCGATAGCGGAAGGTGCTCGCATCGTGCTCGAGGCGGTCGAGAAGCCGCGGGGGCGTCAGGCGGTCCGCGTTCTCTCGATCGATACGACAGTGGCGCGGCATCCCTCGGAGATGCCGCTCGCCCGCACCAACGTCACCGTGGCGCCGACGAGCGGCCTGGAGCCGATGGTGGTGAAGTGGTTCAACCGGCTGCGCGGCTTCGGCTTCGTCTCGAAGGGCGAAGGGGCGCCGGACGTGTTCGTGCATATGGAGACGCTGCGCCGCTACGGGCTCGTCGAGCTCGTTCCGGGACAGACCGTGCTGGTGCGCTACGGACCGGGGCCGAAGGGGCTCATGGCTGCGGAGATCCGGCTTGAGCCGGGCGGCGCCGCCGCATCGCACTGAGGGCTTTCGACAAACCCCATCGAAACCCCTCTGGGGTTGTTGGGAGCTCTAAATTGAGAATCCGGTAAGCACGCCGGCAAGGTTATCGTCCCTTGCCGGTTTTTTATCGCGCCGGCACCCGCCTGGCGCGAATTCCGGCTGCGGTTTTTACGCTTCATCAATCGGCCGGGCTAAGATGGAGGTCTTGCCGGAGACCTAGCGCCATCGTCCTTCTCGTCAGCGATCGTGATCAGCAGCGTCAGTCGCTGCAACGCGCGCTCTCGGTCTGGGGAGCGTGCAGGGCCTTCGACCTCGCCGAAATCGAGGAGATCCGCAAGGCCGCTGGTCGTTTGCTCATCGTCGATCTCGATCTCTCCCGGCCCGCGACGATCGTCTCGGCGAGCGCGGCGCTTGCGACTCACCGACAGTCCGGCGCCCCCTTCCTCTTCCTTCTGCGGGACATGTCGCCGCGCAGCCAGATGCAGGCCAACGCCCTCGGGGCCCAGGCGATCCTGCCGGCCGAAACGCCGCCGTCGGCGCTGCTCGACAAGGTCGGGGCCATGCTCGGTTTGCTGCGGGACAGTGGGCCGGAAACGGTTCTGCAGCGGCGATTCGTCAGGGCTTCCGCCGCATTCGCCGGCCTGCTCGAAGCCGCCGGCTCCGACGGGCCGCTGCCCGTTCAGGCGATCAACGACAGTGTCGAGGCGATCAACCGGGCGGCCGATGACGGCAATCTCGATACCTGGCTGGATATGGTCTGGCAGCATGACGACGCCACCTACCAGCACTGCCTTCTGGTCTCTGGACTGGTCGCCGCCTTCGCCCGCAAGCTCGGCTTCGGCGAGAGCGACCGGCAATTGATGACGACGGCCGCCGTGCTGCATGATGTCGGCAAGGCGCGAATCCCGCTCGATATCCTGCGCAAGCCAGGACGCCTGACGCCGGCGGAGCGTGCCGTCATCTGCCAGCACCCGCAGATCGGGCACGACATGCTGGTCGCGCAGGGTGGTTTCGCGCCGGCGGTGCTCGCCGCCGTGCTGTCGCATCACGAGATGCTCGACGGCTCCGGCTACCCGCATGGCATCGGCGCCGACAGAATTCCCGATCCGGTCCGGATGATCACGATCTGCGACATCTATGCCGCGCTGATCGAACGTCGTTCCTACAAGGCGCCCATGTCGCCGGAGGAAGCCTTCGCCACGCTGATCGGCATGGGCGACAAGCTCGACCGGGACCTCTTGCGCGCCTTCGGCAATGTGGTCCTGAACAGCTCCGTGGCGCGGCTCGGCAAGATGATGGCGCGGCCTGCGGCCAGCGCTGCGGCCGAGGACGCGGCCTGAACCGGCTCAGACCGCGAAGGACGTGCCGCAGCCGCAGGAGCTGGTCGCGTTCGGATTGGTGATCCGGAAGGACTGGCCGATCAGGTCGTCGACAAAGTCGATGGTGCAGCCTTCGAGCAGGTCGAGCGAGGTTTCGTCGATCACCACGGTCGCGCCATCGCGCTCGATGACGAGATCGTCCGGCGCCTTCTTCTCCTCGATATCGAAGACATATTGGAAGCCGGAGCAGCCGCCGCCGGCGACGCTGACGCGCAGCATCGCGCCCGGCGGCTCCTTTGCCATCACCGAGAGAATCCGTTTCGCGGCGTTGGCCGTCACCGCGATGCCGCGCGGGTTGACCGCAAGATCGGTCGACATGGGCAGATGTTCCTTGCACCCTGGTTGTCCATAAAGGTAATGGCCCGGCAGCGCCTCTACAAGCACGGGGGCGGCGACGAGGCTGCCATGCCGCATCCGCACATCCCGACATCGGTCTTCTCAGCGGGCTCCGAGCCCGGTGAGCGCTGGCGCGCTCCTTATGCATGCCGCTCCAGCATGAGCCGCGGCCGGCTCGTCGGTGAGCCCGCCTCGGCGACGCGGGGCGAATTCCAGCGCGATCGCGACCGCATCATCCATTCGACCGCCTTCCGGCGGCTCAAGCACAAGACGCAGGTCTTCGTCTCGCATGAGGGCGACCATTACCGCACGCGGCTGACCCACACGATCGAGGTGGCCCAGATCGCCCGCGCGCTGGCGCGCGCGCTCGGTCTCGACGAGGATCTGGCCGAGGCGCTGGCGCTGGCCCATGACCTCGGCCACACGCCCTTCGGCCATACCGGCGAGGATGCGCTCGACGAATGCATGGCGGGGTTCGGCGGTTTCGACCACAACGCCCAGACGCTGAGGATCGTGACCCGGCTCGAGCAACGCTATGCCGATTTCGACGGGCTCAACCTGAGCTGGGAGACGCTGGAAGGGCTGGTCAAGCACAACGGCCCGCTGCTCGACCCCGAAGGGAAGCCGACGGCGCGCTACGCCAAAACCGGCATTCCGGCGGCGATTGTCGAATACCAGCATCGGCAGGATCTCTGGCTAGACAGCTATGCGTCGGCCGAAGCGCAGGCCGCCGCGCTCGCCGACGACATCGCCTACAACGCCCACGACATTGACGATGGCTTGCGGGCCGGGCTGTTCGGCCATGCCGCCCTGCGCTCGGTGCCGTTCCTGGCCGGGCTGCTCGACGAGATCGAGCGGCTGCATCCGGGGCTCGAAAAAGCGCGCCTGACCAATGAGCTCGTCAGGCGCGTCATCACCCGCTTCGTCGAGGATGTGATCGCAGAATCGCAGCGGCGGCTCGAGGCGCTCGCGCCCACTGAGGCCGATGCGATCAGGCGGGCAGGGCAGCCGGTCGTGGCCTTCTCCGCGGCGATCGAGGCGGCCGACCGGGACATCAAGGGCTTTCTCTACCCCAATATGTACCGTCATCCGCGCATCGCGCCGATCCGCGCCCAGGCCGCGCAGGTGGTGCGGGAGCTGTTTGCGCGCTTCAGCGCCGATCCCTTGGCGATGCCGCAGGAGTGGGCGGCGGGTTGCGACGGGCTCGATGAGCATCGCCGGATGCGCCGTATCGCCGACTATATCGCCGGCATGACCGACTGGTACGCGCTCGACGAGCATCGCCGCCTGTTTGACGTCACCCCCTCGCTGCGATAGGGCCGGGCGGCCGTACAAAAATGTTCGAGCTTGGTGAGCCCTCATCCTGAGGAGCGGCCGAAGGCCGCGTCTCGAAGGATGCTCCAGCGGTTTCCGGAGCCTCCTGGATCATCCTTCGAGACGCGCTTCGCAGAACGCTCCTCAGGATGAGGGCTCGGAAGTTTCCTGCCGACAAGATGACCACGATGAACCTGTTCGAGACCTATTCCGCTCGCCTTCACGCCGCGCTCTGGGCGCTTGCCGAGCGAAGCGCGCTTCCCGCCGGGCTCAATCTCGGGCGTGTCGTGGTCGAGCCGACCAAGGACCCGGCGCATGGCGACCTCGCCACCAACGCCGCGATGGTGCTCGCCAAGGAGGCCGGCACCAATCCGCGCGCGCTGGCCGCGTTGCTGGTGGAGGAGTTGTCGCGCGATCCCGAGATCGCAAAGGCCGAGATCGCCGGGCCGGGCTTCATCAATCTGACGCTGCAGCCGGCGGTGTTCACTGCGATCCTGAAATCCGCGATCGAGACGGGTCTCGACTATGGCCGCGGCAGGGCCAAGCCTGCGCCGAAGATCAATGTCGAATACGTCTCGGCCAATCCGACCGGGCCGATGCATGTCGGCCATGGCCGCGGCGCGGTGTTCGGCGACGCGCTCGCCCGCCTGCTCGCCTTCGCCGGCCATGATGTGACGCGCGAATACTACATCAACGATGCCGGCGCGCAGGTCGACGTGCTCGCCCGCTCGGCCTTCCTGCGTTATCGCGAGGCGCTGGGCGAGGATATCGGGGCGATTCCCGAGGGGCTCTATCCGGGCGACTACCTCAAATCGGTCGGCGAGACGCTGGCGAAGCAGTACGGTCCGGCGCTGAAGGACAAATCCGAGAGCGAGTGGCTGCCGCTCGTCCGGCAGGCCGCCATCGACGGCATGATGGCGATGATCCGCGACGATCTCGCCGCGCTCGGCGTCGTCCACGACGTCTTCTTCTCGGAGCGCTCGCTGCAGGCCGTCGACGGCAACAAGGATGCCGTCGCGGAGACGATCGAGGATCTGCGCGCGCGTGACCTGGTCTATGAAGGCCGCCTGCCGCCGCCCAAGGGCCAGAAGGACGAGGACTGGGAGGATCGCGAGCAGACGCTGTTCCGCGCCACGCAGTTCGGCGACGATGTCGACCGGCCGCTGCTCAAGTCGGACGGCAGCTATACCTATTTCGCCAACGACATCGCCTATCACCGCTCGAAGTTCACGCGCGGCTTTGCCGAGATGATCGACGTCTGGGGCGCCGACCATGGCGGTTACGTCAAGCGGATGCAGGCCGCGGTGAAGGCCGTGACCAACGGGGAGGGCTCGCTCGACGTCAAGCTCTGCCAGCTCGTCAGGCTGCTGCGCAATGGCGAGCAGGTGCGCATGTCGAAGCGCTCCGGCGACTTCGTCACGCTGCGCGAGGTCATCGACGAGGTCGGCCGCGACGCGGTGCGCTTCATGATGATCTTCCGCAAGAACGACGCGACCCTGGACTTCGATCTTGCGAAAGTGGTCGAGCAGTCGAAGGACAATCCCGTCTTCTATGTCCAGTATGCCCATGCGCGCTGCGCCTCGATCTTCCGGCAGGCCCGCGAGGCGTTCCCCGATCTCGACCTGTCCCCCGCCGCATTGTCGCAGGCGGATCTGTCGATTCTGGTGGATGAGGCCGAGGTCGGCATCGTGAAGATGATCGCCGCCTATCCGCGGATCATCGAAGGCGCGGCCACGGCCCACGAGCCGCATCGCGTGGCATTCTTCGTGCATGAACTGGCGAGCGCGTTCCATTCTCTCTGGAACAAGGGCAAAGACTCGCCGCAATTACGGTTCGTTAATCAAACTGATCGAAAGTCGACCTTGGCGAGATTGGCGTTCGTGCATGCGGTGCGCAGCGTCCTTGCTTCCGGTCTGGCGGTCGCCGGAGTTGCGGCGCCGGAAGAGATGCGCTGACGGGGCACTATTCCGGCGGCGCGCACAAGGTCAGGTTGACCGCACAGAGTTCCCGGTTCTTCCATAGGGGGAAGCGGCTTGTGCTGGAATGGATCGTACCATGAGTGAGCCAGCTAGGAATCGTTTCGCGCTCGATCTCGAGGATCTCGAGCGCCAGCTTCGGGGGGCAGGGCAGGCGCAGCGCCCCGCGCACTCGCCCGATCCGCTGGCGGAGCTGACCCGTATCGTCAGTCAGGACGATCCGCTCAAGGACATCTTCACCGAGCGCAGGCAGCAGCCTGCTGCGCCGGCGACGCGCCAGGAGCCCAGCTTCGCCGTGGTGCCGCAGCAGCCCGTCTATGTGCCGCCGCGTACGGCGCAGGCTCCTTCGCCCGTCGCCGAGCCGCCGGCCGAGATGCGCGGCGCCCTCGACGAGTTCGAGGCCCTGTTGCGCCGGACCGAGCCCGAGCGCAAGCCCGCGGCCGCGCCGGTTCAGCCCCGGCAACAGTATCAATACGACGACGAGCCCGCGGAGCAGGATTACGCTCATCCCGAGCCGGCCGCCTATTCCCGGCCGGTGCCGGCCCAAGGGGCACCAGCCGCGCGCGACCTTGACGAGGAGCAGGGCTTCTACCGGGCGCCGGTCTATCAGCAGGAACCCGCCTATGACGCCGAGGCTTCGGACCAGGGCTTCGATGCGCGGCAGCAGACCTACCATCCTCAATATGCCGAACACGACCTGCCCGACCTCGAGCCCCGGCGCTCGCGCAAGGGCCTCTGGGCGGCGGCTGCGGTGATCGCCATTGGCGTCATCGGCGTCGGCGGAACCATGCTGCTGCGCGGCGGCTCGTCCTCGAAGAGCGGCGCGCCGCCGGTGATCGCGGCTGATAGCGGCCCGGTCAAGGTCGAGCCCGCCAATCCGGGCGGCCGGGAAATTCCGAACCAGAACAAGCAGATCTACGAGCGCTCCGCCGAAGATCCGCAGGGCAAGACCAAGCTCGTCGACAGCCAGGAGCAGCCGGTCGACATCCAGCAAGCGGCCCGCTCGATGCCCTCGCGGGTGGTTCTGCCCGGACCGGGCACCGCTTCGAGCGAAACCGCCACCGTCCCGACACCTGGTGGCGCCGAGCGCAGCATCGTAATGCCCGAGCCCGCCTTGACCCCGATGCCGCCGGTGCCGGGCCTCGGCGAGCCGCGCAAGGTCCGCACCGTCTCGATCCGTCCCGACGGCTCGCCGGCGCAGGCGGCCGCTGCCGACGCCAATGGCAACCGCCCGATAGCGACCGGCTCGGCGCCGAGCCGCTCGATCGCGGGCAGCCCGGCCAGTGCGAATCTGCCGGTCGCGGCCGCCGTGCCGCCGCCGGCTGCGCCGAAGCCGCAGGAGCGCGCGACGACACCGCCGGCCGCGACCACGCCCGCCGCTCCGACCCGCCTCGCCAGCGCAGCGCCTGCCGCTCCGACGCCGGCTCCCGCCAACGCCGCGATCCGCGCCGGAACCGGCGATTTCGTGGTGCAGCTCGGGGCGCCGGGCAGTGAGCAGGAGGCGCGGGCGACCTTCGCGGCGCTGCAGCGCAAATATCCGCAGCAGCTCGGCGGTCAGTCGCCGATCGTCCGCAAGACGGAGCTCGCTGGCGGCAAGACGGTCTATCGCCTGCGCGTCGGGCCTTATTCCCGCGATGACGCCACCTCGATGTGCTCGGCGCTTCAGGCCGCGGGCGGTCAGTGCTTCATCGCCAAGAACTGAGACAGCCTCGTTTCGTCATGAAAGGGCAGCGCCTTCGGGCGCTGCCCTTTTGTTTGGCCGTCTCGCTGCGTCCATGCTCCGGCCGCCTGCGCTTTTTGTGCGAGCAGGCATGGCGCCGGGCATACTTGTCGCGCCCGAAGGCGCATGCGACTTAGCTGACAACAATCAACGATGCGTCGGAAGGCCGCGTGCCGCCGGCGCGACGCAAAGCACCAGCTGGAGGATACCCATGGATCGTCGCAACTTCGTCAAGGTCGCCGGTGTGGGCGCTGCCGGCAGCGCCGCCATTGCGGCGCCGGCGCTCGCGCAGTCGCAGCCCAAGATCAGCTGGCGGTTGACCTCGAGCTATCCCAAGAGCCTCGACACGCTCTATGGAATCTCGACCCATGTCGCCAAGCGCGTGGCGGAGGCGACCGACAACAATTTCCAGATCCAGGTCTTCGCGCCGGGCGAGATCGTGCCGGCGCTGCAGGCGCTCGACGCGGTGCAGAACGGCACGGTCGAATGCAGCCACACGCTGTCGAGCTTCTATATCGGCAAGGATCCGGCCTTCGCCTTCGAGACCTCGCTGCCCTTCGGCTTCAACACCCGCCAGCAGAACGCCTGGCTCTATCAGGGCGGCGGGCTCGAGCTTTGCCGCGCCTTCATGAAGACCTATAACTGCTACACGATCCCCTCGGGAAACACCGGCGCGCAGATGGGCGGCTGGTTCCGCAAGGAGATCAAGACGCTCGAGGATCTGAAGGGGCTGAAGTTCCGTATCGCCGGGCTCGGCGGCCGGATCATGGCGCGGCTCGGCGTGGTGCCGCAGACCATCGGCGGGGCCGACATCTATCCGGCGCTGGAGCGCGGCACGCTCGACGCAGTCGAGTTCTCCGGGCCGTTCGACGACGAGAAGCTCGGCTTCGTCCGGGTGGCGAAATATTATTACTATCCCGGTTTCTGGGAGGGCAACGCCAACGTCAGCTTCATCGCTAACATGGACAAGTGGAACGCGCTGCCGGCGTCCTACAAGGCGATTCTCGAGGCGGCCTGCGCCGAGGCCAACGCGCTCTGCGTCGCCAAATACGATCACGGCAACCCGGATGCGCTGGTGCGGCTGGTCGGCACCGGGGCCGAGCTGCGCGCCTTCCCGCAGGAGGTGATGGCGGCCGCCTATAAGGAGGCCTTCGCCATGTATGCGGAGCTCGCCGCCAGCAACCCGCAGTTCAAGACCTTCTACGATTCCTTCCTGCCCTATTGGAAGAAGGAGCAGCTCTGGTTCCGCATCGCGGAGCTGCCCTTCGACGCCTTCAACGCGCAGAACTTCCAACAGATCAAGTGAGGCGGTCGGCACTCCGCCGTTCCCTCCCCGCCGCAAGCGGGGGGAGGGGACGCGTGGTGCTTGACCGCGCCCGCGCCAGTTTCTAACCCGGTGCCATGACCTCGCGCGCCTTCATCGCCGGCTGCCTCGGCACGAGCCTCACGCCCGACGAGCGCGCCTTCTTCCGTGATGCCCGTCCCTGGGGCTTCATCCTGTTCCGGCGCAACACGCAGTCGCCCGAGCAGGTCGCGGCCTTGACGGCCGAGATGCGCGAGACCGTCGGCTGGCAGGCGCCGATCCTGATCGATCAGGAAGGCGGCCGCGTGCAGCGCATGGGGCCGCCGAACTGGCCGAAATACCCGCCGGCGTGGGCCTTCCTGACCATCAACGATGCGGTGCGCCAGCGCGAGATCGTGCGGCTTTCCGCACGGCTGATGGCGCATGACCTGAAAAGCGTCGGTATCGACGTCGACTGCCTTCCGGTGCTCGACGTGCCGGTCGCCGGCAGCCACGACGTCATCGGCGACCGCGCCTACGCCTATGAGCCGGACCAGGTGGCGCGCCTCGGCCGGGCGGCGGCGGAAGGGCTTCTCGCCGGCGGCGTGCTGCCGGTCGTCAAGCACATGCCCGGCCACGGCCGGGCGCGGGCGGATAGCCACCACGACCTGCCGGTGGTGGATGCGACGCTCGACGAGCTCAGGGCGCATGATTTCCGGCCGTTCCGCCATCTCGCCGACATGCCGCTGGCGATGACGGCGCATGTCGTCTTCACGGCGCTCGACCCGAAGCATCCGGCCACCGTGTCGCGGAAGATCGTGCGCGGGATCATGCGCGAGGAGATCGGCTTCGACGGGCTGATCATGACCGACGACATCTCGATGAAGGCACTCTCCGGCACGTTCGAGGCGAAGGCCCGGGCCGCCGTCCGCGCTGGGGTCGACGTCGTGCTGCATTGCCACGGCATCATGGAGGAGATGGTCGCCATCGCCGGGGCGGTGCCGGAGATGACCGGCGCACGCGCGCGCCGGGCTGCCGCCGCGCTCGGCCGCATCCGCCACGAGCCCGAGCCTCTCGATGTCACCGCCGCGCGCGCCGAGGTTGCCGGCGCCCTTGCGCTGGACGGCTGAAAAGCCGAATCTGTCCCACGGGGTTGATCACATCTTCCCGCTGGCCATCCCGGATCTCCGCTTCGAGGCATCCGGAATGACGGCGCGAGATGGGCAAGGCGGGTGAGGGCAGGCCAGCATGACGGCCGATTTGCCATTCGCGGAAGATCGCGCGCGGCGCGAGGACGAGCCTGCGCTCGTCGTCGATGTCGACGGCTATGAAGGGCCGCTCGACCTGCTGCTCGATCTCGCGCGCCGCCAGAAGGTCGACCTGCACCGCATCTCCATCCTGGCGCTGGCCGAGCAGTATCTCGTCTTTGTCGAGCAGGCGCGGGCGCTGAGGCTGGAACTGGCGGCCGATTATCTCGTGATGGCGGCATGGCTCGCCTATCTCAAGTCGCGCCTGCTGCTGCCCGAGCCACCGAGGGGCGAGGAGCCGAGCGCGGCCGATCTCGCCACGGCGCTCGCCTTGCGCCTGCGCCGGCTGGAGGCGATCCGGGCGGCGGCGAACAAGCTCTCGGCGCGCGAGCGGCTGGGGCAGGATGTCTTCGCGCGCGGCGCCCCGGAGGAGATCGTCGCCGGTGCCCGGCCGGTCTGGGAGGCGGAACTCTACGATCTGCTCGCGGCCTATGCGCATCAGCGGCAGAAGCGGGTGCAGGGGCATATCTCGGTCGGCCATCGCGTCGTCTGGTCGCTGGTCGAGGCGCGCGAGGCATTGCAGAAACTCGTCGGCGAAGCGGGGGACTGGACCGATATCGACCCCTATCTGACGCGTTACATGCAGGCGCATGGGCTGCCGGTGGGCGAGATGAGGGCGACTGTCAGGGCGTCGGCACTCTCGGCCATGCTGGAGATGGTGCGGGAAGGCATGCTCGACATCCGGCAGGACGACGCCTTCGCGCCGATCCATGTCCGCCGCCGCTCGGCCCGGCCGCCGGCCTTGCCCTTCGTCGGACAGGACGCCTCATGACGGCGGCGATGGCCGAGACGCGCGACGAGGAGGATGGCGGCGGGGCGGAAGCCTTCGCGCAGGCGCTGCGCATCGTCGAGGCGTTGCTCTTTGCCTCCGCAGCGCCGCTGTCGGAGGAGGAACTCAGCCGCTCGGTGCCGGCGGGAATCGATGTCGGACAGGTCCTGGCCCGTCTCGTCGCGTTCTACGTGGCGCGCGGCGTCAATCTGCGGCAGGTCGCCGGCGGCTGGGCTTTCAGGACGGCGTCCGATCTCGGTTATCTGCTCGCCGCCGAGGCCGAGCCGCCGCGCAAGCTGTCGCGGGCGGCCCTCGAAGTGCTGGCGATCATCGCCTATCACCAGCCGGTGACGCGCGCCGAGATCGAGGAGATCCGCGGCGTCGCCACGGCCAAGGGCACGCTCGACATCCTGCTCGAGGCTGGCTGGGTGCGATTGCGCGGGCGGCGGCGCTCGCCGGGCCGGCCGGTGACCTATGGCACGACACGCGGCTTTCTCGATCATTTCGGGCTCGACCGCATCGACGACCTGCCAGGGCTCGACGAATTGAAGGGGGCGGGCTTCATCGAGGGCCGGCTGACGCGCGACCTCACCGTGCCGGTTCCCGATGACGATCCGGGTCTGCGCGACGACGAGGATCCGCTCGGCGATCTGTTCAGCCCGCTTGACGACGGCGAGGGCGGCCCGCAACAGGAGTGAGGGCGAACACTCGGCTCTCCTCGCTGGTCATCCCGGACAAGCCGCCTCTGGCGGCGCCGATCCGGGATCCATGCCTGAAGCTTACCTGGGTCGGTTCAGACATGGATCCCGGGTCTAGGCATCGCTCTGCCCGGGATGACGGCCCATTTGCTGAGAGGACAAGGATTGGCGGGAAGCGAAACTGCGAGAAGCTGGCTCGGCTGGGGCCGGCGCGGGACGGCGGGAGCCGCGATCCCGATGGCGCTCGGATTCGATGGCGTGACCCAGCGCTTCGGCGCGGTGACGGCGCTGTCGGACGTGTCCCTCTCGGTTCGACCCGGGGAAATCGTCGCGCTGCTCGGCCAGTCTGGCTGCGGCAAGACGACGCTGCTGAGGCTCGCGGCCGGAGTCGAGCGGCCGAGCGCGGGGCGGGTGCTGCTGGAAGGGCGCGATGTTTCGTCGCCCGCCGCCTTCGTCGAGCCGGAACATCGCGGCGTCGGCTTCGTCTTTCAGGATTATGCGCTGTTTCCGCATCTGAGCGTGCGGGAGAACGTTCGCTTCGGGCTGCGCGACCGGTCGGGAAGCGCCGCCGACGCCACGGCGCTGCGGGCGCTGGCGCGCGTCGGGCTCGAGCATCTGGCCGACTCCTATCCGCATATGCTCTCGGGCGGCGAGCAGCAGCGCGTCGCGCTGGCGCGCGCCATCGCGCCACGTCCCGGCGTCCTGCTGATGGACGAGCCCTTCTCCAACCTCGACCGGCGGCTGCGCGATGTGGTGCGCGACGAGACCGCCGCGCTGCTGGAGGAGACGGGAGCGACCTCGATCATCGTCACGCACGACCCCGAGGACGCGATGCGCATCGCCGACCGCATCGTGCTGATGCGCGCCGGGCGCATCGCCCAGATCGGCACCGCGGAGGAGCTCTACCGCAAGCCTGCCAGCCTCTTTGCCGCCCGATTTTTCTGCGATTTTAACGAGATCGAGGGCCGGGTCTCGGGCGGAACGGTCGAGACGCCGTTCGGGCGCTTCGCGGCGCAGGGCGTGGCGGAAGGCAGCGACGCGATCGTCTGCATCCGGCCGCATCGGGTGCGGATCGTGCCGAAGGGGTACTATCTCAAGGGGCGGCTGGTCGCGCGGCGCTTTCTCGGCGAGGTCGATCATGTGCTCGTGGCCGTCGATGGCTTCGACCGGCCGCTCGCCGCGCGCATGGCGCTGTCGGACGAGGTCGGCGTGGGCGACGAGGTCGGCGTCGACATTCCGTCGGACGAAGTCCTTGTGTTTCCCGCGGCGGATCAATAGGTTCCGCCGCCGAGCGAACGACCGGGCCAGAATTGGTCGGGGACAGGCCCCGGTCGGGGCAATTTCGGAGGAGTTTCGCCATGGGTGGCGTGAGCATTTGGCACTGGATCGTCGTCGGCGTCATCGTGATGCTTCTGTTCGGGCGCGGGAAGGTGTCCGAGCTGATGGGAGATGTCGCCAAGGGCATCAAATCGTTCAAGAAGGGCATGGCGGAGGATGACGAGCCGACGCCGACCGCCACCACTGTCGACCCCAAGGTGATCGACCAGACGCAGGCCAGCAACGCGGCGGCTCAGGCGCAGGCCAAGGCCGACCACAAGGCCTGACGCGGCGCGCGCCCCGAGGGCGTGGTGTTGGTGATGCGCGCGGCCCGACCGTTCGGCCCTGTGGTCGAACGGCGAGCGCGCCGATAGGAAGAGCCGTCGATGTTCGACATCGCCTGGAGCGAAATGGTGCTGATCGGGGCGGTCGCGCTCGTCGTGATCGGTCCAAAGGATCTGCCGAAAGTCCTGCGCACGGTCGGCCAGACGATCGGCAAGGTCCGGCGCATGGCGGCCGAATTCCAGGGCCAGTTCAACGAGGCCATGCGCGAGGCCGAGCTCGCCGACCTGAAGAAGCAGGTCGAGGATGTCGGCGGCAGCGTGTCGAGCTCGCTCAACACCCATACGGACTACAAGCCGATTGAGGAGCCGAAGGATTTTTCGGCTTCCGGAACGGCCGGCGATGTGGCCAAGCCCGATACGGCCGCGCTGAAGGAGGCGGAAGCCAAGCTCGCGGCGATGCCGGCTCCCGAGCTGCCGCCGGTGGAGATTGCCGCCGAGACGCCGGCCGCCAAGCCGAAGCGAGTTCGCAAGGCCAAACCGGAAGAAAAGACCGAAGAGGTTGCGCCTGTCGCTGCCGCTCCGGCAGCGGAAGCCGTCGAGCCCGTCGCGAAGACGAATGGCGCTGAGCCCAAGCCGGCCCGCGCGCGGCGCGTCAAGCAGACCGCGGCCGTGGCGCCGAAGGAGCCGGACGCGCCCTTGCCGGAAAAGACCGCGTCGGAGCCGGCCAAGCCTGCCCGCAAGCGTAAGACGAAGACGGCGAAGGGCGAGGAGACTTCCGCATGAGCGTCGCCAATCCTCGCGAGGGCGAAGACGAGATCGAGGCCTCGCGCGCGCCGCTTCTCGACCATCTGATCGAATTGCGCTCGCGGCTGATCAAGTCGCTGATCGCCTTCCTGATCATGTTCTTCATCTGCTTCGGCTTCTCGACGCAGATCTACAACATCCTGGTGAAGCCCTATGTCTGGGCGGCGGGGAGTGCGGCCAACGCGCAGCTCATCTATACCGGCCCGCTCGAATTGCTCTTCACCCATATCAAGGTGGCGGCCTTCGGCGCCGGCTTCTTCGCCTTCCCGGTGATCGCGACGCAGATCTACAAATTCGTCGCGCCCGGCCTCTACAAGAATGAGAAGGCCGCCTTCGCGCCCTATCTCGTGGCGACGCCGGTGTTCTTCACGCTCGGCGCGCTGCTGGTCTTCTTCTTCGCCATGCCGGTGCTGATGAAGTTCTCGCTCGGCATGCAGCAGGCGGCGACCGAGACGCAGGCCGGCATCGCGCTCCTGCCGAAGGTGAGCGAATATCTCTCGCTGATCATGACGCTGATCTTCGCCTTCGGCATCGCCTTCCAGCTTCCGGTGATCCTGACGCTGCTCGGCCAGGCGGGGATCATCGATTCGCAGTTCCTGAAGGACAAGCGCCGTTACGCCATCGTCTTCGTGTTCATCGTCGCGGCGGTTCTGACGCCGCCGGACGTGATCTCGCAGCTCATGCTCGCCGTGCCGATGCTGCTGCTCTACGAGCTTTCGATCTTCTCGGTGCGCCGCGTGGAGAAGAAGGGCGAGGCCGCGAAGGCAGCCGAGGACGCGGAGTAGGGTGCTGTCGTCATGCTCGCCCTTGTGGCGAACATCCGCGTCTTGAACGCCGCTGCTTCCGAACGAAGACGTGGATGGTCGGGACAAGCCCGACCATGACGTGATCGGGGCGCCGAATGCCGATGTCGGTGGTTCCCTCCCGCGCGATCCCGGTCTAGAGCATGCTGCGCTGCATTCCGCAGCGATGCATGGCCGGAAGACGATGTACGACATCCGATGGATTCGCGAGAACGCCGCGGCGTTCGACAAGGGCTTGACGCGACGGGGGCTCGAGCCGCTGTCGTCCTCGCTGCTCGAACTCGACGATGTGCGCCGCTCGTCGATCGCCAAAGCGCAGGCCACGCAGGAGCGCCGCAATGCGCTCTCCAAGGAAATCGGCAAGGCGATGGGCGCGAAGGATGTCGCGCTCGCCGACAAGCTGAAGGCCGAGGTCGCCGCGCTTAAAGAAGAGCAGCCGGCGCTGGAGGCGCAGGAGAAGGCCGCCAAGGACGCGCTCGACGAGAAGCTCGCGGCGATTCCGAACGTGCCTTTCGACGACGTGCCCGATGGCGCCGACGAGCACGGCAACGTCGTGTCGCATGTCCATGGCGTGAAGCCGGAGGAGCGCGGGCTGCTCAAGGGCGTGAACGATCCCAAGCAGCATTTCGAGCTGGGCGAGGCGCTCGGCCAGATGGATTTCGAGAAGGCGGCCAAGCTCTCGGGCGCGCGCTTCGTCGTGCTGGAAAAGCAGATCGCGCGGCTGTCGCGGGCGATCGGGCAGTTCATGCTCAACACGCACACGGAGGAGCACGGTTATACGGAGGTCAATCCGCCGCTGCTGGTCCGCGACGATGCGATGTTCGGGACGGCGCAGTTGCCGAAGTTCCGTGAGGATCAGTTCCGCGCTGGCGAGGAGCATTGGCTGATCCCCACCGCCGAGGTGCCGCTGACCAATCTGGCAAGGGAATCAATCCTTTCCGAAGAGGAGCTGCCGCTTCGATTCACCGCGCTGACGCCTTGTTTCCGGTCGGAGGCAGGCTCCGCTGGGCGTGATACGCGCGGCATGCTGCGCCAGCACCAGTTCGAGAAGGTCGAGCTCGTTTCGATCACCACGCCCGAAAAATCGCGCGAGGAGCATGAGCGCATGCTCGCCTGCGCCGAGGCCGTGCTGAAGAAACTCGACCTGCATTATCGCGTGATGACCTTGTGTACCGGCGATATGGGCTTCGCCTCGCAGAAGACCTACGACATCGAGGTCTGGCTGCCCGGGCAGAAGACCTATCGCGAGATCTCGTCCTGCTCGGTCTGCGGCGATTTCCAGGCGCGGCGCATGAATGCGCGCTACAAGACCAAGGACGGCAAGGGCCCGTTCTTCGTGCACACCCTCAACGGCTCGGGCACGGCGGTCGGCCGCGCGCTGATCGCGGTGATGGAGAACTACCAGAATTCCGACGGCTCGATCACCGTGCCGGACGTGCTGGTGCCCTATATGCGCGGCGTGACGCGGATCGAGAAGGCAGCCTGAGATGCGAATCCTCGTCACCAACGATGACGGCATCCATGCCGAGGGGCTGGAAGTGCTGGAGCGTATCGCGCATCAGCTCTCCGACGATGTCTGGGTCGTGGCGCCGGAGAGCGACCAGTCCGGCGTCGCCCATTCACTGTCGCTGTCGAATCCGCTGAGGCTGCGTCAGATCAGCGAGAAGCGCTTCGCCGTGGCGGGCACGCCGACCGACTGCGTCATCATGGCGGTGCGCTCGGTCATGGCCGAGGTGCGGCCCGACCTCGTGCTCTCGGGCGTCAATCGCGGCTCGAACGTCGCCGAGGACGTGACCTATTCCGGCACTATCGCCGCGGCGATGGAGGGCACGCTGCTCGGCATCCCCTCGATCGCGATCAGCCAGGCCTATACGCCGGGCGACCGCAACAATATCCGCTGGGACTGCGCCGAGCATCATGCGCCGGGCATCATCCGCCGCTTGCTGGAGGAGGGGATTCCCGAGGGCGTGCTGTTCAACCTCAACTTCCCCAATGCGGGGCCCGGCGATGTGCAGGGCGTCTCCGTCACGGTGCAGGGCCGGCGCGACCAGGAACTGGTCAAGCTCGAGCCCCGCAAGGACGGGCGCGGCAATCCCTATTACTGGATCGCCTTCCAGCGCAGCCGCAAGGAGCCGGCCAACGGCACGGATCTGCGCGCCATGGCCGAGAACCGCATCTCGGTGACGCCGCTGGAACTCGACCTGACCCATGAGCCGACGCTGACGCGCTTCGCGCAGGTCTTCGCCTGAGGCGATTGGGGAAGGCTGAGGGGAGGGGCGGAGATGGGGGAGGAGGTGCCGGCCAGCGAGGGCGAGCGCACCGTCGCCTTTCTCCTGTCGCTCAGGGCGCGGGGTGTGCGCGATCTTGCGCTGCTGCGGGCGATGGAGCGCGTGCCGCGCGACCGCTTCGCGCCGGCCCGCTTCGCCGATCTCGCGCGGCAGGACGTCTCGGTGCCGCTGCCCTGCGGCCAGACGATGACGGCGCCGCATACGGTCGCGAATCTGATCGGCGCGCTCGACCTGCAGGCAGGCGCGCGCGTGCTCGAGGTCGGAACCGGCTCGGGCTATGTCACGGCGCTTCTCGCCGCTCTTGGCGGCGAGGTCGTCTCGCTTGAGCGCTATCGCTCCCTGGCGCTGGCTGCGCATGAGCGCGTCTCCGGCAGCGGCTTCGGCAAGGTGGTGGATCTGCGCCACGCCGATGGCTTCCAGCCCGATCGCACGCTGGGCCAGTTCGACCGCATCCTCGTCAACGGCGTGACGCATTCCGTTCCGGAGGCCCTGCTGATGCGGCTCTCGCCCGGCGGTCGGCTGGTCGGGGCGCTGCGCGTCGAAGGCGTGGCGCGGCGCGTGGTGGTGACCCGCCTCAGTGACGGCCAGTTCGATTACGCGACGGGGCCGATCCTGCGGCTGCCGCCGCTGATTCCGGGCCGCTCGCAGGCCCTTTGACGGCTTTCCCGCCGGACCGCGGCCACGCCGGCAAAAAATCGAAAAAGGTGAATCGGGACTCGCGAGAGAAACGCTTTCGTAACCTGAACGGGACTTTAATGGCCTTCATCGAGTTGCGTCGTTCGCGAGTACTCTGTCCATGCGTAGCCAAGCCGGAACGGTCAAATCCCGTCTCCTTTGCCGTCTTTCGACGGTCTGTCTGCTTGCCCTCGGTGTCAGCGCCTGCTCGTCGGATACGATGCGCTTCACCGAGACTCCCTTCGACAATCCGTTCAGGACGGCGCAAGCCGCGCCGGTGCGCGACCCGGTGACCACCGGTTCGATCGGCTCCAGCTCCGGCTCTTTGCAGCCGGTGCCGTCTTCTCCGGTCGTGCGCTCGCAGTCGCTGCCGCCGCCGCAGGCCTCCGCCGCAATGCGGCCGGCGCCGGTCGCTCCGGTCGCGGCCGCTCCGTCGGCGCAGCCTGTCGGGGGCAGCGCCGCTGGCTGGACCGCGCAGGGCGGCACGCCGATCGTGCTCGCCCAGGGCGAAACGCTGGACATGATCTCTTCCCGCTACGGCGTGCCGCGCGCGGCGCTGATCTCGGCGAACGGGCTGAGCAATGCCAATGTGGCGCCGGGCACCCGCCTGACGATCCCGATCTACAATGCCAGTGGAGCGGCTACGGCCGCGGCCGAGCCGGTCCGGCGTGCGGCTTCCCCCACGCCCGAGTCGCGCGGCTTCGTTCAGGGAGCGGCGCCGGTGCGCCAGGCTGCGACGGAGGTCCGCTCGCAGGCTCGTAGCGCCGCCGAGGTCAAGCCGGTCGCCGAAGCCAGGACTGCGGCTGCTTCCAAGGCGGAGGCCGATGCGCAGGCGATGAAGGAATCGCGTGCCCGCTTCGCCGCTGAAGCCAAGGCCAAAGCGGAGGCCCGCAAGGCCACCGTCGCCGAGGCCAAGCCTGCGGCTGCCCCGGCGCAGCTCCGCCAGCCCAAGGTTGCGACCACGGCGGTCGAGCCGGCGAAGCCCGTCGCCGTCGCCAGCGCTCCGGCGACCGAGAAGCTTGCACCGGCCGCGAAGGCCGAGCCCGCTCCCGAGCCCAAGACGACCGCCAGCCTGCCGAAGCAGGAAGCGGCGACGTCGAGCGCTGACAAGGCCGATTTCCGTTGGCCGGCCCGGGGCCGCGTCATCTCGGGCTTCAGCGGCAAGGGTGGCAATGAGGGCATCAACATCGCGGTGCCGGACGGCACCCCGGTCAAGGCCGCCGAGGAGGGCACCGTCGCTTATGCCGGCAGCGAGCTGAAGGGTTATGGCAACCTGGTCCTGATCCGTCACCCCAACGGCTATGTCTCGGCCTATGCCCATAACGGCGAGCTCAAGGTGAAGCGCGGCGATACGGTCAAGCGTGGCCAGGTCGTCGCCAGCTCCGGCCAGACCGGCAACGTCTCGTCGCCGCAGCTGCACTTCGAGCTGCGCAAGGGTTCGACCCCGGTCGATCCGACGCCTTATCTGAACAACTGATCGAAGCTGCCCAAATCCGGCTTCAGCCTTCGATCGGTACCCGCGAGACCCCGCCGATCGAATACGGAACGGGGCGCCTCCAGAAGAGGCGCCCCGTTTTGTTTGCTTTTTCGGATACCGTCATGCTCGCTCCTGTGGTGAGCATCCAGATCCTGAGCAGTGCGCTGCGTCGATGAAGGCGTGGATGGTCGAGACAAGCCCGACCATGACCTTCGCGCTTCACCCCTCCAGCTTCTTTCCGAGCCGGCCGGCAAGGTCCTGGATGTATTGCCAGGCGGTGCGGCCGGAGCGGGAGCCCCGCGTCGTCGCCCATTCGAGCGCGTCGCGGCGCAACTCCTCCGGGGCGACGGTGAGCCCGAAATGGGCGACATAGCCGTCGATCATCGCGAGATACTCGTCCTGACTGCATTTGTGGAAGCCGAGCCAGAGGCCGAAGCGGTCGGAGAGCGAGACCTTCTCCTCAATCGCCTCGCCGGGATTAATCGAGGTCGCGCGCTCATTGTCCATCATGTCGCGCGGCAGCAGGTGGCGGCGATTCGAGGTCGCGTAGAACACGACGTTCTCGGGCCGACCCTCGACGCCGCCATCGAGCGCAGCCTTGAGCGATTTGTAGGAGGTGTCGTCGCCGTCGAAGGACAGATCGTCGCAGAAGACGATGGCGCGGTGCGGATCGCTGCGGAGCTGGCTCATCAAAGCGGGCAGGCTCTCGATATCCTCGCGGTGGATCTCGATCAGCTTCAGCGGCAGTTCGCCCTTGGCGAGATGCTGGTTGGTGTCGGCATGGACTGCCTTGACCAGGGAGGACTTGCCCATGCCGCGCGCGCCCCAGAGCAGGACGTTGTTGGCGGGCAGGCCGCGGGCGAAGCGCTCGGTGTTCTCGGCCAGCGTGTCGCGGACGCGATCGACGCCGCGCAGCAGGGACAGGGCGACGCGGTTGACCTTCGGCACCGGCATGAGCTCCGAGCCCGCCGCGTGCCAGACGAAGGCGTCCGCCGCCGCAAGGTCGATCGGCTTGCGCGGGAGGGGGGCGATGCGCTCCAGCGCGGAAGCGATCCGCAGCAGGGTCGCGAGCGTCTCGGTGGCGGTCTGGTCGATGGTTTTCTCGGTGGTCTTGTCGGTCATCTGGCATGCGCCTTCATGGTTTGGCTGACAACCGTACCGTACCGTCCGGTACGGTTGCCCGCCTAGCTAAACCGCGTTGTGCGATCTTGCGCAAGGGCATTGCGCGAATGGCGGCAAGCCCATAGGTGAGGAGCGCGCTCGCGCGAGTGGGCGTGTCCGATTGATTTCACGGCATTGCTGGCTATAGTCCGCGCGATTTTCCGGCCGGGCGATGCTTTTGTCGTGTCTTTTCGCGGCGTGTCTTGCGGCTTGGCGGCTCGTTGCCGTCGCACCAGAGGAGTGTTTTTGTGATCACCCCCGCTTTTGCCCAGTCGCTTGGAGCCGGCGGCGGCTCCGACATGCTGATTCAGCTGGTGCCGTTCCTTCTGATCTTCGTCATCATGTGGTTCCTGATCATCCGGCCGCAGCAGCGCCGGGCCAAGGCGCATCAGGAGATGATCAAGAACGTGCGTCGCGGCGATACGATCGTCACCTCCGGCGGGCTCGTCGCGAAGGTGTCGAAGGTCGTCGACGACGGCGAGGTCGAGGCCGAGATCGCCGAAGGCGTGCGGGTGCGCATCGTGCGCGGCATGATCCAGGACGTCCGCTCGAAGAGCGAGCCGGTCAAGAACTGAGGCGACGTCGCCCAAGACGACGACTGGCCTCCTCGTGAGGCCAGCCCCCACAACAAGGCTGTTCACGCAGATGCTTCGTCTCCAGGCCCGCAAGGTCATTCTCGTCCTGCTCGTGCTGTTCTTCGGCTGCGGGCTCGCCGTGCCGAACCTGTTCTCGCCGGAGACGCGCAAGTCGATCGAGGAGAATGCGCCCTCCTGGATTCCGCGCTTCCTGCTGCCGACCCATGCGGTGGTGCTCGGCCTCGACCTGCAGGGCGGCTCGCACGTCCTGCTCGAGATCGACCGCGCCGATCTGATCCGCAGCCAGGTGACGCAGTTGCGCGACGATACGCGCCGCATCCTGCGCGAGGAGCGCATCAGCCTCCAGGGCGGCATCCAGACGACGACGCGCGGCGTGCAGATGCGCATCCCCGACGCTGCCGAACGCGCGCGTGTGCTGCCCAAACTGCAAGAGCTTTCGCAGCCGATCGGCACGCTCGGCGCCTTCGGCCCGTCCGGCAACCAGTCGATCGCGATCACCGAACAGCCCGACGGACTGATCCAGCTCACCGTGACGGAAGCCGGCTCGAACGAGCGCATCCGCCGCGCCGTCGAGCAGGCGATGGAAGTGCTACGCCGGCGCGTCGACGCGCTCGGCACGACCGAGCCGAACATCCAGCGCCAGGGCCTCGACCGCATCCTCGTCCAGGTGCCCGGCCTGCAGGATTCGCAGCGGCTGAAGGAAATCCTCGGCGACACCGCCAAGCTGGAGTTCCGCCTGCTGGGCGATGCCAACAGCACCGATGTCGACATGCTGCCCTCGCAGGATTCGGGCGGCCAGCCCGTGCCGGTGCTGCGCCAGCCCGTCGTCGACGGCGCCGATCTCGTCGATGCGCAGCCCTCCTTCGATTCGCGCACCGGCCAGCCGATCGTGAATTTCCGCTTCAACATCCGCGGCGCGCAGCGCTTCGGCCAGATCACCACCGAAAATCTCGGCCGCCCGCTCGCCATCGTGCTCGACAACAAGGTGATCTCGTCGCCGGTCATCCAGTCGCCGATCACCGGCGGCTCGGGCCAGATCTCCGGCAACTTCACCGTCCAGCAGGTCAACAACCTGGCGATCCTGCTGCGTGCCGGCGCGCTGCCCGCCAAGATGACCATCGTCGAGGAGCGCACGGTCGGTCCGGGCCTCGGCGCCGACTCGATCCATGCCGGCAAGCTCGCGACGCTGATCGCCGGCGTTCTCGTCGTGCTCTACATGCTCGGGACCTACGGCATCTTCGGGCTGATCGCGAGCATCGCGCTCTTCGTCCATGTCTGCCTGATCTTCGGCCTGATGTCGCTGATCGGGGCGACGATGACGCTGCCGGGCATCGCCGGCATCGTGCTCACCATCGGCACGGCGGTCGACTCCAACGTGCTGATCTATGAACGCATGCGGGAGGAGGAGCATCAGGGCCGCAGCCTCGTCTCGGCGCTCGAGGCCGGCTTCCAGCGCGCCTTCGCGACGATCATCGACTCGAACGTCACCATGCTGATCGCGGCCGTGGCGCTGTTCTCGCTCGGCTCCGGCCCGGTGCGCGGCTTCGCCGTGGTGTTCATCCTCGGCATCCTCACCACCGTCATCACGGCGGTGACGCTGACCCGGATGCTGATCGCCGTCTGGTATCGCTGGGCCAAGCCCAAGCACCTCCCGTTCTGACGCAGCCCAAGCTCCAGGAGATTGGCCATGCGCCTGCTTCGTATCGTTCCCGACAATACCCGCTTCAAATTCGTCTGGTTCCGCCGGTTCAGCTATCCGATCTCGGCCGCCTATTCGATTCTGGTGCTGGCGCTCTTCCTGACGGTCGGCCTGAATTTCGGCATCGACTTCAAGGGCGGCACCCTGATCGAGATGCAGGCCAAGAGCGGCAAGATCGAGATCGCGCAAGTGCGCCAGACCGCCAATGCCCTCGGCTTCGGCGAGGCGGAGGTGCAGGAGTTCGGCGACGGCACGGAATTGTCGATGCGCTTTCCGCTCCAGGCGGGCGGCGAGGCGGCGCAGCAGGGCGTGGTGACGAAGGCGCGCGACGCTTTCGCCTCGACCTATGAGTTCCGCCGCGTCGAGACGGTCGGGCCGCGGGTCTCGGGCGAGCTGGTTCAGGCCGGCGCGCTCGGCGTCGTGCTGGCGATCATGGGCGTGCTGATCTATCTCTGGTTCCGCTTCGAGATGCCGCTCGCCATCGGCGCGATCCTCGGCACGCTGCACGACATCGTGCTGACGATGGGCTTCTTCCTGATCACGCAGCTCGAATTCAACCTGACCTCGATCGCGGCGATCCTGACCATCGTCGGCTATTCGCTGAACGAGACGGTCGTGGTGTTCGACCGGACGCGCGAATTGCTGCGCCGCTACAAGACGATGCCGATCCCGGAGCTGCTCGACCTTTCGGTCAACTCGACCCTGTCGCGCACTGCGATGACGGCGACCACGACCTTCCTGTCGCTGCTCGCGCTCGTCATCTTCGGCGGCTCGGCGATCGAGGGCTTCGCGCTCGTCATGCTGTTCGGCGTCGTGGTCTGCACCTATTCGGCGATGTTCGTCTCGACGCCGGTGCTGCTCTACATGGACGTTCGCGGCCAGGGCCAGCGCGAGGAGGCCCGCGAGAAGACGCTCGCCGGCGCCAAGCCCAAGGCCGGCTGAGGCCGGCGGCCATGGCACGCTTCGAGGGCTTCGTGCCGGGGCGCTGGGCGCTCGATGCGATCGGAGCCGGTGGCTTCCGTTTCGCCGAGATGAGCCACAAGGGCTCGATCATCGCGACGCCGGCCGGGATACGGCTCTGGCCGGTGACGCAATTCTCCGAGGTCACGCTCGACAGCCTCCAGCCGATACTCGATGAGGCCGGGGCGATCGACTTCCTGATCATCGGCACCGGGCCGGACATCGCCTTCATTCCGCCGGCCTTGCGCGAGCCGCTGAAGCAGGCCGGCATCACCGTGGAAGGCATGGCGACCGGCGCCGCCGCGCGGACCTATAATGTCCTCGTCGCCGAGGATCGCCGCGTCGCTGCGGCGCTGATCGCGATCCCCTGAGATCGCGGCACAGGCCGCATCCGGCTGCGGCGTTTTGGCAGCCATGAATCGTGGGCGTAGCCCCCGCGGGGGCATTGGCCTAGACTGAGGACGAAAGCGAGGCCGGGCATGGCGGGCCGAGACGGTACGACACCGCAGGTTCAGACAGATCAGCGCGACGATAGGGTGCCTGCGCGCCTGCCGGAGGCCTATGCGCATTGCGCGGCGCTGGTTCGGGAGCAGGATCAGGATCGCTATATCGCGACGCTCTACGCGCCTGAGGCGCGCCGCCACGGGCTCTTCGCGCTCTATGCCTTCAGCCAGGAGATCGCGCGGGTGAGGGCGCTCGTCAGCGAGCCGCTGCCGGGCGAGGTCAGGATGCAATGGTGGCGCGACCTGCTCGAAGGCCAGCCGAATGGCGAGGTGCAGGGCCACCCCGTCGCTGCGGCGCTGCTCGACACGGTGAAGCGCTATCGCCTGCCGATCGCGCCGCTGACCGGGCTGATCGATGCCCGCACCTTCGATCTCTATGACGACCCCATGCCGTCGCTGCGGGATCTGGATGGCTATGCGGGAGAGACTTCCAGCGCCCTGATCCGGCTCGCCTGCATCGTGCTGGCCGGCGGGCGCGACCCCGGCGGGGCGGTGGCTTGCGGCCATGCCGGCGTCGCCTATGCGCTGGCCGGGCTGATGCGCGCCTTCCCCTGGCATGCGGCGGAGGGGCAGGTCTATCTGCCGGCCGACATCCTGGCCCGCAACGGCGTGACGCGGGACGACATCGTGCGCGGGCGCGGCGGGCCCGGTGTGCTTTATACGCTCAAGGAATTGCGCGAGATCGCGCGCAACCATCTCAAGCAGCTCGCGAGCCTGAGCGACACGATTCCGCCGGCGGTGCAGGCAGCCTTCCTGCCGGTCGCGCTGGTCGAGCCCTATCTGCGTAAGATGGAAGGCAAGGGCTACGATCCCTATCGTACCATCATCACCTTGCCGGCCTGGCGCCGGCAGTGGATCCTGTGGCGGGCGGCGCGGAAAAGCTGAGAGGCTCCGTCATGCTCGGGCTCGGACCGAGCATCTCCTCCAAAAGAGCCCCCGGGGCTGCACTTCGCTTCCGACCGGGGATGACGGTCAGCGCTTCACTCGGCCGCTTCCGCCTGCTCACTCCCGGCCCATTCCTCCATCACCTGCTTGGCGCGCGCCGTCAGCGCCTGCTTGCGGGCGAGGCTCTTGGCCGGGCCCTTGAGGCGCTTGCCGTCGGGGCCCGTCTTGGCGACGCCCTCGATCGGCGGGAACAGGCCGAAATTGATGTTCATCGGCTGGAAGGAACGCGGGCCCTCGTCGATGGTGGTGATGTGGCCGCCAGTGATGTGGTTGACCAGCGCGCCCAGCGCCGTCGTCGCGGGCGGCAGCGGCAGGTCGCGGCCGAGCCGCTCGGCCGCCGCCATGCGTCCGGCGAGGAGGCCGATCGCGGCGCTCTCGACATAGCCCTCGCAACCGGTGATCTGGCCGGCGAAGCGCAGCCGCGGATCGGCTTTCAGCCGCAGCCGCTCGTCGAGCAGCTTCGGCGAGTTGAGATAGGTGTTGCGGTGGATGCCGCCGAGCCGCGCGAACTCGGCATTCTGCAAGCCGGGGATCATCCGGAAGATCGCGGCCTGCTCGCCATATTTCAGCTTGGTCTGGAAGCCGGTCATGTTGAACAGCGTGCCGAGCGCGTTGTCCTGGCGAAGCTGCACCACCGCATAGGCCTTCACGGACGGGTTGTGCTTGTTGGTGAGGCCGACCGGCTTCATCGGGCCCCAGCGCAGGGTCTCGCGGCCGCGCTCGGCCATGACCTCGATCGGCAGGCAGCCGTCGAAATAGGGCGTGCCTTCCCACTCCTTGAACTCGGTCTTCTCGGCGGCAAGGAGCGCGTCGATGAAGGCCTCGTACTGGTCCTTGTCGAGCGGGCAGTTGATGTAGTCGGCACCGGTGCCGCCCGGACCGGCCTTGTCATAGCGCGACTGGAACCAGGCCCGATCCATGTCGACCGAATCGAAATGGACGATCGGCGCGATGGCGTCGAAGAAGGCGAGCTCGCTCTCGCCGGTCAGCGACAGGATGCCCTGCGCCAAAGCCGAGGAGGTGAGCGGGCCGGTGGCGATGACGACATTGTCCCATCCGGCAGGCGGGAGGCCGGCGATTTCGCCACGCTCGATGGTGACGAGCGGGTGAGCCTCCAGCGCGGCCGTGACGGCCTGCGAGAAGCCGTCGCGATCCACTGCGAGCGCGCCGCCGGCCGGGACCTGATGCGCATCGCCCTTGGCCATGATCAGCGAGCCGAGCCGGCGCATCTCCCAATGGAGTTGGCCGACGGCATTGCTGGACGCATCGTCGGAACGGAAGGAGTTCGAGCAGACCAGCTCGGCCAGCCCTTCGGTCTTATGAGCGTCGGTGCCGCGCACCGGACGCATCTCGTGGAGGATGACGGGGATGCCGGCCTGAGCGATCTGCCAGGCAGCTTCCGAGCCGGCGAGGCCGCCGCCGATGACGTGTACGGGTTGAACTGACGAGGTTGCCATGGCTCGGATGTGTCCGCAGCCGGCTTTCAGGTCAAGGGATGAATCGGCAGGTCGTTGCGAGGCACGACGCGGCGAAGCCCTAATGGCGGGGGCAGACGGCCCCAAAATGCAAAATGCCCGCCGGGAGGCGGGCATTCGCTCTTCGACCGAAGCTCGAGGGGAGGGGAAACACGAGCCTCAGGAGAAACTACACGGAACGCACCACGCATGACGCGTGGCGGTTCGTATTCGGTAACTTCAGGCCGCGGCGTGCGAGCGGGCGATGAAGTTGATCTCCGAGCGCGACAGGCCGAGATCGTCGAGCTCGCGGTCGGTCAGACGGGAGAGCTCGCGAACGGTCTCGCGGTAGCGGAGGTAGGCGCGGATCTTGGCAGCGATCATGGTGACGAACATGGTGGTTTTCCTTGCGTGTATTCCGGAGCGGGGCGGTGCCCACAGCGACAATCTCGTTGTGCAGTGCATATAAGCCAGGCGGTCTGCCGCTTACAGAGGCTCTGCCTCAATTCCGTTATGCGCCTTGCGCATGAGCCATTAAGATGTCGGTTACTTTTGTGCCGTTGCCCTGCGCTGGAGACGTGCCTCGTTTCAAATGCAACCGATTTTCTGCCTATTATTTTGTCTTTCCTCCATTCGCTATCTAGGTCGAACGAGCGGGTGCCTGCGTTTTGACCATGTTGCATGTGCTCACTGATGCATAGCGGGGACAGCCGAGGCTCTGCGCTGCAAAATGGAACGATCGTCATTGTCCGGTCGCAATCGGCGGTGCCGGCCGGCAACGGAAACCGGGCCGATTCCCGGAAGCGGCGGAGCGAGCCGCGAAGCTGATTCCGAGCCGCCCATCGGCTGCTTTTGCCGGGCAATTTGTGCCGCTTGGGCGAGGGCCGAATGGGCTCTCGCGATCATCTCACTGAAAACGAAGGCATTTCCCCGCCTGGCGGCGCGGCCCGGGGCTTGCTGGGCATATGGATCACATCCGGAGGATGCCATGTCGGTCGCCATCTCCAGCCGGTCTCCCGCACCGGCTTCCACATTCCCGCTCGGGACGCGTTCAACGAGCACCGCCGCGACGGAAGCGGATGGCAAGGCGGGCGACGCTTCGGCCTCCTCCTCGGTCAAGGCCGACTTCCTGAAATTCGCGCGGATGAGCCCGGAGGAGCGGGTTCAGCAGGCGGTCCTGTCGAAGCTCGGCATGACCGAGGAACAGTTCAACAAGCTCGACGCCAAGGCCAAGGGCGATGTCCTCGCCAAGGTCCGCGACGAGATCCTGCGCCAGATGGACACGAAGGGCGGGCGCCGCACCGGCACTGTCGCCGATATCAAGGTCTGAACAATGCGGAACCCGGCGGCACGCGATCGCGCCACCGGGCCGTCTTATAAAAGTGCGCCCAGAGTCACGCAGCCTTACCCGCATTGAAGCGCAGCAGCCGCAGCGCATTCGCCGTGACGAGGACCGTCGCGCCGGTATCGGCCAGGATCGCGACCCAGAGCCCGGTATAGCCGAGCACGCTCGTCACCAGGAACACGGCCTTGAGGCCGAGCGCGATGGCGATGTTCGCGCGGATATTGCCCATCGCCGCGCGGGCCAGCCGGATCATCGCGGCGATGTCGCGCACCCGGCTCTTCAGCACGGCGCCGTCAGCGGTTTCCAGCGCCACGTCGGTTCCCGAGCCCATGGCGATGCCGACGCTCGCCGCGGCCAGCGCCGGAGCGTCGTTGATGCCGTCGCCCACCATCATCACCGGCGTGCCGGCGGCGAGTTCCCGCAGCGCCGCGACCTTGCCGTCCGGCATCAGCTCGGCCTTGTGCTCCATGCCGAGAGCGCCGGCGATGGCGGCCGCGGTGCGGGTGTTGTCGCCGGTCAGCATGGTCGCGCGGACGCCCATCGCTTTGAGTTCGGCGATGGCGGGGGCGGCATCCTCCCGCGGTTCGTCGCGCAGCGCGATCAGCCCGGCCAGCGTGCCGTCGACGATGACGGCGGCGACGGTCTTGCCGGCCGATTCCAGCGACTCGACGGAGGCCTTGGCCCAATCGTCGAATGGGGCGCGGGCCGTGGCATGGCGCGGCGCGCCGACGAACACGGCGCGGCCCTCGACCTTGCCGGTGACGCCCTGGCCGGCCAGCGCCGCCGCTTCCGCAGCCGGTGCGAAGGCGACCGCGTCAGCCCGGGCGCGCTCCAGAACAGCCTCCGCCAGGGGGTGGGCGGAGCCGGCCTCGACGGCGGCCGCGAAGGCCAGAACCTCGCGTTCTTCCCGGTCGAGGGCGACGATGTCGGTGACGCGAGGCTTGCCCTGGGTCAGCGTGCCGGTCTTGTCGAAGGCGACGAGGCCGGTGCGGGCGGCCGTCTCGATGACCACGCCGCCCTTCATCAGCAGGCCCTGGCGGGCGCCGGCCGATAGCGCGGCGGCGATGGCGGCCGGAACCGAGATGACCAACGCGCAGGGGCAGCCGATCAGCAGCAGCGCCAGAGCGCGGTAGATCCAGACCGACCACTCGCCGGCGAAGAGGAGCGGCGGCACCAGCGCGACCAGCAGGGCGAGGCCGACGATCGCCGGCATGTACCAGCGCGAGAAGCGGTCGATGAAGCGTTCGGTCGGCGCGCGGGCCTCCTGCGCCTCCTCGACCAGGCGGATGATGCGGGCGATGGTGTTGTCCTGCGCCGCCTTGTCGACGCGCACGCGCAGCGCCGCCTCGCGGTTGACCGAGCCGGCATAGACCGGCTCGCCGACGCCCTTGGTTTTCGGCACGGACTCGCCCGTCACCGGGCTCTCGTCGATACCAGAAATGCCGTCGGTGATCTCGCCATCGGCCGGGATGCGGTCGCCTGGACGCACCAGCACGATCTGGCCGATCGTCAGGCTGGCAGCGTCGACCTGCCGGGTGGCGCCGTTCTCCTCGACGATGGCGGTCTTCGGAACGAGGTCGCCGAGCGCGCGGATCGAGGCGCGGGCGCGATCGGCCGCCACGCCTTCGAGCACCTCGCCGACGGCGAAGAGGAAGACGACCAGCGCCGCTTCCTCGGCGGCGCCGATGAAGAGCGCGCCGATGGCGGCAATCGTCATCAGCATCTCGATGGTGAAGGGAATGCCGGAGCGCGCCGCCGCGAGGGCACGGCGCGCCACCGGCGCCACGCCGATCGCGCAGGCGACGACGAAAGCCCAATAGGCGATGTCGTGCCGGACCGTGCCGACGATCCAGGCGGCCGCGAGCAGCGCGCCCGTCACCAGCACCAGCCGGCCCTTGCCGGTCTGGTACCAGCTCATGCCGTCCGGCGTGACCTCGTGGACATGGCCTGGCAGGCCGTGGCCCTGGTCGGCCTTCGCGGCGGCTCCGGCCGATTGTCCGTGCCGGCCATGGGCGGCATGGTCATGGCCGGCGTGATTGTGGCCAGCGTGGTCGTGTCCATGATCGTGACCCGAGCAGCCGGCGCCGTCATGGGCATGCGCGCCGTGGTTATGCGATTCATGGTCATGCGATTCCTGGGCGTGACCATGGTGGTCATGGTCGTGACCGCCACAGCAGGGCGCCGCTTCGGCGGCCGGCTTCCGAGCGGGGGCGGCCGCGAGCGCGGAGGTTGTATAGCCGAGCCCGTTGACGCGCTTTTCCACGGCGCCGGCGCTGGTCTGCGCCTCGTCGAGCGCCAGCGTCAGCGTCTCCGACATCACGGAAAGCCTGACGTCGCTGACGCCGGGCATGCGTTCCACCGCGCCGCGGATCTTCGTCGCGCAGCTCGCGCAATCCATGCCGCCGACCTTCCAGGAGAGGGTCTTCGGTTCGGATTCGGTGCGGGTCGCCATGGCCTGTCTCCGTCTGCCTTCGCTACGGGACACAGCTTCTACAAGCTGTAGCCACTTCAGGTTCAAGAGGAAAAATGATCGCCACCGCGAACAGCGCGCCGATGCCGCGATCCTAGGCCGGCGCAACCTTGCATTGCCGCTGGTCTTGCCTCTGCATGCAGTATGCAGCTAGAAATCGATAGCTCCTCAAAAGCGGGCGGACAGCCCGGCTGGGTCATTGCGGCAGGACGCGACCGATGCGCTGGCGGCTGAGCCGTCCCGATGCAGTCGGCGCGTTCCGGCCACGCGTCCGGCAGGGCAGGGAGGAAAAAACGGCATGGCACAAGCCGGACCATCGATGGCCCTGAGAGGGCTGCGGGTGCTGGACCTGACGCGGGTGCGGGCCGGGCCGACCTGCGTGCGAATCTTCGCGGATTTCGGGGCTGACGTGATCAAGGTCGAGAGCCCGCCGGGTTTCGATCCGAACGAGAACATGAGCGGCCCGCGCCTCGGCTATGACATGCAGAATCTGCATCGCAACAAGCGTTCCCTGGCCATCAACCTGAAGACGGCCGAGGGCAAGGCGATCCTGATGCGGCTGGTCGAGGAAGCCGATCTCCTGGTCGAGAACTTCCGGCCGGACGTCAAGGAACGGCTCGGCCTCGATTTCGAGACCCTGCATGCCATCAATCCACGGCTGATCCTGGTCTCGATCTCCGGCTTCGGGCAATCCGGCCCGTACCGGACGCGGGCCGGCTTCGATCAGATCGCGCAGGGCATGGGCGGGATGATGTCGGTGACCGGCCTGCCGGGGCAGGGGCCGGTGCGCGCCGGCATCGCACTGGCCGATTCCTCGGCGGGGCTTTACGGGGCCGTCGGCGCGCTGGTGGCGCTGCAGGAGCGGGCCCTGTCCGGCAAGGGGCAATGGGTGCAGACCTCATTGCTCGAGGCGCAGATTGCGATGATGGATTTCCAGGCCGCGCGCTATCTCGTCGAAGGCTCGGTGCCGCCGCAGGCCGGCAACGACCATCCCTATTCCACGCCGATGGGGGTCTATAAAACCCGGGACGGCGCCATCAATCTCGGCGTCGGCGGGGAGGAGCAATGGCGCTCCTTCTGCCGGGCTGTCGAGCGGCCGGAATGGGGCAGCGATCCCCGCTTCGACAGCATGGAAAAGCGCTTCGACCAGCGCCCGGAGCTGCGGCGGATGATCGAGGAGCGCCTCTCCGCGGCTGGCAGCTCGCACTGGCTCGCCGCGATGGAGGCGCATGGCGTGCCGGCCGGGCCGATCTATGCGGTCGACCAGATGTTCGACGACCCGCAGGTGCGCCATCTCGGCATCGCCAGGCCGCTGGAACACCCCCAGCTCGGGGAAATCCGGGTCGTCGGCCAGCCGGTGACGCTCTCGCGCACCCCCTCCACGGTGGCGACGCCGACGCCGGCGGCCGGGGAGCACAATGACGAGGTTCTGGCCGAACTCGGCTATGACGAAGCTGGGCTCGCGCGGTTGCGGGCCGAGGGCGTGATCTGACGGAGGCCGGAGTGAGCCAAGACATTCTCTATGCGGTAGAGGGCGGGATCGGGACGATCACGCTCAACCGGCCGCAAGCGCGCAATGCCATGACCTTCGCCATGTATGAGCGGCTGGCCGAGATCTGCCGCGATCCGGCGGCCCATGGCGACCCGCGCGTCATCATCGTGACCGGCGCCGGCGACAAGGCTTTCGCCTCGGGCACCGATATCGCGCAGTTTCGTTCCTTTGCGAGTGCGGCGGATGCGCTGGCCTATGAGGAGCGGATCGAAGGCGTGATCGATGCCATCGAGCGCTGCGCCGTGCCGACGCTGGCGGCGATCTCCGGAGCCGTCACCGGCGGTGGGGCGGCCATCGCGCTCGCCTGCGATCTCAGGATCGCGACGGTGACGGCACGCTTCGGCTTCCCGATCGCGCGCACGCTCGGCAACAGCCTGTCGATGGCGAATTATGCCCGGCTCTTCGCCCTGCTCGGCCCGGCGCTGGTCAAGGACATCGTCTTCACGGCGCGGCTCGTCGAGGCGGAGGAGGGGCGCCGGGCCGGGCTCTACAGCGAATTGCTGCCGGATCATCCCGCGCTGATGCTGCGGGCGGCCGAACTCGCCACGACCATCGCCGGGCATGCGCCGCTGACCATGCGGGCGACCAAAGAGGCGATGCGGCGGCTGACGGCCGCCACGGCGCAAGCTGTCGCCGGCGAGGACTTGGTCACGCTCTGCTACACGAGCGAGGATTTCCGGGAAGGCATGGAGGCCTTCCTCGCTAAGCGTCCCCCGGTCTGGCGGGGGCGCTGAGGCAGGCGGCGGAAGACGCTTCGTTCAGCCGTAGCGGGCTTCCAGCCGCCGGTCGAACCAGAGCGCGACGAGGGTGCAGATCGCGCCCGACAGCAGATAGAGCCCGACCCAGGCGAGGCCGAGCTTGCTGGAGAGCGTCAGCGCCACCAGCGGCGCGAAGCCGGCGCCGATCAGCCAGGCGAGGTCGGAGGTCAGCGCCGCGCCGGTGTAGCGATACTCCTGGCCGAAGCTCGAGGCGACGGCGCCCGCGGTTTGGCCGTAGGAGAGGCCGAGCAGGCCGAAGCCGATGATGACATAGACCGTCTGCCCCGCTTGGCTGTCGCCGAAGAGCAGGGGAGCGATGACGCTGCCCAGGCTGAACAGGCCAATCATCAGGCCGGAGAGAATCAGCGTCCGGCGCCGGCCGATCTGGTCGGCGATCAGGCCGGAGGTCATGATCGCCCCGGCGCAGACCACGGCACCGGCGCCCTGCACGATCAGGAACTCCGAGACCGAGCGGTTGGTGAAGAGGTTGATCCAGCTCACCGGAAAGATCGTGACGATGTGGAAGAGCGCGAAGCTCGCCAGTGGCACGAAGGCGCCGAGGACCAGCGTGCTGCCGCGCTTGCGGACGAGCTGCATGACCGGGCTGGGCATGAGTTCGCGCGTTTCCATGAGCTGCGCGAATTCCTGCGTCGCGACCATGCGCAAGCGAGCGAACAGCGCGACGACGTTGATCGTCAGGGCGACGAAGAAGGGATAGCGCCAGCCCCAGCCGAGGAAATCCTCGGTCGAGAGCGAGCCCTCGAAGAAGGCGAACAGCCCGGCCGCGAGGATGAAGCCGATGGGCGCGCCGAGCTGCGGCAGCATCGCATACCAGCCGCGCCGGTTCTGCGGGGCGTTGAGCGCGAGCAGCGAGGACAGGCCGTCCCAGGCGCCGCCGAGCGCGATGCCCTGCAGCAGGCGGAAGGTCGCCAGGATGATGCCGGACCAGATGCCGATGGTTTCGTAACCCGGCAGAAAGGCGATCGCGGCCGTCGAGCCGCCGAGCAGGAACAGCGCGGCGGTGAGCTTGGTGGCGCGGCCATAGACGCGGTCGATCGACATGAACAGCACGGAGCCGATCGGTCGCGTCAGGAAGGCGAGGGCGAAGATGCCGAAGGAATAGAGCGTTCCGGTCAGCGGGTCGGCGAAGGGAAAGACCAGCTGGGGGAAGACCAGCACGCAGCCCAGCCCGAAGACGAAGAAGTCGAAATATTCCGATGTCCGGCCGATGATGACGCCGAGCGCGATCTCGCCCGGGGTGACGTGATCGCGACCATGTTCGTCGGTCGGATGGCTCGATGCCGGGCTTGCCACATGGGCGCTCATTCGGGGGCTTCCTCGTTCGCGCGGAAAAGGGATAACATTCCCCCGCTCCGGACGCCATGGATGCGGCGGATAAAAGCGGAGCGCCGATCATCTGCCAATGGGACATTCTGTCCTCTGTGCAGTGCAATAGAATGCGATAGAAGGACGGCGACTTTCCGGTCACGGAGGGCTTGGTCTCTTGATGAATCGTCGTTTTCTGGCGCTGTTGCCGCTTTTCGCCCTGCTTGGGGGCTGTCAGGCGGTGCTGTTGTCGCCCTCCGGTGATGTTGCATTGCAGCAACGCAACCTCATGCTGATCTCGACGGGGCTCATGCTGACCGTCATCCTGCCGGTGATGGCGCTGACGGTGTTCTTCGCCTGGCGCTACCGCGCTTCGGCGAAGGCCGAGTACGATCCGGACTGGAATCACTCGCTGCCGCTCGAAGTGGTGATCTGGGCGGTGCCGCTCCTGATCATCGTCATTCTCGGCGCGCTGACCTGGATGGGCACGCATCTGCTCGATCCCTATCGGCCGCTCAACCGCATCAGCGCGACGGCGCCGATCGCGACGCCGCAGGGCGGCGAGGCGCAGGTACGCAAGCAGCCGCTCGTCATCCAGGTCGTGGCGCTCGACTGGAAATGGCTGTTCCTCTACCCGCAGCAGGGCATCGCCTCGGTCAACGAGGTGGTGGCGCCGGTGAACCAGCCGATCGAATTCCGCATCACCGCCTCCTCGGTGATGAACTCGCTCTTCATCCCCGCGCTCGCCGGCCAGATCTATGCGATGCCGGGCATGCAGACCAAGCTCAACGCCGTCATCAACCATGCCGGCGATTTCGAGGGCTTCTCGGCGAACTATAGCGGGGAGGGCTTCTCCGGGATGCGCTTCCGCTTCCGTGGTGTCGAAGGCAACGGATTCGAGGACTGGGTGAAGGCTGCGCGCGACAAGGGCGACAAGCTCGGCCGCGAGGAATATCTCGTCTTCGAGCGGCCGAGCGAGCGTGAGCCGGCCCGCCAGTTCGGCAGCGTCGCGCCCGATCTCTACGACGCGATCCTCAACATGTGCGTCGACCGCGCCAAGATGTGCATGCGCGACATGATGGCGATGGATGCCAAGGGCGGCGGCGGCAAGGAGGGTATCTCCACCGTCATGGCGCTCGAATACGACAAATCGGTGCGCCGGGGTGGCGCGCCCCTGCCGCCGCGACCCTTCGTCACCGCGATCTGCACGCCGGCCGATGTCTACGGCAAGGGCGGCGTGACAGCCCAAGTCGCGAATTGAGCCGCCAATTGAACGGCCGCCTGGCCAAGCCTAGCGATCCGAGGAAGCCATGAATTCCTATCCCGACTGGTGGAAGCTCGTGTTCGGACGCTTCACGCTCGAGGCGATCCCGTATCATGAGCCCATCCTGCTCGCGACCTTCGCTGGCGTGGTGATCGGCGGCCTCGCGCTCATCGCGCTCATCACCCGGATGAAGGCCTGGGGCTATCTCTGGCACGAGTGGTTCACCAGCGTCGACCACAAGAAGATCGGCATCATGTATATGGTGCTCGGCATCGTCATGCTGCTGCGCGGCTTCGCCGACGCGCTGATGATGCGTGGGCAGCAGGCCATCGCCTTCGGCGCGAACGAGGGCTATCTGCCGCCACATCACTACGACCAGATCTTCACGGCGCATGGCGTGATCATGATCTTCTTCGTGGCGATGCCGCTGGTCACGGGGCTGATGAACTATGTCGTGCCGCTGCAGATCGGCGCGCGCGACGTCGCCTTCCCCTTCCTCAATAATTTCTCGTTCTGGATGACCGTCGGCGGCGTCGTGCTGGTCATGGCCTCGCTCTTCGTCGGCGAGTTCGCCAAGGTCGGCTGGCTTGCCTATCCGCCGCTGTCGGGGGCCGCCTACTCGCCCGGGGTGGGCATGGACTACTACCTCTGGGCGCTCCAGATCGCGGGCGTGGGCACGACGCTGTCGGGCATCAACCTGATCGCGACGATCGTGAAGATGCGCGCGCCCGGCATGGACATGATGAAGATGCCAGTCTTCACCTGGACGGCGCTGTGCACCAACGTGCTGATCGTGGCGAGCTTCCCGATCCTGGCCGGCACGCTCGCGCTGCTGACGCTGGACCGCTATGTCGGCACCAACTTCTTCACGAACGATCTCGGCGGCAACCCGATGATGTACGTGAACCTGATCTGGATCTGGGGGCACCCGGAGGTCTATATCCTGATCCTGCCGGTCTTCGGCGTCTATTCGGAGGTGGCCTCGACCTTCTCCGGCAAGCGGCTCTTCGGCTATACCTCGATGGTCTATGCGACGGTGGTCATCACCATCCTGTCCTACCTCGTCTGGCTGCACCATTTCTTCACGATGGGCTCGGGCGCCAGCGTGAACTCCTTCTTCGGCATCACGACGATGATCATCTCGATCCCGACGGGCGCGAAGATCTTCAACTGGCTGTTCACGATGTATCGCGGCCGCATCCGCTTCGAATTGCCGATGATGTGGCTGCTCGCCTTCATGCTGACCTTCGTCATCGGCGGCATGACCGGCGTCATGCTGGCGGTGCCGCCAGCCGATTTCATCTTGCACAACAGCCTGTTCCTGATCGCGCATTTCCACAACGTGATCATCGGCGGCGTGGTCTTCGGCGCCTTCGCCGGCATCACCTACTGGTTCCCGAAGGCCTTCGGCTTCAAGCTCGACGAGTTCTGGGGCAGGCTCTCCTTCTGGTTCTGGGTGATCGGCTTCTACGTCGCCTTCATGCCGCTCTATGTGCTCGGCCTGATGGGCGTGACCCGTCGGGTGAACCATTTCGAGGATCCGTCGCTGCAGATCTGGTTCGTGATCGCGGCCTTCGGCGCCGTGCTGATCGCGCTCGGCATCCTCTGCTTCCTCATCCAGATCGGCGTCAGCATCCTGCGTCGCGAGCAGTTGCGCGACACGACCGGCGATCCCTGGGATGGGCGTACGCTGGAATGGTCGACCTCCTCGCCACCGCCGGCCTATAATTTCGCCTTCACGCCCGTCATCCACGACCATGACACCTGGGCCGACATGAAGAAGCGCGGCTACCGGCGACCGCTGACCGGCTTCAAGCCGATCCACATGCCGAAGAACACCGGCGCAGGCCTGATCATCTCCGCCTTCGCGACGATCTGCGGCTTCGCGCTGGTCTGGTACATCTGGTGGCTGGCGGCGCTGGCCTTCATCGCGGTGATCGCGACGGCGATCGCCCATACCTTCAACTATAACCGGGACTTCCACATCCCGGCCGAGGCGGTCCTGCGCGAGGAGAATGCGCGCACCGAGCAACTCGGACAGGCCTGAGGGATGACGATGACCACGGCGACAGCGCTGGACACCGACAAGGCCGACATCCCGGTCTTCCACGTCACGGAAGACGAGCACGAGCACTCCGGCGGCTCGACCATGCTCGGCTTCTGGATGTACCTGATGAGCGACTGCCTGGTTTTCGCAGTCCTCTTCGCGACCTTCGGCGTGCTCGGGCGCAACTATGCGGCGGGGCCTTCCGGCGCCGATCTGTTCGACCTCAAGCTGGTGGCGGTCAACACCACCATGCTGCTGCTCTCCTCGATCACCTATGGCTTCGCGATGCTGGCGATGGATAAGGGGCGGCAGGCCGCGGTGCAGTGCTGGCTTGCGGTGACCGGCCTGTTCGGCCTCGCCTTCATCGGCATCGAGCTCTACGAGTTCCACCACATGATCCTGGAGGGCGCGACGCCGATGCGCAGCGCCTTCCTCTCCTCCTTCTTCACGCTGGTGGGCACGCACGGGCTGCACGTCACCTTCGGCCTGATCTGGCTCACCGTGCTGATGGTGCAGGTGTCGCAGCGCGGCCTGATCGAGGCCAATCGCCGCCGTCTGATGTGCCTTTCCATGTTCTGGCACTTCCTCGACGTCGTCTGGATCGGCGTCTTCTCCTTCGTCTATCTGATGGGCGTGCTGAAATGAGCGGATCGCAGGACCACTCCGGAGCTCACGCCGAAGCGCATGGCGCCGGCCATGACGATCACGGCGCCTCGCATGCGACGCTGCGCGGCTATCTCACCGGCTTCGTCCTCGCGGCCATCCTGACCGCGATCCCATTCTGGCTGGTGATGGGCGACGTGCTTGGCAATTCGACCGTGACGGCGCTGGTCGTCATGGCCTTCGCGGCGGTGCAGATCGTCGTCCACATGGTCTACTTCCTGCACATGAATTCGCGCTCGGAAGGCGGCTGGACGATGATGGCGCTGATCTTCACCATCGTTATCGTGGTGATCGCGCTCTCGGGCTCGCTGTGGGTGATGTATCACCTCAACAGCAACATGATGCCGATGGCGCCCGGCGACCACCCGATGTGAGGGCGTCGCCATGGCCGCCCCGGCACAGGCCGAGGCCGGCCGGCCATCGCCGGCACGCCGGGTTGCCCTTCTCGGCCTCACCGGCCTGCTCACCCTCGTCTTCACCGGGCTCGGCCTCTGGCAGGTCGAACGGCGCAGCTGGAAGCTCGATCTGATCGCGCGCGTCGATGCGCGCATCCACGCGCCGCCGGCCCCTGCGCCGGGGCCGGAGGATTGGGCGGGCATCGCCGGGGAAGAGTACCGGAGGGTCGCGCTGGAAGGGCGCTATCTTCCCGGGCCGGAGACGCTGGTGAAGGCCGTGACCGAGAAAGGACCCGGCTTCTGGGTTCTGGCGCCGTTCCACACCGTGCGCGGCTTCACGGTCCTGGTCAATCGCGGCTTCGTGCCGGAAGACCGGCGCGAGCCAGGAGAGCGCAGCGATGCGGCGGCGCGCGGCGAGACGCATCTCGTCGGGCTGCTGCGATTGAGCGAGCCGGGCGGCGGGTTCCTGCGCAGCAACGACGCGGCCGGCGGGCGCTGGTATTCACGCGATGTCGCAGCGATTGCCGGGGCAGGCGGACTCGGCCAGGTCGCGCCCTACTTCGTCGATGCGGATGCTGCCTCCGAGCCCGGCCCTCTGCCATTGGGCGGGCTGACGGTGGTCAGCTTCCGCAACACGCATCTGATCTATGCGCTGACCTGGTTCTGCCTCGCGGGGATGAGCGCCTGGGCCGGGCTTTACGTCCTGCGCAGGCGTGCGGAAGAGGAGCCGTCTGCCTCATAGGTTCGAGGTGCTTCCAGGGTGGTTCGGAAACACGCCGTCATTCCGGGCTTGACCCGGAATCCATCGCAGAGCGCGGAGGCCTATGATGGATTCCGGATCGGCGCCGCTTCGCGGCTTGTCCAGAATGACGTGGAAATTTGGGCTGGCGCTTAGTCCCGGCTTGGCATCTGCCCGAGCTCGTGCAGCAGCGCAGCACCCGTCCGCAAGCCGCTGTAGAAGCAGTCCAAGGTCATGTTCTCGTTCGGGGCGTGATTGGCCTCGTCATGGTTCGCATAGGGCGTGACGTAAGCCGGGATGCCGAGGATCTTGGTGAAGACGTAGTTCGGCAGGCTGCCGAAGCCGGCCGGGATCAGCAGCGGTTCCTCGCCATGGGCGGCGACGAAGGCACGGTGCAGCGGCGCGGTATAGGCCGAGGCGATCTGCGTCTTCGAGGGCTGCATGCCCATCTCCTCGGCGATGAACTCAACCTCGGGCGCATGCTTCTCCACATGCGCCTTGACCTTGCGCAGGATGTCTTCGGGATCCTGTGCCTCGACGAGGCGGATATCGCACTTCACCAGCGCCTCGTTCGGCAGCACGGTCTTGGTACCCGGCCCGCTATAGCCGCCATGGAAGCCGTTGATCGTCAGCGTCGGCTGGAAGCAGAGGCGGTCGTAGAAGGGGCGGTCGAGCGGCGCGTCGAGTCGGGTGAGGCTCAAGCCCTGCTTGAAGGCCTCGATGTCGAGCGGCAGGCGCTTGATCGCCTCGATATCCTCCGGCGTCGGCGGCAGCACATCGTCATGCAGCCCCTCGATGGTGATCTCGCCATCGGCGCTCTTCATCGTGGACAGCAGGTGGACGAGCGTCCAGATCGGGTTCGGCACGACGCCGCCGAAATTGCCGGAATGGACGTCGCGGCTGGCATGGCGGCAGCGCAGCTCGAAGGAGACGACGCCACGGGAACCGAACTTGATGCTCGGCTTGCCGCTGGCATGGCGCGGGCCGTCGGCGGTGACGGAGAGGTCGGCCTTCAGCAGATGCCGGTTGGCGCGCGCGAAGCCGGCGATGTTCGGACTGCCGATCTCCTCCTCGCCCTCCAGCAGCAGGATGACGTTGCAGGGCAGCTCGCCATGGACCTTGAGATGCGATTCGATGGCGAGGATCTGGGCGAAGTGCTGGCCCTTGTTGTCGCCGACGCCGCGCGCATAGAGGCGCCCGTCTCGGATCGTCGGCTCGAAGGGCGGCGAAAGCCATTTGTCGAGCGGGTCGGCCGGCTGCACATCGTAATGGCCGTAAAGCAGCACGGTCGGCTTGCCCGGCGCCTTCTCCCAGCGCGCGACCACCATCGGATGGCCTTCGGTTGGCACGAGGCTGGTTTCGAGACCGATCTTCGTCAGCATGCCCAGCAGCAGATTGCCGACCTCGGTGATGCCGATGTTCTCGGCGCTGATGCTGGGGTGGCGCAGGTAGTCGATCAGGCGGTCGAGGAAGGCGGCCCGGTTCGCCTCGATATGATCGAAGACTGCGGCCAATGCGTCGGAGGTAGCCATGAGAATGCGCCTGGAACTCGGGGGAGCGCCGGCCGGAAGGCGAGGCGCGAGCAGCCGACGACAGCCGGCACACTCAGACTAGGATGGGCCGGCAGGGCGCTCAAGCTCGGCCGGGGCATGGCCGGGGTGCGGCGGCATGCAGCTTCGGCGCGTCGTCGTCAGACGCTCCCTGCGTCGACGATGAAGTTCTGGCCGGTGCACATGCGCGAGGCATTGGAGGCGAGGAACAGGATCATCGCGGCAATATCCTCGGGCTCGATCGCGCCCTTGATCGCCTGCTGCTCCTGGGCCTCGGCCCAGCGCTCGGGCGTCAGGCGCTCGGCGCGCTGGCGCGGCGTCATCACCCAGCCGGGCGTGACGCAGTTGACGCGGATGCGGTCCTTGCCGAGTTCGCGCGCCAATGAGCGGGTGAAGCCTATGACGGCCGATTTCGCGGTGGTGTAGGCGATGAGATCGGCCGAGCGCTTCATCCAGGAGGTCGAGCTCAGATTGACGATCGCGCCGCCACCCAGCGCCGCCATGCCGGGCGCGAGCTTCTGGGCGAGGAACATCATCGGCCGCAGGTTCACGGCGAAGCGGTCGTCCCAGTATTCCGGCGTCACGGCAGCGAAGGCATGCCGCTCGTCATGGCCGGCATTGTTGACGAGGATCGCAGCGGGACCGAGCCTCGCCTCGAGGACATCGACGGCGGCCAGGGCAGCCTCGATGTCGCGCAGATCGGCGCAGGCGAAGGCCACATCGGCGCCTGTTGCTCGCAGTTCGGTTTCGAGCGCCCGGCCGGCATCGGCCGCGATGTCGATGAAGCCGATGCGCGCGCTCTGGCGGGCCAGTGCGATGACGGTGGCTCGGCCGATCCCGTCGGCCCCGCCTGTGACAAGGGCGGTGCGGCCCTTGAGGTCCGGATAGGTGGCTTCGACCGTCATCCCGCGAAGCTCGTCGAGGGCAGGCCGGGGACCGGCGCGGGCGCAGCGAAGAGGCCGCCGGAGAAGGGCGCTTCCGCCAGCACGCGGGAGGGCAGGCGAATGCGGGCCGTGGTGATGAAGAGGGTCGAAAGATCGGCGCCGCCGAAGGCGAGGCTGGTCGGGCGCGGCACCGGCAGGCGGATATCGCGGTCGCGGCGGCCATCCGGGGTGAAGCGGCGCACGCACCAACCGTCCCAGAGCGCGCACCAGATGAAGCCTTCGCTGTCCACGGCGAGGCCGTCGGGACGGCCTTCAGCCGGGTCGATCTCGGCAAAGACGCGGCGCCTGGAGACGGCCCCCGAGGCCATGTCGAAGTCATAGGCGTAGATGCGGCCGGGCGCGCTGTCGGTGAAGTAGAACATGCGGCCGTCGGGGCTCCAGTCGAGGCCGTTGGCGACGCGGAAGCCGCCATCGGCCCGCTCCCAGCTCAGATCGCCGTTGATTCGATAAAGCGAGCCGGTCGGCTTGCTCGCATCGAGGCTCATCGATCCCGCCCAGAGCCGGCCCTGCCGGTCGCATTTGCCGTCGTTGAAGCGGTTGTCAGGCAGGTCGGTTTCCGGGTCGACGAGGGGCGACAAGGCGCCGCTGGCGAAATCGAAGCTTTCCAGCCCTTCCTGCGTCAGCGCCGCGAGCCCGCCCTGCCGCCTCTCGATAACGGCGGAGACGAGGCGCGGCAGCTTGACCTCCTGATTGGTCCGCGTCGCCGGGTCGAAGCGGTGGACCGCCGGGGCGAGGATATCGACCCAGTAGAGGCGCTGCTCGGCGGCCGACCAGAGCGGGCCTTCCGCCAGATGCGCGCCCCAGGGCAGCACGCATTCGGCGTCGCTCTCGCTTTGCCGGTGGGCGGGTGAGGGCGGCGCGATGCTGTTGGGCGGAACCGCACCGACATTGCCGGAGATCTGGCGCGCGGCGGCCATCAAGTCGCGGCCTGTCGTGTGGAGGCGATCGTTCGACAGCCGCGTCGAAGGGCCGAACACGCCGATGGCGGCCACCGCTCGCCCGGTATGGTCGAAGATCGGCGCCGCCGCGGAGGACACTCCTGGCAGATGCTCTTCCTGCGAAACGGAGTAGCCGCGCACCTGTGCGAGAGCGAGATCCGCGAGGAGCGCGTCCTCCGTGGTGATGGTCGCAGGAGTGTACGATTCGAGCGTGATCGCATCGAGCAGCGCCCGGCGTTCATGCGGGGCCGCGAAGGCCAGCAGCGCCTTGCCGCCGGCCGTGCAATGCAGAGGCGCACGGCGCCCCGCCTCGATGCGGAAGCCGAAGGCGCCGCCACGGCTGCGCTGGTCGATATAGAGCACCTCGCCGCCATCGATGGCGCAGAGCGCGACCGTTTCGCGGGTTTCCTCCGCCAGCCGCTCCAGCATGGGCGCGGCAGCGCCGCGCAGATCGAAGGATTCCCAGACGCGATGGGCGAGCTCGAACAGCCTGTGGCCGAGCCGATAGGTGTTGTCGCTGTCCTCGTGCCGGATCAAACGGAAGAGCAGCAGCGTGTTGAGCAGGCGGGCGAGCGTGCCCTTGGCGAGGCCGGTCGCCGCCTGCAGATCCTTGAAGCGCGGCGGCGTCGGGTGCTCGCCGATGACCTCGAGCAGATAGAGGCCCTTGGCCAGCGCGGCGGCGCCGACCGGGACGTCGCGCTCCTTCGGGGGCAGGACGCGCTCTTCCTGCATCCTCAGCCCGCCTTCGCGCGGGCCGCGCGCGCTGCTGCGGCCTCCGCGATCATCCGCTCGATCGTCCATTGCGGCTCGAAACCCAATTCGGCCCGAATCCGGGCATTCGAGGTTTCGTAGAACACGCCGGAACCGGGCAGGTCGACCGTTTTCAGAGGCAGCCCCGTCGCCTGCGCCATCAGCGGCAAGGCGTCGGCGAAATCGACGGGCGCGGTGGCACCGAGATTGTAAGTGCGCCCGGCCGCCTTCTCGCTCTTCAGGGCGAGCAGGATGCCGTCGACCATGTCGCGGGAATCGGTGATGTGCATGCGGAAGGGCCGGCCGTTCTCGTTGCGGGAGAGCACCAGCGCGGGCGTGCCGTCGTCGACCGCCTTCAGCGCGGCGACCGCGGCCGCGTTGCCGAAGGCTTCCTGCTGACGGATCTTCGGCTGCAGGAAGAAGCGGGGGCCAGAAAAGAAGCTCGTCTCGTCGAGCAGCTCGGCCGCGTCCTGCGTGTGCGAGAAGCGCAGGATCGTCGCCGGAATGCCGGCGCTGCGCTCGGTGAGACGGATGATCTCCTCGCCGAGCTGCTTGGAGAGACCATAGGCCGAGCGCGGCTTGAGCGGATGGTTCTCGTCGACCGGCAGGTAGTCCGGGACGTTCTCCGGATAGACCTCGCCGGAGCTGGCGAAGACGATGCGGGCGGGCTTCACCCCGGCTGCTTCCTCCATGAGGATGCGCGTGCCGTCGACATTGGCGCGGAAGACCTTGTCGGCATCGGCTGTAAGCCAGGACATGAAGGCGCCGAGATGCAGGATCGCCTCGGCATCCTTCACCGCCTCGCGCGCCGCGGCCGGATCGTCGAAGGCGCCGACGATTTCGCGATAGCCGGGCTGGGAGCGCCCCGCGCTGCGCAGGTCGAAGCCGGTGACGGTCTGCCCTTCGGCGAGGAGGCGGTCGACGACGCGGGAACCGATGCGCCCGGCGCTGCCCGTGACGAGAATGGCCATGGCTACTCTGTCCTCAGTTCAGGGCGAGATGCGTCTGGGGATCGAAGAGATGCAGGCGCGCCGGATCGAAGGAGAGCGGGACCGGCTGTCCCTGTGTCACATGGTCGGCATCCATCACGCGGGCGATGAATTGGTCCGCTCGGCGGTCGTCGCTGCCGGCATCCTTGAGGGAGGTGCGGTTCTCTTCGGCCAGGTCGAGATAAAGGTATTTCTCGCTGCCGAGGCTTTCGACGAGCCGTGGCGTCGCCTCGAAGGTGACGGGGCCGGTTGCGCCTGCGCTGAGATATTCGGGCCTGAGGCCGACGAGCAGCTCGCGGGTGCCGGGCGCCTTCGCCAGAGGCAGTTCGATCTCGCGCCCGAGCAGCCGGGCCGTGCGTGCGCCCGTCAACTCAGCGCGGAAGAAGTTCATGCCCGGCGAGCCGATGAAGCCGGCGACGAAGAGATTGGCCGGTTTGCGGAACATCGTGTCGGGATCGGCGATCTGCTGGATTTCGCCGTCGCGCATGATGACGATGCGGTCGGCCATGGTCATCGCCTCGGTCTGGTCATGCGTGACGTAGATCGTCGTGGTCTTCAGGCGCTGGTGAAGGGCCGAGATTTCGGCGCGGGTGTGGACGCGCAGCTTCGCGTCGAGATTGGAGAGCGGCTCGTCCATCAGGAAGGCCTGCGGCTCGCGCACGATGGCCCGGCCGAGCGCGACGCGCTGGCGTTGCCCGCCGGAGAGCGCCTTCGGCTTGCGGTCGAGCAGATGAGCGACACCGAGGATCTGCGCGGCCTCGTTGACCCGCCGCTCGATCTCGGCCGCCGGCATGCCGCGCATCTTCAGGCCGAAGCCCATGTTCCGCGCGACCGTCAGATGCGGATAGAGCGCGTAGTTCTGGAAGACCATGGCGATGTCGCGGTCGCCCGGCGCGAGGTCGGTGACGTCGCGCCCGCCGATCCGGACGGTGCCCGAGGTCGCATCCTCCAGCCCCGCGAGGATCTTCAGCATGGTCGACTTGCCGCAGCCGGAGGGGCCGACGAAGACGACGAACTCGCCATCCGTGATCTCCAGCGAAAAGTCCTTCAGGACCTGCAGCGGGCCGTAGGATTTGGTGACGCGTTCGATGCTGATGCCGGCCATGCGTGAGCTCACTTCTCCGCGCCGGCGGTGAGCCCGCCGACGAGGTAGCGTTCGAGGAAGAGGTAGATCAGGAGGACCGGCAGGGCGACAATCAGCGCCGCTGCCGAGATATCGGCCCAGTTCGAGACATACTCGCCCTTCATCGTGGTCAGGCCGAGATTGGCGGTCCAGTTGGTCTGGGCGTTGGTCAGGAAGGTGCGGGCATAGGCATAGTCCGACCAGGACAGGACGAAGCCGTAGAGCGCCGTTGCGGCCAGGCCCGGCGCCGAGACCGGCAGGATGACCCGGACCATCGCGCCGAGCGGAGAGCAGCCATCGACCATCGCCGCCTGTTCCAGCTCGCGCGGGATCGTGTCGAAATAGCCCTTCAGCATCCAGGTGGTGAAGGGCACGATCAACGTGGCGTGGGCGAGGATGATCGACCACAGGCTGCCGATCATTCCCGTCATCCGGAAAATGCCGAAGAGCGGGATGACGAGCAGCGTCGCCGGCAGCATCTTGGCAGTGAGGATGAAGAGGCCGAGCGACTGGCCGCCGCGCACCTTGAAGCGCGAGAGGCTGTAGCCGGCGAGCACCGAGACCAGCATCGACAAGGTCACCGCGCCCGCCGCCGCCAGCACGGAATTGCCGAGCCAGAGCAGGATCGGCCGCTGCTCGATGATCTCCTCGAAGACGCCCCAGCGCGGGGCTGTCGGCCAGAATGTCGGCGGCAGCGCCCTGAGCTCGGCCGGCGTCGCCAGCGCGGTGACGATCAGCCAATAGATCGGGAAGACCAGGAGCGCGCAGGTGACGATCACCGTCACATAGAGCAGGGCGGCTGCGGGGAGCTTGCGTTTCATCGGCGCCTCCTCAGATGTTCTCGGGCGCCCGGCCCATCAGCAGCCGGCTCGCGATGACGCAGATGATCAGCGTGACCACGCCGATCGCCGAGGCGTAGCCCATCTTGAAGAAGCCGAAGGCCTGCTCGTAGGTCATGATCGAGAGCGTCTGCGTCGCCTTCAGCGGCCCGCCGCCGGTCATGACGTAGATGATCGAGAAGTCGCGGAAGACCCAGAGCATGACGAGGATCAGGGTCACGCCGAGCACCGGCATCAGCGAGGGCAGGGTGATGTTGATCAGCCGCTGCCAGGCATTGGCGCCGTCGACGCGGGCCGCGTTGTAGAAATCCTCCGGGATCGACTGCAAACCGGCGAGCATCATGATCGAGACGAACGGGTAGCCCTTCCAGATCATGGTGACGCAGACCACGGCGAAGGCGGCCTCCGGCGAGGAGAACCAGCTGATCGTGGTGTCGACGAGCCCGAGCCGGATGAAGACCCAGTTCATCAGGCCGAAGGAGGAATCGAAGATCCAGGCGAAGACCACGACGGCCACGACTTCCGGCACCGCCCAGGGCAGGGCGACAAGCAGGCGCGCCAGCGACTGGCCCTTGAAGCGGTTGTTGACCAGCAGCGCCGTGCCGAGGCCCAGCAGGAAGCAGAAGAAGGAAACGATCACGACGAGCTTCAACGTGGTCCAGCTCGCGTTCCAGAATTCCGGCGAAGTGAAGAGCCGCTCGTAGTTCATCGTCGTGAAGGGCCGCCGCGGCTGGTCGAGCCGGGGGATGCCGACATTCTGGAAGGAGAGATCGACCGAGACGAAGAGCGGATAGGCGATGATCAGCCCGATCAGCAGCACCGCCGGCAACAGCAGGAGGTAGCCGAGCCAATGGCGTCGGCTCGGGCGGGCGAGATCGAGAAAGGCTGATCGGGACATGGGGCGGCTTTCAGGTAGGGAGCATGTTCCGCGACAGACCCCCTCTCCCCTTGCGGGAGTGGGTTGAGGCGAGGGGTCTCTCGACGTTGCCGGCGTGAGTGCCTCGCACGAGCGCTGACGACGCAAGGCGGCGCGACCCCTCATCCGTCTCGGCTTTGCCGAGCCACCTTCTCCCGCAGGGGGAGAAGGGCACGGTCGTCACTGCTGCTGCAGCGTCTCCGCCTTCTTCTGCATGGTCGCGGCCACGACCTTGGGGTCGAGATCCTGGATGATCATGCGCTGGCTCTCCTCCATGACCATCTTGGCGAACTCGTTGAACTGCAGCTCGAGCCCCTTGGGGATCCGGTCGACCTTGGCGTCGGCGGCGGCCTTGGTGGCCTTCACCAGCAGGTCGAAATGCGGCGTCTCCTTGCTGGCACCGGTCGTGTCGGCACGCGGGTCCGGCGGCGGCGAGGCCCCGAGCGTCGCATAGCTCGACTGGAACTTGTCGGAGGTCGCGATCGCGATGAAATCCCAGGCGAGCTTCTTGTTCTCCGGCGAAATCTCGGAGGCGATGCCGAGCACGTTCGAGGAGCCGCCGACCGGCGGGTTGAACGGTACCGTGGTCAGCTTGATCTGGTCCCGGGCCTTGCCCTTCTGGATGATCGGCCAGAGCCAGGGGCCGTCCATCTTCAGCGCGATCTTGCCATCGGCGAAGAGCTGGCGGACTTCGCCGGCCGCGAGGTCGCGCGGCGTCAGGTTCTCCTTGACGATGGTCTTCCAGCGGGTGAGGCCTTCGATCATCTGCTGCGTGTTGATCGTGACCTTGCCGTTCTCGTCGGTCCAGCGCGCGCCGGCGTCGAGCGTGTAGTTCATCATCTCGGACATGTACTGGCCACCGCCGCCACGGGTCTCGTGGCCGGTGCCGAACTGGTCGACGATGCCGTCGCCGTTGATGTCCTTGGTGAGCTTGCGGGCAGCGGTGAGGAATTCCGCATAGGTCTTCGGAACCTCGAGCCCCTCCTTCTTCAGGAGGTCTTCGTTATAGGCCATGAAGTACCCGAAATAGAGCATCATCACGCAGACATTCTGCTTGTTCCAGGTGCAGGTGTCCTGGCCGGCCCAGCCTTTCAGGTCGAGCTTGGCGTTCTTGATGTAGGGGTCGAGCGGCTCCAGCCAGCCATTGTCCGCGAATTTCTGGAACTCGAACGAGGCGAGGTGGACGATGTCCGGCGGCTGGCCGCCGGCAAAGAGCGTCGTCATCGTGTCGGCGAAGGCGCCGCGCTCGACCTTGGTCCACTCGATCTTGACGCCCGGATGGGTCGCCTCGAATTCCTTGATGACCGAGCCCCACCAGTCGCCGGTGCCGCGCTCGTCCTTCTGCCAGGAGACGAATTTCAGCACCTTGTTCTGGGCGAGCGCGGGCAGGGCCGTCATCGTGCCGAGCGTGACGAGCCCGGCGGCGGCGAGCCGCTTCCAGTCCAGCATCCTCATGACGTTTCTCCCTCTCGTTTTTCTGCCGTGTTGTCCGGCGGTTACGGTCAGTGCTTGCGAAGCAGATTCAACGCCTCCTCGGAGGGCGCGACGCCAAGCCCCGGCCCGGTCGGCAGGCTGTAGAAGCCTTCGTGGCAATCCATGTCGCCGGTGAGCAGGCGCCGGTTCGGCTCGAAGATCGAGTGCTGGTATTCGTGACAGCTCACCGCCGAGAGCGCGGCGCTCGCATGCAGGCTCGCCGCCATGAACAACCCCATGCCGATGGTTGCGTGCGGGATCACTGCGAGATTGTGTGCCTGGGCGTATTGCCCGATGCGCATGAACTCGGTGACGCCCTTGTGGCCCATCTCCGGCTGGACGATGGCGCAGGCCCGCCGCGCCACCCGTGGCACGAGATCGTAGACCGTGCGCCATTCCTCGCCGGCCGCGACCGGCGTCGAGACGCGGGCGGCGACATGGGTGAGGCCGTCGACATCCTCGGGCTTCACCGGCGCTTCGGCGAACCAGAGGCCATGCGGCTCCATCGCCCGGATGGCGGAGACGGCCTCCTCGGCGGTGTGGACCCAGTGCATGTCGCAGGCGATGCGGGCCTGGGACCCGAGCCGTTCGCGCAAAGTCGCGATCTCCGCGACATTGCCGTCATCCGCGACGGGCGCCGCGAATTTGAAGCTGTCGAAGCCCTTCGCCTGCCATTCGGCGGCGAAATCGGCGCGCTCGGCCCGGGTGCGCTTGGGCAGGCCCGAGATATAGGCCGGCAGCCGCTCATGCCGCCTTCCGCCGAGCATGGCGACGAGCGGCCGGTCGGCAAGGCGGGCATTCAGGTCCCAGAGCGCGATGTCGATGGCGGCGAGCGCATCGAGATAGAAGCCGCCGGTATAGCCGCGCACGCGCATCAGGTCGTAGAGGTCTTCGTGAATTACGACGACGTCTTGCGGCGAGCGGCCGATCACGTAAGGGCCGAGCAGGTCGTCGATGATCGCGATGGCGGCGCCCGGCGCGACGATGCCGTAGGTCTCGCCCCAGCCGACGAGGCCGCCGCTCGTCTCCAGCCGGACCACAACCGTACGATCCATGGTCGGATAGACCGTGCGGTTGCCCTTGCGGACGATGTAGCCCTTCTCGTTGACGTTCTCGCCGGGGCGTGGATCGCCGAGATAGACGGTCTCGCGCGGGATGGTCAGCGTATAGACATCGACCTTGGCGACACGCTCAGCCATGGCGCTATTCCGCTGCCTGAAGCGAGGCCGCCGGAGCAAGCAGGTCCGCGATCCGTCCGAGCCAGGCGTCGATCTCGGCCCGGTCGACCGCGTCGAAGGCCGGGAGCGGCGCTCGGCAGATCTGGTTCGACAGGATGCCGCGGCGGGTCAACACGTATTTGGTGAAGGCCATGCGCAGATTGGCCTGGATCAGCAGCAGCGGCAGGGTGCGCATATAGAGGTTGCGAGCCGTCTCGACCGCCCCGCTGCGGAAAGCCCGGTCGAGCGCCGCGTGGATATCGGTGAATTCGGCCGCCGGCATCGCGCCGCAGGCGCCGCGGACATATTCGTCGATGATGTAGCGGGCGCCGCCGCCGCCGATCACGCCCTTCAGATGGGCTGGCTTGCCTTTCAGGATCGCGGTGATCGCCGGCCCGGCGGGAATCGTCTCTTCCTTGAGATAGGTGATGGCCGGGTTGCCGCGGACGATCTCCAGCAGCACGTCGGGCTTGAGATCGGAGCCGCGCGGGGCGGGCGCGTTCTGCAGGACGATCTCGATCCCCGGCACCGCTTCCGCGATCTCGCGGTAGAATGCCGCGACGGCTGCTCCATCGACGCCGACGGATTTCGGCGCCTGGATCATGACATGGCCGATCCCGAGCGCCTGTGCCTGCCTGGCATAGCCGATGGCTTCTGCCGCAGACGGCGCGCTCGCACCCGCGACAACCGGCACACGCCCCGCGACGGTGCGGACGACTTCGCGGAGCAAGATCTCCCGTTCTTCTGCCGAGAGATTGTCGACCTCGCTGGCGAAGCCCGGAAACACCACGCCCGCCGCGCCGGCGCCCAGCGCGAAGGCGGTCACGCGCCCCAGTGCCGCGGGGTCGATCGCGCCACTGGCGGCAAAGGGCGTCGGCAGGACGGGAAGGATGCCGGCAAGTGCTGATGTCATCGGATGGTCCAATATATGGATCAATTGTTTTCTTATTTGGATCTTACGAAGCGAGGCCATGAAGCGTCAAGCGCGCAATCATGCGCGCAGCCGGGTCGCCCGCCGAAGCGGTTGCGCGCTGGCGGTCGATCGAAGTGTTGCGCGCCGGGTTTCCGCGAGGCTTTGCACGCCGCTACGAAGGACGGCCCAAACAAAAAGGCGCAGCGAGCAAGGCTCGCTGCGCCTTTTTGTTTGGTGTTTTCGCCGGAGCTTTCAGGCCGCGGCGGTGCGTCCACCGAGATAGGCGGCGCGGATTTCCTCGTTCGACCAGAGCTGGTCCGGCGTTCCGGAGAGCACGAGCTTGCCGGTTTCCAGCACATAGCCGCGATCCGCGACCGAGAGGCCCATCCGGGCGTTCTGCTCGACCAGCAGCACGGTCGTGCCCCGCCGCCTGATCTCGGCGATGATCGCGAAGACCGCCTGGACGATGACGGGGGCGAGGCCGAGCGAAGGCTCGTCGAGCAGCAGGATGCGCGGCTTCGCCATCAGCCCGCGCGCGACCGCCACCATCTGCTGCTGACCGCCCGAGAGCGTCCAGCCGAGCGCATTGGAGAAGCGGCGGATGTCGGGGAAGAGGTCGAACATCTCGTCGGCCTCCCGCTTGATCTCGGCGGTTTTCATGCCGCGCCGGTTGGAAGCCCCGAGCATGATGTTCTCGCGCACGCTCAGGCCCGGAAAGACGCGGCGGCCTTCCGGAACATGGGCGATGCCGCGGCGGACGATCTCCTCGGGCTTCAGCCCGACGATCGACTGGCCCTCGAAGAGGATGTCGCCCGAGGCCGGCTTGGCGAGGCCCGAGATGGCGCGCAAGGTGGTCGACTTGCCGGCTCCGTTCGAGCCGAGCAGCGTCACGACCTCGCCGGCCTCGACGATGAGCGAGACGCCGTCGACGGCTTCGACCTCGCCGTAGCGGACGACGAGCGATTTGAGTTCAAGCAGCGACATCGGGACCCGTCCCCAGATAGGCGGCGATCACATCGGGGTGTTTCAGCACGTCGGCCGAGTAGCCGTCGGCGATGCGGCGGCCGAAGTTCAGCACGGTGATGTGCTGCGCGACCTCGCTCACCAGCGTCATGTCGTGGTCGATGATCATGATGGTGAGGCCGCGCGCCGAGATGCGTTTGAGCAGGTTGCGCAGCTCCACCTTCTCCGAAGAGTTGAGGCCCGCGCCCGGCTCGTCGAGCAGGAGCAGGACGGGGTCGCCGGCCAGCGCCCGGGCGATCTCGACCGCGCGCTGGTGGCCGTAGGAGAAGCTCGCCACCACCTCGTTGGCGCGGTCTTCCAGGTCGACGAAGGCGAGAGCCGCCCGGGCCCGCGCCACCACGGCTGCAGGATCGTTCGCGACCGGGTTTCCGGGCCGTTCGGCACCGACCATGACGTTTTCCAGCGCCGTCATCGAGCGCCAGAGGCGGATGTTCTGGAAGGTGCGGCCGAGCCCGGCCTTGGTGCGGGCGTGCGGCGGCAGGTTGGTGATGTCCTGCCCGTTGAGGGTGACGGTCCCGGCCGTGGCGCGGTAGAGGCCGGAGAGGACGTTCAGCGTCGTGGTCTTGCCTGAGCCGTTGGGGCCGATCAGTGCATGGACCCCGCCGCGCCTGATCGTCAGATCGACCTCGTCGACCGCCTTCAGCCCGCCGAAATGCTTGGAAAGGCCGCGCACCTCCAGGACGGTCTCGGAGCCCTCGCCGCCGCCCGACAGCGGAAGCGCCAGGCCGGAGCTGACTGGGAGGACGGTGCGCTTGAAGCGATCGAGCCGGCCGCGCAGATAGCCCCAGATGCCATCCGGCATGAACAGCACGATCAGGATCACCGCCGCGCCGTAGATGGCGAGATAGAGACCGGGAATGCTCTTGAGGAAGCGCAGCCATTCCGGGATCAGGATCAGCAGCCCCGTGCCGATGACGGCGCCGATCGGCGAGGCGACGCCGCCGAGCAGCACCATGGTGAGGAACACCACGGATTCGGCGAAGGAGAACTGGTCCGGGCTGACATAGGAGAAGCCGCCGGCGAAGAGGCCGCCGCCGATGCCGCCGAGGACGGCGGACAACGCGAAGGCCGTGACCTTGGTCCGGTAGACGTCGATGCCGGCGACGCCCGCGGCGAGCTCGTTGTCGCGCACCGCCCGCATGGCGCGGCCCAGCCGCGTGTCGCGCAGGCGCCAGACCAGATAGCCGAGGATGCCCAGCACCGCGATGCACAGCGCGAGATAGGTCGAGCCGTCGCCGAAGAGAGGCGGGCGCGGGATGGCGCGGACACCGTCGGGCCCCTTGGTGACGGGGATCCAGTTGATCAGGACGAGGGTGACGATCTGCTGGAACGAGATCGTCACCATGGCGAGGTAATGGCCGCCGAGCCTGAGCGTCGAGGCGCCGAGCAGGGCGCCGAAGCCGGCGGCTATGCCCGTGCCGATCAGGAGGCAAACCCAGAAGTTCAGGCCGTAATCGGTCTGGCCGAGGCCGACCGCATAGGCGCCGAGCCCGAAGAAGGCGGCCTGGGCCAGATTGATCTGGCCGCAGAGCCCGAGCACGATCGTCAGGCCGAGCACGGCGACCGCGTAGGTGGTCGCCTGCATCGAGATGTTGAGGATATAGCCGGTCTTGGGGACGACGATGGCGAGCGTCATCGCGACCAGGACGAGCAGGACATAGGCCGGGACGCCCCAGCGCAGGCGGGGGCGGATATCGCCGGCGGTCGCGGTGGTTTCGGTCGTGCTCATGCTTTTTCCGCCACGCGCTCGCCGAAGATGCCCTGCGGCCGGAAGATCAGGAAGGCGATCAGCACCAGGAAGGCGAAGCCGTCCTTGTAGGGCACCGAGATGTAGGCCGCCCCGAAGGTCTCGATGACGCCAAGCGCGAGCCCGCCGATGATCGCCCCGGTCACGTCGCCGAAGCCGCCGATGATGGTGGCGGCGAAGGCTTTCAGCGCGATGGTCGCGCCCATGCCGATCGAGACGAAGAGGACGGGCGCCACGAGAATGCCGGCGATGCCGCCGATTACCGCCGAATAGATGAAGGTGATCATGATCATCACCGCCACGGGGATGCCGAGCAGCGAGGCCATCTCCTTGTCCTGCGAGGTCGCCTGCAGCTTCTTGCCGAGCAGCGTATGCTCGAAGAACCAGTATTGCAGCGCCACCAGCAGCGCCGTCACGACGATGATGAGCAGATACTGGTTGTCGAGATAGACCGGGCCGAGCATGAAGCCGGGCGTGTCGAACCAGCCCGACAGCACCTCGGGCTCCGGCCCATGGATCGCCAGCGTCGTGTTGGCCATGAAGATCGAGGCGCCGATGGTCGAGATGATGACCGGCAGATAGGTGCGGTGGCGCAGCGGATAGTAGACCGCGCGATTGAAGACCGCGCCGAGCGCCGCCATGCCGAACAATGAGACGATGAAGGCGAGCCAGTAGGGCAGGCCGATCTTGACCGAGAAGACCACCATCAGGAAGGCCGCCACCATGGAGAACTCGCCTTGGGCGAAGTTCACGACGTTGGTGGCCCGGAAGATCAGGACGAAGCCCAGCGCGACCAGCGCATAGACCGAGCCGATGCCGATCCCGGTGAAAAGAAGCTGAAGAACGAGATCCATCTGTCTACCGCGCTGGCGTTGAAGCGATCGGTTCTCCGCGGTGAACGGTTTGGCCGTTCGCCGCGAAAGGCGTGACATGCGATGCGTCGGGCGTTGCCGCGCGGGGCTCGCGATCCGAGCCGCGCTTGGCGGCCGGCTTCCCGGCAGGAGCAGGGAAGCCGAGCAGCCTGCGGATCAGCCGAGATTCGGCGTGAAGTCGATCCGCTTGTCGAACTTGATCTCGCCCTTGTCGTTCTTGACGATGTTGTAGCCGTGCAGGCCGTCACCGTTCTTGTCGAAGTTGTATTCGCCCTCGGCGCCCTTGTGGCCGCGGATGGCAAGCATCGCCTCGCGGACCTTGTTGGGCTCGGTGGAGCCGGCCTTGTTCATCGCCATCGCCAGGCAGGTGACGGCGTCGAAGGTCCAGGACGACTGGTTGTCCGGCGCGACCTTCCGCACCTCGCGATAGGCCTTGCCGAAGGCCTTCGAGGCGTCGCTCGAATCCTCGGCGTAGTCGGCCACGCCATAGGTGTTGTAGAGCGCCGGCCCCGCGAGCTTCAGCGCCGATACGTTGACGATGGAAGGCGAGCCGACCCAGGGGATGTTGACGCCGAGCTGGCGCAATTGCCGGGCGAAGATGCCGAGGTCGGTCTCGAAGGTAAAATAGGTGCCGAGGATATCGGCGCCGGACTGCCGCACCGCCAGCACGACCGGCGTGAAGTCCTGGCTCTGGTTGGCATAGCCCTGGTCGAGAGCGAGCGTGGCGCCATTGTCGGGCAGGGCCTCGGTCAGCGCCTTGGCGCCGGCCGTGCCGAAGGCATCGGTCGAATGGACGATCGCCCATTTCTTCTTGCCGAGTTCCTTGCTGCCGTATTGCGCGATCACCTTGCCCGAATAGGAATCGTTCGGGCGGAAGCGGAAGAGCCAGGGATTGCCGAGCTTGGTCAGGTTCGGGTCGGTGCCGCCGAAGCCGACCGGCTTGCCGATCTTCAGCATGTCGGGCGCCATGGCGTGCATCTGCGTCGAGCGGATCGAGCCGAGGAAGGCGACGATGTCGGGTTGGCTGGCGAGCTTGGAGAAGGCGAGCACCGCACCGGGGTTGGTGGTCTGGTCGTCCTCGAAGATCAGCTCGAGCGGCTTGCCGAGTACGCCGCCGGCCTTGTTGACCTGCTCCAGCGCGATCTTGGCGCCGGTCTGGGCGAAGGAGCCGGATTCGGCGGCCGCGCCTGTCATCGGGACGACCATGCCGATCTTGACGGTGGCACCCTGGGCGTAGGCACTGCGTATGACGGCCGGAGACACAATGGTGCCGGCAAGAGCGGTCGTGAACCCGCGACGGGTCAGGTGCATCGCTATCCTCCCAATTTAATGGATTAGATCGGATCTAGCCGCCCGATTGCCACCATGATGAATCATCTGCGCGCCGGTCTAAACCGCGTCTCTCCTCATTCTTTAGTCTATGCCGAACCTTGTTCCTTCCGCCCCCGCTGCCGTGATCAGTATGGGCGGATAGCGACCATAGCACCTTTGGAGTGACCGCGTTGAGCAAGCCCATTTTCGTCCTGAACGGCCCGAACCTGAATCTGCTCGGCCAGCGCGAGCCACATATTTACGGCACGACGACGCTGGCCGAAGTGAAGCAGCTTTGCGAGGAGAAGGCGCGCACGCTGGGCTACGAGGTCGATTTTCGCCAGACCAATTTCGAAGGCGAACTGGTCGAGAGCGTGCATCAGGCCCGGCAGGAAGCCTGCGGCATCATCATCAACCCGGCCGGCTACAGCTTCACCTCGGTGGCGCTGCTCGATTCGCTCAAGATGTTCGACGGCCCCAAGATCGAGCTGCACATCTCGAACATCCATGCGCGGGAAGCGATCTATCACAACTCGCTGGTCTCTCGCACCGCGACGGCGGTTATCGCCGGGCTGGGCGTCGCCGGCTACGCGCTCGCCATCCAGGCCATGGCGGGGCTCGTCGAGCGGAAGTAGGGGCCCGCAAGACGGCCAGATCGCCGGTGCCTCAGCGCCGCAGCATGCCCAGCACGGCCGCCACGGTCATGCTGCGGCGCCGGGCAAGGGCCTCGGGCGTGCACATGTCGTAGCCGAAGACTTGGCCGACCGTCGCCCGATGCGAGACATTGTAGATGCTGAGCGCGCTGATCGTGAGGGAGATATCGAGCGGCTCCAGCCCGGGCTGGAACAGCCCTGCCGCAACACCACGCTCGTAGATGTTGCGGGTCACCTCGACGACGGAGCTGTTCAGGCCGGCGATGGTGCGCGAAGCCTTGAGATTCCGGGCATGATGCACGTTCTCGACCATCACCATGCGCACGAAATCGGGGTTTTCGACATGGTAGTCGAACGTGGCTTCCGCCAGCCGCGCCATCGCCTCGACCGGCGGCAGCGAGCCGAGATCGAGGCTGCGCTCGAAACTGCGGATGCCTTCATACATGGTTTCGAGGACGGCGCGGTAGAGCCCCTCCTTGTCGCCGAAGTAATAGTAGATCATCCGCTTGCTGGTCGCGGTCTTGGCCGCGATATCGTCGACCCTGGCGCCGCTTAGGCCGTTCTCGACGAATTCCGCGCGAGCGACCTCGAGAATGTTGCGGCGCACCCCTTCGGGATCCTGGGTCCAGGAGGCCTGGCGCCGCTTTTCGCGCGTGGTGATGACCGGGCTCGTCACGCTGCCGCTCTTGTCGAGCGAGCGTGACGGCGAAGGCCGGCCACGATGAAATGAACGGGGCGGTACATTGCGCTTGACCAATTGAACTAGCCGGTACATTTATCACTTCGCTGCGATGGTGCAAGCTGCGCGGTGTCCGGTGCCCGACAAGAGGCGCCGTCAGGGAAACGCCACGGATCGACCCAAAGAAGGTCGGCCGCCCAGGGAGAGAGAATGAACTACAAGCTCGACTTCACGCCCGTGATCGAGGGGCTGCCGGAGCTGTTGCTGGCGTGCCTCGGCACCTTCGGTCTCGCTCTGGGCGGCATGGCGCTGGCGATCGTGATCGGCGTCGGCGGCGTGATCCTGCGCGATTCCCGCTTCGCTCCCGTGCGTTGGCTGATCAAGGGCTTCGTCGAGCTGGTCCGGAACACGCCGTTCCTGGTGCAGATCTTCTTCATCTATTTCGCGCTGCCGCTGGCGGGCGTCCGGCTCGATCCGACGCCGACGGCGATCATCGCGCTCGGCCTCAATGGGGGCGCCTATGCCATCGAGATCATCCGCGGCGGCGTGCAGTCGATCGGCAAGGGCCAGATCGAGGCGGGGCTCGCGCTCGGCCTGCACAAGGCCCAGGTCTTCCGGCTGATCGTGCTGAAGCCGGCGCTGCGCGCGATCTTCCCGTCGCTGACCAGCCAGTTCGTGCTGCTGACCCTGTCGACCAGCATCTGCTCGGCGATCTCGGCTTACGAGCTCACCTCGGTGGCGCAGCGGATCGAGTCCGACAGTTTCCGCTCCTTCGAGGTCTACGGCACGATCACGCTGTTCTACCTCGTGATCTCCTGGGTGATGATGCGCTTCTTCGACGCGATCTCGACCCGTTACTTCAGCTATCCGGTGAAGTGAGGGCGCGATGGGATCGAACGAATTCCTCTTCCTGCTCACCGGTCTCAAATGGACCGTGCTGCTCTCGCTCGTCGGCTTCGTCGGCGGCGGCGTGTTCGGGCTCGCGGTCGCGCTGCTGCGCACCTCCGGCATCGCTCCGCTCGAACGGGGTTCCCGGAGCTACATCTCGCTCTTCCAGGGCACGCCGCTCCTGATGCAGCTCTTCGTGGTCTATTACGGGCTTGCCCTGGTCGGGCTGAAGCTCGATGCCTGGGTCGCCGTCGCGATCGGCTTCACGCTGCATGCCAGCGCCTATCTCGGGGAGATCTGGCGCGGCTCGATCGAGGCCGTGCCGAAGGGGCAGACCGAGGCCGCCAAGGCGCTCAGCCTGCATTACGTTTCGCGCATGAAGGACGTCGTCCTGCCGCAGGCGATCCGCATCTCGCTGCCGGCGACGGTCGGTTTCCTGGTCCAGCTCATCAAGGGCACGTCGCTGGCCGCCATCGTCGGCTTCACCGAGCTGACCCGGGCCGGCAACATCATCTCCAACCAGACCTTCAAGCCGCTGCTGGTCTTCGGGATCGTCGGCATCCTGTATTTCCTGATCTGCTGGCCGCTCTCGCTCTACGGATCGCATCTGGAGCGCCGCATGGCCGTCGCATCGCGCTGAGGCCGACAACACGTTCACCGCAGAAGCCCAACCACCAACGACAGAGGGAGAGAAACATGACCAAGACCACACGCCGCAGCATTCTTGCCGCCGGTGCCGCTGCGCTCGCGCTGCTCGGCAGCCCGGCCCAGGCCATCACCCCGGCCGAGATCAAGGCCCGCGGCAAGATCATCGTCGGCATCCAGGGCGACAACCCGCCCTGGGGCTTCGTCACCAGCGCCGGCAAGCAGGACGGCCTCGACGCCGACATCGCGACGCTCTTCGCCAAGGAACTCGGCGTGCAGGTCGAGTTCGTGCCGCTCGAGGTCAACAACCGCATCCCGGCGCTGACGACGGGCCGCGTCGACGTGCTCTTCGCCACCATGGCGATGCTGCCGGAGCGTGCCAAGGCGGTGCAGTTCTCGAAGCCTTACGTCGCCAATACCATCGTGCTGATCGGCCCCAAGAAGGACAAGATCACCACCAACGAGGATATGGCGAAGTACACCATCGGCGTCGCCAAGGGCGCGGCGCAGGACACGCAGGTCACCAAGAATGCCCCCTCCGGCACCACCATTCGCCGCTATGACGGCGATGCGCCCTCGATCCAGGCGCTGGTCTCCGGCCAGGTCCAGGCGCTCGGCGGCAACATCTTCTACATGCAGCGCATCGAGCAGGGCCGGCCGGGCGAGTTCGAGAACAAGCTCGAATTCCAGAACCTCTACAACGGCGCCTGCACCCGTCTCGGCGAGAAGGAGATCAATGCGGCGATCAATACCTTCATCGACAAGATCAAGGCCAATGGCGAGCTGCAGAAGGTCTACGACAAGTGGATGAAGGTGCCGGTGCACAAGTTCCCGGACAGCCTCGAAGGCATCACCTTCACCGCGAGCTGAACCAGCACTGATCGGGAACAGGGCCATGAACCAGCCTGCCGCGCAAAACATCGCCGCGACGGACGCCATGATCGCCATGGCGCATGTCGAGAAATGGTATGGCGACTTCAAGGCCCTGACCGACATCAACCTCGCGGTCCGCAAAGGCGAGCGCATCGTGCTTTGCGGGCCGTCGGGCTCGGGCAAGTCGACGCTGATCCGCTGCATCAACCATCTGGAGAGCTACCAGAAGGGCGAGATCAGGGTCGGCGGCACCAGGCTCGGAGACGATGCCAGGACGATCGACGCGGTGCGCCGCGAGGTCGGCATGGTCTTCCAGCACTTCAACCTGTTCCCGCATATGACCGTGCTGCAGAACTGCATGCTGGCGCCGATGCGATCGCTCGGCGTGAGCAAGGCCGATGCCGAGGCCACCGCCCGCAAGCTGCTCGGCCGCGTCAAGATTCTCGAACAGGCGGAGAAATACCCGGCGCAGCTCTCGGGCGGCCAGCAGCAGCGCGTCGCGATCGCGCGCGCCTTGTGCATGAAGCCGAAGGTCATGCTGTTCGACGAGCCAACCTCGGCGCTCGACCCCGAAATGGTCAAGGAGGTGCTCGACACCATGATCAGCCTCGCCGAGGAGGGCATGACCATGATCTGCGTCACCCATGAGATGGGTTTTGCCCGGCAGGTGGCGAACCGGGTCATCTTCATGGCCTCGGGCGCGATCGTTGAGGAAGCGCCGCCGCAGGAATTCTTCAGCAATCCGCGCCATGAACGGACGCGCCAATTCCTCGGCGAAATCCTGCACAAGCACTGAACCTCTCAGAACCAGCAACGGACCGCGATCGATGTCCCGTCTCGTCTATGTCCTCAACGGACCGAACCTCAATCTGCTCGGCAAGCGCCAGCCGCATATCTACGGCCACGAGACGCTGGCCGATGTCGAACGCGACTGCCGCAAGCTGGCGGAGGAGCTGAAGCTCGAACTGCGCTTCCACCAGTCCAATCGCGAATATGAGCTGATCGACTGGATCCACGAGGCGCGCGAGGACGGCGCCGGCATCGTCATCAACCCGGCCGCCTTCACCCATACTTCGGTCGCGCTGCTCGATGCGCTCAACACCTTTGAGGGGCCGGTGATCGAATGCCATATCTCGCAGGTGCATAAGCGCGAGGCCTTCCGCCACCATTCCTATGTCTCGATGCGCTCCGACGGCGTGATCGCCGGCTTCGGCACCCAGGGCTACCAGCTGGGCTTAAGGCGCATCGCGAAGCTCATCGACGACGCAGCCAAGTGATGGCGGGCAGGCACGGATTCCAACGGAATTGAGCATGGCACCGGTCAAACTCGCAGTCATGGGCGCCGGCCTGATCGGCCGACGTCATGCCGAGCATGTCGCGCGGGAGCCGGGCGCGCTGCTTTCGGCCATCGTCGACCCCTCCGAGGTCGGGCGCGATCTGGCCGAACGCCTCGGCACGCGCTGGCATCGCAGCCTCGGCGATCTGATTGCCGCGGACAGGCCGGAAGGCGTGATCATCGCGACGCCGAACCAGCTCCATGTCGAGAACGGGCTGGAAGCGATCGAGGCCGGCATCCCCGCCATCGTCGAGAAGCCGCTGGCCGACGATCTTGCCGGCGCGGCCCGTCTCGTCGCAGCCGCGGAGCGGGCTGGCTTACCGCTGCTGACCGGTCATCACCGCCGCTACAATCCGATGATCGCCAAGGCGAAGGAGATCGTCGAGAGCGGCCGGCTCGGCCGGGTGCTCGCGATCCAGGGCCATTTCTGGCTGATGAAGCCGGACGACTATTTCGAGGTCGGCTGGCGCCGCGAAGAGGGGGCAGGGCCGATCCTGCTCAACCTCATTCACGACGTCGATCTCTTCCGCCATCTCTGCGGCGAGGTCGTCTCCGTGCAGGCGCTGAGCTCGAATGCGGTGAGGGGGCACGCGGTCGAGGAGACGGCCGCGATCCTGCTGCGCTTTGCCAATGGCGTGCTCGCGACCGTCACGGTTTCCGACACCATCGTCGCGCCCTGGAGCTGGGAGCTGACGACCGGCGAGAACCCGGCCTATCCGCAGCAGGACCAGTCCTGCTACCAGATCGGCGGGACGCATGGTTCGCTCACCATCCCGCAGCTCGAAATCTGGTCGAACCGCGACAAGCGGAGCTGGTGGGAGCCGCTTGTGCGCGAGCGCGTTCCCTTCGTTCCGGACGACCCGCTGGCGCGCCAGATCCGCCATTTCTGCGATGTCATCCGCAAGGGCGCGGCGCCGATCGCCTCGGGCCGCGAGGGCCTTGCCACGCTCACCGTGATCGACGCCGTCAAGCGGGCGGCCCGCTCGGGCGAAACCGTCGTCCTCATCGAGCCGGCGGCGAGCGCAGCATGATCACCGGAACCACACGGCTCATCGCCCATCTCGGCTACCCGACCGAGAGCTTCAAGGCGCCGATGATCTACAACCCCTATTTCGAGCGCGAGGGGATCGACGCCGTCGTCGTGCCGATGGGCTGTCGGGCCGAGGACTATCCGGACTTCCTGAAGCTGGTCTTCCGGCTTTCGAATGCCCATGGCGCGCTGGTGACGATGCCGCACAAGGTCACCACGACCGGGCTCGTCGACGTCCTGCTGCCGACGGCGGCGATCGCCGGCGCCTGCAACGCCGTGCGTCGCGAGGCCGATGGCCGCCTGACCGGCGAGATGTTCGACGGCGAAGGCTTCGTGCGCGGGGTGCTGCGCAAGGGGCGCGCCATCGCCGGCAAGCGGGCGCTGGTGCTCGGCGCCGGCGGCGTCGGCTCAGCGATCGCTGCGTCCCTTGCCAAGGCCGGGGTCAGCGAACTCGGACTCTATGACATCAACGCTGTCGCAGCCGAGGCGCTGGGTGCGCGGCTTGGACGCTACTATCCCACGCTCGGCGTATCCTTGGCATCCAACGATCCCGCCGGTTTCGACATCGTCGTCAACGCCACGCCGCTCGGAATGAAACCGGGCGACCCGCTGCCGCTCGACATCGCCCGCCTCGATCCTGCGACCTTCGTCGGCGAGGTGGTGATGGCGGAGGAGATCACGCCCTTCCTCGCGGCGGCACGCGCGCGCGGCTGCGAGGTCCAGGTCGGCAAGGACATGCTGTTCGAGCAGATCCCCGCCTATCTGGAGTTCTTCGGCTTCCCCTCGACCACGGCCGAGGATTTGCGCAGCGTCGCCCGGCTCGGCTGAGTGCGTCCCTTCCATCTCCAATGTTGACTCTGACGGCGCCGTAGCGGCTGCGGCTGCCTGTCAGGCTGGAAGCCGGACGGTGCTGCCGCTTTCGGACGCCGTCTTGACCGCGAGCGTCGCCTCCAACGTGCGCAAGCCGTCGCGGCCGCTGATGACGGGTTCTTCCTGGCGCAGGGAGACGGCGGCGAAATGCCGGGCCTGGCGGCGATAGGAGCTCTCGACGCTGATGGCGAGCTTGTCCTCGCTCAATTCGCTGAGCCAGCCCGGCTCGCCCGCGCCGCGATAGCTGAAATGGCGGACATCCGGCAGGGTCAGCGAGCCTTCCGAGCCGGCGAAGACATGGGAGGAAACCTTCTGGCGTTTCAGCTTGTCCGCCGTGTCCGACATCTGGTCGAATTCACCGGAGGCCAGGTCCCAGCTGAAGGGCGAGGCCGCCGTGTCGGAGAGGCTGATCGTGCCGAGCGCGCCGTTGCGGAAGCGCAGCAATACGGCGGCGGTGTCCTCCACCGGGAAGCCACGTACCGTCGAAGAGCTCAGCGCCTGCAGGCTGTCGATTTCGCCGAAGACATAGCGGATCAGGTCGATCTCGTGGATCAGGTTGATCAGGATCGGGCCGCCGCTCGCGGTGTCGCGACGCCAGCCGAGGTTGAAATAGCTCTCCGGCTTGAGCTGCGTGTAGATCACGGTGGCGATGGCCGGCTTGCCGATGAGGCCGTCCGCTATGGCCTGGCGCACCGCCCCGACCGCCGGATTGTGCCGGCGGTGATGGCCGACCAACACCGGGACATTTTTCGCCTCGGCGGCATCGCAGAGCCGACGCGCCGCCTCGACGCTTTCGGCGATCGGCTTCTCGACGAGAACCGCGATGTCGCGGGCGATGCAGTCGAGCGCCATGGGGACGTGCTGGTCGTTGGGCGTGGCGATGACGACGCCGTCAAGGCGCTCGGCCTCGATCATCGCGCGATGGTCGTCATACGCTTTGACGTTGCGGCTGGCCGCATGGTCGCGTGCGGCCGGCGTGGGATCGGAGATGGCGACGACCTCGGCATTGTCCGTCTCCTGCAACACAGCAAGATGGGTCTTTCCGATCGTGCCGAGGCCGATGATCCCGATCCGTGCGCGCGCCATGATGTCCTCCGATGTGATCTATGAATGGCAGGTTGGGAAACGATTGCAGTCCAACGACGCCCTTGCATGTGCGGCCCGGGCAGGGAGCCTAAGCGGCCGCTAGACGATCCTGACCGTCCGCACCCGGACGATACCGAGCTTTGCCGTCCCGTCGGACATTGCGGCGATCTGAAGCGCGGCTCGGTCCGCGCCGGCGACGTCGCTGAAATAGAGATGGAAGAAGCTGTCGACCCGCTGGCTCGCCCCTTCGGAGCCAGGGCGCGGGATCGTCGAGGCGACATCGTCCCGGATGGACTGGACAAAGCCCGGCAACCGCCGCAACGCGGTCTCGATAGGCTCCAGCCCGGCCCGGTCGCCGCCATGCGCCGCAAGGACGATGAGCTTGCCTTGCTCCTCGGCCATGCGGATGCTCGAAGCTCCGATCACGTAGCCGGTGGTGTTCCCGAGAAACTGCGGCTCGTCGGCCCTGACGGCCCGCACCGTCTCGGCGGTGAAGGCCTTGTCCATGGCGGCGGCATCGTCGAACCCGAGCTCCACGATGCCGCTGATGCGGAAAGGCGCAGGCTCGTACACCGCCTCGACATGGTTCTGCACATAGCTGCGGATGGCGGGGAGGCGGCCGACCAGCGGCCCATGCCGCTCCTGCCAGTGATGCGAGAAGAAGGCCGGATCGTCGCCGGGCCTCTTTTCGAGAATGGACATGCGTTTGAACATGGCATGGTCCTCATGCCGGGAGAGGCCGAGACCTCTCCCGCGTAGCCGCCTCAGGCCGCCACGGATTCATCGGCCTGGACCACGCCGAGCAGCCTGGCCTGCAAGGCATGATCCTTCTCGAGATCGCCGGCGTCGCCGGCGAAGGCGATGCGGCCGTTGACCAGGACCACGGCCCTGTCGACGATCGGCAGCACGGTCTCGGCATGATGCTCGACAATGACCATCGCGACCTTGCCGCGCAGCTTGACGAGCGCCGCCATCACCTCCTCGACGACCGCGGGGGCGAGCCCCTCGAAAGGCTCGTCGAGCAGGACGAGCTTGCTCGGCACGACGAGGGCGCGGGCGATGGCGACCATCTGGCGTTCGCCGCCGGAGAGGTTCTCGGCCTTGGCCTTCTGCCGGGCGCGCAGGCGCGGGAAGAGCTCGAAGCACTGCTCGATGCTGAGGCCCCCGGCGCGCTGGGCGATCTGCAGGTTCTCGACCACCGTCAGGTTGGGAAAGAGCCGGCGCCCTTCCGGCACCAGCGAGATGCCGAGCCGGTTGATCTCGTAGGGCTTGCGCGCGCCGATATCCGTGCCCGCGAAGCTGAGTGAGCCTGCGTCCAGCGGCAACGTGCCGGTCAGCGCCCGCAGCAGCGTGGTCTTGCCGACGCCGTTGCGGCCGAGCAGGGCTATCGCCTCGCCTTCATGGACCGAGATGTCGACCCCGTTCAGCACCGTGCTGCCGCCATAGCCGACGGCCAGCCCCTTGGCTTCGAGCAGGGGCTTGCCAGCGGCATGCGCCTTCCGCTCGATCGCGGGCGGCGCCTTCGCCTCGCCCTTGGCGGTGCCGAGATAGGCGGCGATCACCTCCGGATTGCGCGCGACCTCGGCGGGCTTTCCGTCGGCGATCATCCGGCCCTGGTGCAGGACGGAGATGCGGTCCGAAATCGCCAGAACCCGGTCGATATCGTGCTCGATCAGGAGCACGGCGTGCTTCTTCGACAGGTTGCGGATCAACTCCGCGACGATCTGCCGGTCGGCCTCGGCCAGCCCGGCGAGCGGCTCGTCGAGCAGAAGCAGCTTGGAATCGATCGCGAGCGTGACGGCGATCTCGAGCAGGCGCTTGGCACCGTGCGGCAGGTTCATGCACGGGTCCGCCGCCCGGTCCGCGAGCCCGACCGCATCGAGGATCGACCAGGTCCGCTCGTTCAGCGGCGCGATGTCGTGGGCGTCCCTGAAGAAGCCGAGCGCGCCGTGCCGCTGCGCCTGCACCGCGACCCGGACGTTCTCGAAGACCGAGAGGTTCGGGAAGATCGAGAGGATCTGGAAGGAGCGGCTGATGCCGAGCCGGGCGCGGGCATACATCGGCAGCTTCGTGATGTCCTTGCCCTCGAACAGGATCGTGCCTCCGCTCGGCGGCAGGACGCCGGTCAGCATGTTGTAGAAGGTGGTCTTGCCGGCGCCGTTGGGGCCGATGATCGAGTGCAGCACGAAGGGGCGCACCTCGAGGTCGATCTCCTTGGCGGTCACCAGACTGCCGAAGCTCTTGCTCAGCTTGCGCGTTTCGAGCACCGGTTTGTCGGGGTCCATCGCCTGGGCCGTGCTCTCATAGGGCTCGATCACGGCGGGGCGCGGCGGGATGGTGTTCCGGGTCAGCGTCCAGCGCTGGTTGCGGCGCAGGCGCTGCACCAGTCCCTGAATGCCCTCGGGGGAGAAGAGCGCGAAGACGATGATGATCGGCGCGAAGATCAGCCACCAATTCTCGGTGATGGCGGAAAGCCGGTTCTCCAGGACGATGAAGGCGATCGCGCCCCAGAGCGGCCCGAGGAAATGATGCACGCCGCCGAGCACGGTCATCAGCAGCGAGTCGCCGGCGCGCTGCCAGCCGAGATTGTTGGCGTAGACGCCTTGCAGCATCAACGTCAGCAGGGAGCCGGCATAACCGACGAGGCCGGCCATCATGACGAAGGCGAGGAGCTTCACCAGATAGGTGTTGTAGCCGAGGCTGCTCGCCCTCTGCTCGTTATCGCGGACGGCCTGCAGGACGCGGCCGAACGGCGCATGGACCAGCCGCCAGAGGAACCACATGGCGAGCAGCACCGTGGCGAGCGCGAAGAGATGGAACTGCATCTCGGTGTGGAAGCTGGTGCGAGGCACGCCCTGAAGGCCGTTCTCGCCGCCGGTCACGGCCGTCCATTTATAGGCGACCTCGAAGGCGATCTGCGAGCAGGCGAGCGTCAGCAGCGAAAAATAGAGGCCGCGCCGGCGCAGGATCAGCGCGCCGAGCACGGCTGCCAGCGCCATCGAAAGCAGCACGGAGAGGAGCAGGGCCGCGATGTCCTGCTTGACCGGCCCGAGAAGCAGCAGGGCGGCGAAGTAGCTGGCGCAGCCGAAGAAGACGGAGGCTCCGAAAGGCACCAGCCCGGTATAGCCGACGAGCAGGTTCACGCCGGCGCCGTAGAGCGTGTAGATCGCGATCTGGGTGATCAGGTTGACTGGGGCGCCCTGGGCCATCCAAGCCAGGGTGAGCCCTGCGAAGACGATCGCTATCCAGAGGATCGGGCTGGTCAGGATGGGGCGGAGTCTCATTCGAACCTCTCCCAGCGCTCGCCGAACAGGCCGCGCGGACGGATGAGCAGGATGGCGGCCATCAGCACGTACATCGCGGCGCCCGACCAGACCGGGGCGAACTGGATGGTCATGGCCGTGGTGATGCCGACGAGGAGGCCGGCGATGATCGCGCCGGAATAGGAGCCGAGCCCGCCGATGGTGACGATGACGAAGGCGGGCATGATGGCGCCTGAGGCCATGCTGGGGATGACCGTCCAGAGCGGCCCGGCCAGCATACCGGCCAGCCCCGCCAGCAAGCAGCCGATGCCGAAGACGCCGGAAAGCACGATCGGCAGGTTGATGCCGAGCAGGCCGACCATTTCGGCATCGCGCGAGCCGGCGCGGATGATCCGCCCGAAGGGCGTGAAGCGCAGGAAGGCCCAGAAGCTGATCAGCGCCAGCACCGTCACGATCAACACCGTCATGCGGTATTTCGTGATCAGGATCGGTCCGTATTCGACGAAGCCGGAGAGGATGGCCGGCGGGCTGAACGGAACCGGGGCGCCGCCGAAGATGAGCCGCAGGATCGCTTCGGCCAGTAGGGCGAGCGCGAAGGTCAGGATCAGGCCGAGCAGCGGCTCCTTGCCGTAGAGCTGCCGGATCAACGTCATCTCGACGACCATGCCGATGGCGCCCACGATGAGCGGCGAGAGCAGGGCGGCGGGCCAGCCGAAATCGCGGGCGAGCACCAAAGCGAGATAGGCGCCGATGGCGAAGAACGAGCCGTGGGCGAAGTTCACGATACCCAGCATGCCGAAGATGATCGACAGGCCGATCGCGATGAGAACGTAAAGAAAGCCCAGGATGAGGCCGTTCACCGCCTGGGAGATGATCATGTCGAGCATGGCATGGCCCCTCCCGCGCCGGCACGGATCGGGCTGCCGGGCGGGGAAGGCGCCACGTCAAAGACGTGGCGCGGAATGAGAGGGTCGCGGGAGCCGCGGTTTCGCCGGGTTGCCGCGGCTGGGCGACGGCGCCTTGGAGCAGGATGCGAAAAAGCGGGAACCGGTTTTTCGCGAGAATCCTGCTCTGACTCCTTGGTGAGAGACGGATTCAGGTTCCGGCTCTAGAGGCCATCCATCTTGCAGGCGCTGTCGGCCGCCGATCCGAAGGCCGCGTCGATCTCGGCGACTGTCTTGGGCGCGTTCTCGAGCACGTCGACATAGTCCCACTTGTCGGTGATCTTGTCCTTGACCTTGCAGATGATGGTGCGCCGCTTCATCTGATGGTCGAAGTCGCGATAGCTGACGTCGAGGTCGCCGTCCTTCACGTGCCAGGTTTCCAGGGCCTTGACGATCGCGGCCGGCTCGGTCGACTTCGCGAGCTCGATCGATTCCAGCAGGGAACGCATGCCGAACCAGCCCATCCAGGCCTTGTCCGGCGGCGGCTGGTTGAATTTCTTCATGTAGGCGTCGGTGAAGGCCTTGTCGTCCTCGGTGTTGGCCGGGTTCTTGTAGTACCAGACCATGGTGTAGATGCCGGTCGCGGCGTCCGGGCCGACGCCCCAGATATCGGTGTTGCCGATCGAGATTTCGGCGAAGGGAATCTTGCCCTTCATGCCGAGCTCGTTCCACTGCTTCAGGAAGGTGGTCAGGTCGCTGGCGGAAAGGCCGCCGACGACGACGTCGGGCTTGGCGGCCCGGATCTTGAGGATGAAGGACGAGTAGTCGGGCGTGCCGACCGGCACCTCGTCGGCGCCGACGATGGTACCGCCGTTCTTGGCGTTGAAGTCGGTGAAGCTCGCCTTGATGTCCTGGCCGAAGGCGTAAGCCGCCGTCAGCGTGTACCAGCGCTTGCCGAGGCCCATGCAATAGGGGGCCAGGACCTTGGTGTGGACGTCGACGGGCGGTTGCAGCCGGAAAGTGTATTTGTTGCAGAGCTTGCCGGTGAGATCGAGCGCGGCGGCGTTGGCCGCGACATAGGGAATCTTGGCCTTCTTGGCGACGGCGGAGATGGCCAGCGCGAAGGAGCTCTGGGCGCCGCCGATGAGCGCGCAGACCTTGTGCTCGTCGATCAGCCGCTGGGCGTTGAGCTGGGCGCCTTGCGGGTTCGGCTCGTCGAGCCAGATGATCTCGAGAGGCCGGCCGAGGAGCTGGTTGTTGCGCTGCTCGGCTGCGAAAAGACCGCCCTGCGCGAGGAAGGTCGACTGGTCGACGATGGCGCCGGTCTTGGCCCAGATCATCCCGATCCGGATCGGCTCGGCCGCGGCGGCATTGCCGATATAGGGCATGCCGAGCTTGCTGCTCGCCAATTGCGTCGCGGCGAGGCCGCCGGCTCCGAGAAGGAGCGAACGGCGCGAGGTGCCGGCTCCCCTTCCGCCATTCCCGTTGCGTTGGGTCATCAGGTCTCCTCCGGGTGTCTTCTTGGGGCGCCGTCTTTCGGGTCGCTCGCGGTAGCGGTATCGTAAACTGGAATAAAAGTCCAGTTTGTGATACCGGTCTTCAAGTGGTGCTCCGGTCAATAAAAAATTCGATCTTTTACAAGATGTTAGGGCGTTCTTGCCGATGGGGTGGCGGTGAACGGCCCGGCCGGGCATTTGTGAAGAGAGCCCGGCCTCCTCTATCGTGACCCTTCAACGCTGTCGGAGACAATGATGCCCAGGACAAAAGAAAAAGGGGCGGGGCCAGATGGCATTCTCAAACGCACCCTGCGGATCCTGGAAATCCTTTCCAACCATCCGGGCGGCATGCCGTTCTACGAGGTCGCCGACGCCATCAAGATTCCGCGCAGCGCGACCCATCGCCTTCTGGCGAGCCTGGTCGAGGAGGGCTATGTCCGGCAGGAGCGCGATTTCGGTTCCTACGTTCTGACGGCGAAGGTCGCCTCTCTCGGATTGCGCTATTTGCAGGCGCACGGCATCACCGATCTGATGCAGCCGGTGCTCGACCGGCTGGCGCAGGACTGCGGCGAGCTCGTCCGGGTCACGATCCTGGACGAGGACCGGCTGATCTTCGTCGCCAAGGCGCAAGGCGCGCGCGGCGGGCTGCGCTACGATCCCGACGCCGGACAGGAAGCGAGGCTGTCCTGCTCCTCTTCGGGGCTGGCATGGCTTTCGACCAAATCCGACGAGGAGGCCATCGCGCTGATCGAGAAGCAAGGCTACGGCTCGCGCGAGGAATACGGGCCGAACGCGCCGCAGACGGCACAGGCGGTCCGCCGGCGGCTGCGCGAGGCGCGATTGCTCGGCTACGCCGTCACCCAGCAGACATTCTCGCAATGGATGAACGCCATCGCCACGCCGATCCGTGCCTCGCTCGACGGCCGCGTCACCGGCACGATCAGCATCGCCGGGCCGTTCATCCGGCTGACCGAGGAGCGCATGCAGCAGCTCGCGCCTCTGCTGGTGGCGGCTGCCCAGGAGCTCGGCCAGCTCGGCCCGACGGTGCGCCTGCCGGTCGAGAAGCCGGGCGAGCCGCGCCCGAACATCTTCGTCTGAAGCGCCGGAGCCTGCGGCGTTTCCCTGAAATCCGCGGCTCGCGCTAGTTTGCGGTTTCAAGCCAGAAGTCGAGCATCAGCGCGGCCTCGGATTCGAACATCTCGATGCCGGTCGAGGTCTTGCAGCCGATCCGGCGAGCCGTCTCGATCAGCGGCGTGAGCGCCGGCTTGGTCACGACATCGCTGACGAAGGTCGCGGGGCTGAGCCGCGTCATGTCGAAGGGCAGGGCGTCGCCTGGCTTCATGCCGGCCGGTGAGGCATTTGAGACGGTGTCAAAGCCAGTGGGGTCGGGCGAGCCGATCGTGACCTTGCCGGGATGAGCCCCGTTCAGTTTTGCGATCAGCGTGTCGCGGCGAGAGGCGTCGGTGTCGTGGATGGCGAGCTCGCGGGCGCCGGCATCGAGCAGCGCAAGCCCGATCGCGCTGCCGGCTCCGCCAGCGCCGATCAGCAAGGCGCGCTTGCCGTCGAGCTCGGCGCCGTTCTTCCGCATCGCGCCGACATGGCCGGGGCCGTCGAACATGTCGCCATGCCAGGAACCGTCCGGGTTGCGCCGCATGACATTGGCGGAGACGAGCACCTGCGTCGTCTTCGACATCGTGCGGCAATGCGGCACCACGGCGAATTTATGCGGCACGGTGATGCAGATGCCGTCGCAATTGGGCAGGCGGCCGGCCAGCGTGACGAAGCCGGGGACGTCCTCGGGCAGGATGTCGATCGGCACCATAATGGCGTCCTTGCCGTTCTGCTCGAACAGGCGGGTCATGCCGTAGGGCGATTTCACCTGCGCAATCGGGTGGCCGATGATGAAATAGATGCGGGTCGCGCCGCTGAAATTGTCGAGCATGGGTTTCCGATCCGAGGCGAAGGTGGCGTGGGACAAGCCGATCAGGCGGCGAGGGCGTCCTGCACTGCGATGTAGGCGAAGGTCATCGCCGGCCCGAGCGTGATGCCCGGCGCCGGGTAGAGGCCGGCCATGATCGAGTTCTGGTCGTTGCCGATGGCGTAGAGGCCGGCGATCGGCCCATCCGTGCCGAGCACCCGTGCATGGGCGTCCGTCACCAGGCCGGCGCTGGCGCCGATATCGCCCGGATAGAGCTTCACAGCGTAGAATGGCCCGTTCTCCAGCGCTCGCATGGTTGGATTGGGGCCGTGCTTCGAGTCGCCGAGATTGCGCTGATAGGCGGTGGTCCCGCGGCCGAAATCCGGGTCGATCCCGGTCGCGGCATACCCATTGAAGGTCTCGACGGTCTTTTGCAGTTGCGGCGCATTGACACCAAGCTTGCTTGCCAGCTCGGCCAGCGTTTCGCCTTTCACCAGATAGCCGTCCTTGAGCAGGAAGGGCATGCCGCTGCCGCCGGGACGGACCATGCCGAGGCCGTAGGTCTTGATGGCCTGATGATCGGCGATCAGGAAGGCCGGAATGCTGGGCTCGTTGCGGTGCGCCTCGATCATCGCCTTGCCGGTGAGGTGATAGGAGGTGCTTTCGTTGAAGAAGCGCCTGCCGGCCTTGTTGACGATGATCGTGCCCGGCTTGGCCCGGTCGAAGACGAAATGCGGGAAGACGGCCTTGGTGCCGTCCGCCCGCTGACGGATCGAGACCGGCGCCCAGAACACGTTCTCGACATTGCGGTCGCCCATGCGCGCGCCAGCGTTCAGCGCGAGTTCGAGCGCCGCGCCCTTGTGTCCCGGCGCGCCCGGCGTGTGGATCTCGGCATCCGGCACCAGCTCCTTGCGCAAGCTGGGATTCCGGTTGAAGCCGCCGGAGGCGAGGATGACGCCGTGCACGGCATGGATGTCCTGGCGCCCGCCATTGCGAAGGAGGCTGACGCCGGCGATGCGTCCGTCCTCCTCGATCAGCCTGTCGACCTGGGCTTCAGTCCAGACCGTGCCGCCGCGCTGGAAGAAGGAGTGCAGCAGCCGGCCGATCAGGGCGTTGCCCATGGTCAGCCGGGCGCCGCGCTTGCGGCTGAGCCGGTCGCGCGCATAGCGGGCGACGAGTGCCAGCGAATAGCGGAACGAAGCCCAGGATTTCTTCAGGTTGAGCAGATGGGCGATGTCGTTGCGATCAACCATCAGCCCGTTGAGAATGGTGAATTCCGGGATCGGCGGGCGGATCAGATCGAACTTGTCGCCGAGCAATCGGCCGTCGAAGGGAACGGGCTCCAGCGCGCGGCCCTTCATCGTCGATCCCGGCAGGTCGGAGATGTAGTCCGGGTGCAGCGGGTAGGGCCGCAGCTTCACATCCGTCTCACGGTCGAGCAGTTCGACGGCACGCGGGCCCGCCTCGAGAAAGGCGCGGATCATGTCGGGGGCGGCGTAGTTGCCGAGCGCGGCATGGAGATAGGTCTCGGCCTGTTCGACGCTGTCCTGCGTCCCGACCTCGGCGGTGTGAAACGTGTTCGGAATCCAGATCGTTCCGCCTGAGAAGGCGGTCGTGCCGCCGACATGTTCGGTGCTCTCCAGCAGCAGCACGCGCGCCCCGCGCAGCGTACCGAACAGGGCCGCCGTGAGGCCGGCGCCGCCGCCGCCGATCACGACCAGGTCGTAGACATTCGCATCCTTCGCCGCTGCCGAGGCGATTCCATCGGGTGATCCGGCCACGCTTCGCTTCCTCTCCCTGGCCGTGCCGGATCGGCCATCGGCGAGGCCTTCGCCGCCGGCCGACCACGACGCCGCCGCTACCCGGCTCTTGTCGGTGTTCTCTGGTGAGCCGTATATTCAAAACTGAAATGAAATTCCAGAATGAACTTTCATTGATGACGCGATGCGGCTATGTCCTGTCGCTAACGAGCAGGAGGAACGCCGATGCGCTATGCCGTCACCAGGATCAGGCCCGAGGTTGGAGGGCTGCCGAAGGTTCTCGCCGGGATCGAGGCCGCCGTCACGGGCAACGGATTTGCGGGCAAGCTCCTCGGCTGCTTCACGGCCGAGATCGGCGCGCTGAACCAGGTCCTGATTCTGCAGGGCTATGAGGATGACCGCGCTCTGGCGGAGGATCGCGCGCGGCAGGTCGTCGAGGGCAGTCTGTTCGGCGCGGCCGAGCATTTCCTGGAGGTCGAGACGACGACCTATGCGCCTTTCGACTTCGTGGCGCCGCTCGCGCCCGGAAAGCACGGCCCGGTCTACGAGATCCGCATCTACGGCGTGAAGGCGGCTGGTCTCAAGCCGACCATGGATTTGTGGCGTGCCGCCGTGCCGGAGCGCGCGAAGGTCTCGCCTCTGCTCGGCGCGATGTATGCGCTCGACGGGGCGCTGCCGCGCTTCCTCCATATCTGGCCCTTCGCCTCGCTCAATGACCGCATGGCCAAGCGGGCCGAGGCCGTCGAGCGCGGCATCTGGCCGCCGAAGGGCGGGCCGGCGCATCTGACCAGCCTGAGCTCGGCGATCTATCTGCCGACCGCCTTCTCGCCGCTGAGCTAGGAGGGGCGGCGCCATGCGTGTGCTCATGACCGGCGGCACGGGCTTCATCGCCGCCTGGATCATTCGCCGCCTTCTGGCCCGCGGCGTTGCCGTGCGCGTCCTCGATATCGCCTCGGACAGCGGCGCTGTGCGCAACATCCTCGGCGAGCTTGCCGGCCGGGTGGAATGGCGGCGCGGCGATGTCCGCGACGGGGCAGTCGTCCATGAGGCGGCGGAGGGGTGCGACCGCGCCATCGCGATGGCCGGCATCCTGACGCCGGCCTGCAGGGCCGATCCCGTCAAGGGCGCGGAGATCAACCTGATCGGGACGCTCCACGTCTTCGAGGCGGCGTTGCGCCAGCGCATGGCGCGGGTGGTCTATGCCAGCTCGGCCGGCGTCTTCGGCCCGGACAGCGGCAGCATCCCGTTCCCGATGACGCATTACGGCGCCTTCAAGCTCGCCTGCGAGGGCAGCGCGCGCGCTTACTGGGCCGATCACGCCATGCCGAGCGTCGGCTTCCGCCCCTATATCGTCTACGGCCCGGGCCGTGGTGAGGCGGGCGCCAGCGCCGGGCCGACCCTGGCCTGCCGGGCCGCCGCGCAGGGCGTGCCCTATGAGATCGACTATGTCGGCCCGTCCGGGCTCGTTTATGTCGACGATGTCGCGGCGGCCTTCGAGGCGGCGCTGTTCAGCGATGCGCCGGGCGCCCACGCCTTCACCCTTGCCGGCAGGACCGTGTCCATCGACGAGGTCATCGCCGAGATCACACGGCAGGTGCCGGGCGCAAAGCTCAGCGCGCGTGGCGCGCCGATGCCGATCGCACCCGAGCTCGCGAAGGACGACATCGCCTCGCTCCTCCCGGGGCTGCCCGAGACCAGCCTGTCGGACGGCATCGCCGCCACCATCGCCTATTACCGCCATCAGGACCGCAAGGCATGAACCGCCTGATCTCGCTCGCCCATCTCACTGTCATGGAGCTCGCGCCGCCGGACGTCTTCAGCGCGGCGGCGGAGGCCGGCTACAGCCATGCCAGCCTGCGTCTTGCGCCGGCAGCGCCCGGCAAGGAGGCTCAGTTCCCGATGATCGGCGATACGCCGATGTTCCGTGAGACGCAGCGGCGTATCGCCGATAGCGGCGTGGCGCTGTTCGATTTCGAGATCCTGCGCATCAACCGCGACACGCGCCTGACCGATTTCCTGCCGGTGATCGAGACCGGCGCGAAGCTCGGCGGCAAGTTCGTGCTCGTCGCCGGCGATGTCGAGGACGAGCCCTTCATGGTCGACAAATTCGCCGAGATCTGCGCACTCGGCGCACCCTTCGGCATCGGGATGGGGCTGGAGCACATGCCCTGGACCGGCGTGAAGACGCTCGCCGCCGCCCGGCGTATCGTCGAGGCGGCCAACCCGGCGAACGGGCACATCATCGTCGATGCGATTCATGTCGACCGCTCCGGCGAAACGGCCGCCGACGTGGCCGCGATGCCCAGGCACCTGCATTGCTATTTCCAGATCTGCGACCTGCCCGCCGAACGTCCGAAGGATCACGAGACGATGATCTACCAGGCGCGGCAGGCACGTTTGCCGCCGGGCGAGGGCGGGCTCGACCTCAGGGGCATGCTGCGCGCCATTCCTCAGGACCTGCCGATCAGCGTGGAGATTCCGATGGCCGAGCTCGCCAGGACCATGCCGGCGGCGCCACGCGCACGGATGCTGCGGGAGAAGACAGAGGCGATGCTGCGCGCGGTCCAGGCCACGGCCAGCGCCTGATACCTCACGCATCCACCGGCGAAGGCCGATCCCTGATGGATATGAGCAACCGTCCTGAAGAGCATTGCGACCTGCTGGTGATCGGCTCGGGGGCGGGCGGTCTTTCGGCAGCCGTCGTCGCCGCCTGGCACGGGCTGAAGGTCGTGGTCGTCGAGAAGGAGCCTGTCTTCGGCGGCACCACCGCCTGGTCCGGCGGCTGGATGTGGGTGCCGCGCAATCCGCTCGCCCGCGAGGCCGGGATCGAGGAGGACGGGGAGGCGGTTCGCACCTATCTGCGGCACGAACTCGGCAACCATTACGACGAGGCCCGGATCGAGGCTTTCCTGGCGGCGGCACCCGAGATGGTGTCGTTCTTTCGCGCGAACACCGCCGTGCAGTTCATCGACGGCAACAAGATCCCCGACATGCATGGCAACGCGCCCGGCGCCGGGCTGGGCGGGCGCTCGGTCTGCGCGGCTCCGTTCGACGGGCGCGCGCTTGGACCGCTGGTCGCAAAGCTGCGGCCGCCGCTGCCCGAAATCTCGCTGCTGGGCATGGGGATCGCCTCGGGTGCCGATTTCGCCCATTTCCTCAACGCGACACGATCCTGGACGTCCTTCCGCCATGTCGCGCGCCGCATCGGTCGGCATGCTCTCGACCTCGTCCGGCACGGGCGCGGCATGCAGCTCGTCAACGGCAATGCGCTTGTCGCGCGGCTGCTCAAATCCGCCAGCGATCTCGGCGTCGATCTGCATGCGAAAGCGCCGGCCCGTCGCTTGCTGAGCCATGACGGGGCGGTCATCGGGGCCGTCGTCGACCGGGACGGGCAGGAGCATCGGATCATCGCGCGCGCCGGCGTCGTGCTGGCTTGCGGCGGCTTTCCGCATGACTATGAGCGCCTGAAGGAGCTGGTGCCGCGCAATCCGACCGGGCGGGCGCATTGGTCGGCGGCACCCCGCAGCAACACCGGCGACGGGCTGCGCCTGGGCGAGAGCGTCGGCGCCCTCGTCGATGGTGGGCTTGCAGCGCCTTGCGCCTGGGCGCCGGTCTCGCTGGTGCCGCGCAGGGACGGTTCCTTCGGGCATTTCCCGCATCTCGTCGAGCGTGCCAAGCCGGGGCTGATCGCGGTGACGGTCGATGGGCGCCGCTTCGTCAACGAGGCCGACAGCTATTACGACTATGTCGAGGCCCTGCTGAAGGCGATCCCGGCCGGGGCGGAGCCGGTTTCCTGGCTGATCTGCGACCATCGCTTCCAGCGCCGCTATGGGCTCGGCTTCGCCAAGCCGGCGCCATTGCCGCTCGCGCCTTATCTTGCCAGCAGCTATCTCAGGCGCGGTAAGACGCTGGCCGAGCTTGCGCGGATCTGCGGCATCGATCCGGACCGGCTCGTCGAGACGGTGGCGCGCTACAATGCGGCTGCCGCGCAGGGCAGGGATCCGCAATTCCACCGCGGTGAGACGCCCTATAACAGGGCGGGCGGCGATGCGTCGGTCCGGCCCAATCCGTCGGTCGCGCCGATCGAGCATGGCCCCTTCTATGCCGTCAAAATCGTGCCGGGCAGCCTCGGCACCTTCGCAGGGCTGAAGACCGACGCACAAGCCAACGTTCTGGATACGCAGGGCCGCCCGATCGCCGGCCTTTTCGCGGTCGGAGCCGACATGGCGAGCGTGATGGGCGGAACCTATCCGGCGGGTGGCATCAATCTCGGCCCGGCCATGACCTTCGGCTACCTCGTCGGAAGGAACGCTGCGCATCACCCCCACTCCTCCGCAACAGGACATCCGCCATGACATGCGCGCTGAACCTGCACGACCTCTCCATCGCCAATCTGACGGTCGGCGGCGGCGATCCCGTGGCCCTGATCGAGGCTGCGGGTGAAAGCGGCTTCGGGGCTGCGGGGCTCGTCCTGCGCAGCGCCATGAACAAGCCGCTGGCTCGCGAGGTCATCGGCCGACCCGAGGTCATCCGCGCGATCAAGGCTGCGTCGAAGGCGACCGGTGTCCGGGTCTTCGATGTCGAGGCCTTCGTGCTGCGCCCCGGGATCGATGCAGCGAGCTTCGTGCCCGCGCTCGAAACCGGTGCGGAGCTGGGCGCGACCCATATCTCGGCGATCGGGACCGAGATCATCGGCCATGACAGCTTCCTGTCGGAAGCTGAGCGGATCGATCTGTTTTCCCGGCTTTGCGAGGAAGCCGCGCGTTGCGGCCTGCATGTCGGTGTCGAGTTCATGCGCTATCGCGACATCCCGAATCTGGCGGCCGCGCTCGCGCTGCTTGAGGCGGCGGGCAAGGCCAATGCCGGTGTGATCCTGGACGTGCTGCATTTCCACCGCACCGGCGGCACGCCGCAACAGCTCGGCGCCTGTCCCGCCGCGCGCATCGCCTATATCCAGCTTTGCGACGCCGGCCCGGTTGCGCCGCCGCTCGAAGCCTTGCCGGCCGAGGCACGGGGAGGGCGTTTCCATCTCGGTGAGGGTGTCATCGCCCTCGACGACATCCTCGACGTCCTGCCGGATGGCTTGCAGATGGTGGTCGAAACACCCGTCACGAGCGAGGCCGCCCTGACGCTCCGGGAGAAGGTCGCCAGCGCCGCGGAGCATACGCGGCGCTTTGCAGCCAGGCGCGCCGCGCGGTCGAGCGAGAAGCGGCAGGCCTGCTGATGGCGCCTCGGTCAGCCGCGGCCGATGCTCGCCAGCAAAGCGCGGCAGGCAGCGCCCGCGCGGCGTGCCCTTTCGCTGTCGTCATGGCCGTAGGCGGCGCTCGGCGCTTCGAGGGCGATCGGCTTGTCCGCCGGCAACGCGTTCAGGAAGTCCGCCAAAGGCAGGTCGCCATCGCCCGGATAGAGCCTTGCGCCGCGCGCTTCGGCCCGTAGCCCCTCCAGGCCGGGGGAGGATGCGGGCGCATCGCAGAGATGGCCGTAGGCGATCAGTGCAGGATCGATCGCGGCGATGTCGGCCGGGGAACCGCCGGAGCGGGCGAGGTGCAAGGCGTCGATCAGCAGGCCGGCATGGGGCTGATCGGCCGCCTTCAGGATCTCCTGCGCAAAGGCGAGCGAATTCAGGGCGGTATAGGGAATGAACTCGAAGCCGACACCCATGCCGTATTCGCGGGCCATGCCGCAGAGCTCGGCGAGGCGGTCCGTCATGCGGTTCCGGTCGGCGTCGTTGCCGGCGACGAGCAGGTTGCGGGCGCCGAGTTCGGCCCCGGCCTCGAACGCGGGACGAAGCTTCGGGACTTGCGTCTGCGGCCACAGCCAGACCGCCTCGATATCGAGAAGCGTGAGACCCGTCGCCTCCAGCGCCGCCTTGGTCCGCCGGCACAGTCCGGCATCGGTGACGACCGGGAAGAGGGCGGCTTCGGGCGCGGGGTCGATCAGGCGCAGCCCTACCGCGTCGAACCCTCCGGCCTCGGCGAGCGAGATCAGCTCGAGCGGACCGGCCTGCATGAAGGTGAGATGCGCGAGCGACAGCATGGCTTGGCTTTCGGTGAAAAGGCGGCAGCCGTTTCAAGCGCCGCTGGTCCGCTGATTATTTTCATCTATAAATAAGTTCATATATTCGATCAATCGAAAGGCGGCACCATGGCCGCTGCGACGGAGGAAGCGATGCTGGAGATGCTGAGCGGCGAGACGCGGATTTTCGTGATCATCGGTCACCCCATCGCGCAGGTGAAGGCGCCGGCGGGCATGACGAAGGGTTTTGCCGAGCGTGGCCGCAACGCCATCGTCGTGCCGATCCATGTGCTGCCGGAGAATGTCGACGCCTTTATCGAGGCGCTGGGGCCGATCCGGAATGTCGATGGCATCATCGCCACCGTGCCGCATAAATTCGCAGCGCGGCGTCATTGCGCGTCGGTCTCGGCGCGGGCGCGGCTGCTCGATTCGGCGAATGTTGTGCGGCGTAACGCCGACGGCTCCTGGGATGGCGACATGACCGACGGGCAGGGCTTCGTCAGCGCCATGATGCAGACGGGCTGCGAGCCGCGGGGGCAACGCGCGCTGCTCGTGGGTGCCGGCGGGGCTGGCAGCGCTATCGGCCTGCAACTGCTCGATTCCGGCGTCGCCGAGCTTGCCATTCACGACATGGATGTGGCCAAGCGCGATGCGCTGATCGCGAAATTGTCCGGCATGCATCCACGCAAGGTGGTGACCGGTTCGGCCGATCCCACCGGTTTCGGCATCGTCGCCAACGCGACCCCGATGGGGATGAAGCAGGGTGATCCGCTTCCGGTCGAGGTCAGCAGGTTGAAGCCGGAGACATTCGTCGGCGATGTCATCACGGTGCCGGAAGTCTCGCCCTTGCTCGAGGCGGCTCAACGCATCGGTTGCCGCACGCAGACCGGCGTCGGGATGTTTCTGGCGCAGCGCGAGGTGATGCTCGACTTCCTCGAAGGCAAGCCGATCTGAGAAGGGCCCGATCTCAATCGGCCTGTTTCAGGCGATGCCGATCCGCTCACGGATCATCGCAACGGCCGCGTCCAAGGCCTTGAGGCAGCGTTGCTTCAGGGCCTCGTCATAGCGCGCTATCGGCAGCGCGATATTGACCGCCGCGAGCGGAAAACCGGAGCGGTTCAGGATCGGCCGGGCCATGCCGGCGATGCCCGGCGTGAACTCCTCCACCACGAAGGCGATGCCGCTGCGCTGGATCTCCGCGATCTCCGCTTCGAGCGCCGCGACGCTGCCGATCGTGCGCGGCGTGATCGCCTCGAGGCGGATGCGGGAGAGATAGTCCTGGCGCATCTCCGCCGGCAGATGGGCGAGGAGCGCCTTGCCGCCCGAGGTCGCATAGAGCGGCGCCGTATCGCCGACGCGCATGAGGTAGTGTAGCCGGTGTGTGCCGCTCGCCGTCGCCATGACCTCGGAGACGTCGCCCTTCAGCACGTTGAGCGCGCAGGTCTCGCTGGTCGCCCGCGCGGTTTCGGCGAGCACGGTTTCCGCGACGCTGGCGAGGTCCCGCGTTTCGGCGCTGCGCTGCCCCAAAGCCGCGATGGCCGGCCCGAGGAAATAGCCTTTGCTGGCCGGGTCGTAGTCGAGATAGCCGCGACTGACCAAGGTCTTGAGCAGTTGCGTCAGGCTGCTCTTGGGGATCGCGAGCTGCGCGGCGATCTGGGTATGGGTCTGGGCGGCGTTCCAGCGACGCAGATACTCGAGCAGGTCGAGCACGCGCATGGCTGATTTGACGGAGCCCGACTCGGCCGGCTGCATGAATTTATCCGGTTTTCTTCAAATGCTTCGGTCAGCCCGTGGAAGCGCCGTGCGATAGTGGAGCTTCGTCCGGGTGGTTTCAACCTGTTTCCCGGTTCGGACCCGGCGAGCCGCGATGCCTTCTTTACATAATGAACTCGTTCTCATATGGAAATTTCCAACGAATGTACAATGGGAGGCATCGGATGAGCGAGGAATGGAGGGAGCGCCTGCTGATCCGCGATCTCGTGGAGAACTGGGCCGTCTGGCGCGATGCCGGCGATTGGGAGCGCTTCCGCAGCGTCTGGCACGATGACGGGCGGATGATGGCAACCTGGTTCCAGGGGACGGCGGACGAGTTCATCAAGGTCAGCCGCGAGGGCTTCGAGAAGGGCGTCAGCATCCTGCATTTCCTCGGCGGGACGGCGATCGACCTTGCCGGCGAGCGCGCCATCGCCCAGACCAAGATGACGATCAACCAGCGCGCCAGCGTGGACGGCGTCATTTGCGACGTGGTCTGCACCGGCCGGTTCTACGATTTCCTGGAAAAGCGCGACGGAAGCTGGGGGCTGGTGCTGCGCCAGCCGATCTACGAGAAGGATCGCCTCGATCCGGTCGATCCTTCGCAAGCTCCCAAACTGGATCGGGAGCGGCTCGAGAGTTTCCCCGTCGGTTATCGCCATCTCGCCTATCTGCAGTCGGGATTGGGCTTCAAGGTCAAGCCCGACATGCCGGGACTGATCGGGCCGGTCGTCGAGGATCTCTACAGGCGCGGCCGGGCCTGGCTCGCGGGCAAGCCGCTGGAATCGGCGCCGCGCGCGGCCTGAGGCGCGGCGCATCCGGCGAAGCGGGGCGAGCCCCCGGCAGGCATCGCAGGCAGGAGGAAGCCATGCGCAATTTCGACGAGAACTCGATCACCCAGGCGGTGCTCGACCGCGTCGCGCAGGCGTCCGATCCACGCACGCGCCAGATCGGGCTGGCGCTGGTGCGCCATCTCCATGCCCTGGTGAAGGAGGTCGAGCCGAGCATGGCGGAGTGGGAGGCGGCGATCGGCTTCCTGACCCGCACCGGACAGATGTGCGACGACACGCGCCAGGAATTCATCCTGCTCTCGGATACGCTCGGCGTCTCGATGCTGGTCGACGCCATCAATCACCGCGACGCGGACGGCGCGACCGACACCACGGTGCTCGGCCCCTTCTATGTGCAGGACCCGGCCGTGTTTCCGCTGGGCTCGAATATCTCCGACGGGATCAAGGGCGAGCCGCTTTTCGTCTCGGGCACGGTCGCTTCCGCCGACGGGACGCCGCTGGCGGGCGCTGCGGTCGATGTCTGGCATTCCGATGCGGACGGCTATTACGACGTGCAGCAGATGGACGAGCTGGGCGGGCTGGCGATGCGGGCCCGCCTGCTGGCCGACGCGCAAGGGCGGTTCCATTTCTGGACGATCAGGCCCGCAGCCTATCCCATTCCCCATGACGGCCCGGTCGGCGAGATGCTGGCGGCACAGGCGCGTCATCCCTACCGTCCGGCCCATGTGCATTTCATGATCCATGCGGACGGGCATGACACGCTCGTCACCCATGTCTTCGTCGCCGGGGATCGCTATCTCGATTCCGACGTGGTGTTCGGCGTGAAGGATTCGCTGATCCGCGAATTCCCATCCCATCCACCGGGCAAGGCTCCGGACGGCAGGGCGATGGACAGGCCCTATGACAGCTTGCACTACGATTTCCGCCTGAAGAGGAAGCCGGCGTGAGCGTCGGCGCGGACGGGGCTGACCAAGGCGGGGCGGGACGATGCTGAAAGGGCGCGGGCTGCTTTCGCTCTGGAACGGGGTCGATCCGGACCGGCGCGCGGAATACGATCTCTGGCATACGCGAGAGCATGTTCCCGAACGGCTCGCCATCCCCGGCATGCTGCGCGCCCGCCGCTATCATCGCGGCGAGGGGCCGTTGCCGGAATTCCTGACGCTCTACGAGCTCGAAGACAACGCCGTGCTGGCGAGTGCTCCCTATCGGAAGCTGCTGGAGACCCCGACGCCGTGGTCGCGCAACATGCGGCTTTCCTTCCGCGGTTTCTTCCGTGTGGGCCATCTTGCGGTACTGAGCCGCGGCGGCGGCGTCGGCAGCGCGCTGATGGCGACGACCTTCGCGGATGTCTCAGCCACTGAGGGCGCTTGGGACACGATCGCGGACCATGTCCTGCGCGAGACGGCGGCGAGCGCGGTCCATGTCCTGCAGAAGGACCCGGCGGTCGCGCCCGTGCCGTTCACGGTGCCAGCGGCCGGCGCAGCTGCCTATGCCGATGGCGGGGCGATCATGATCGAATGCTACGATCGGAACCGGCTCGCGGATATCGCCGGCGTGCTCGAGCCTGTGCTCGACGCGCAGGGGCTGGCGACGGGGCGGGCGGGCTGGACCGCCTACGACCTTGCCTATCTGCTCGACAGGGAGGAACTGCCCGGCGTGGTCGCCTTGTCCCGACCGGAGGCCTGAGCCTCACCGGAGGGAATTCCCTTGGGATGGCGGGCGATCGCGTGCAGCAGCATGCGTTGCAGATGCTGCGCCGGGCGGGGCAGCGGTACGCCGTCGCGCGCGATGATGCCGACCGTGCGCCGGATCGATGGCGCGGTGATTGGCAGGATGCGCAGGTTCGGGCTCGGCGGGATCGCCAGGCGCGGCAGCACGGTGACGGCAATGCCGTTGGCGACGAAGCAGACCGCCATGTTGACGCGCTGGACCTCATAGGCCCAGTCGAGCCTCTCGCCGAAGGTGCCGAGGCTTTCGCTCAGCATGAAGCCGTGGCTCGTCGTGGTGGCGACGCGGGCCAGCGGATAGCCGACGAGATCTGCCCAGGTCAGCGCCTCGCGTTCCGCCAGCGGATGGCTGGCGGGCACCGCCGCGACGAAATCCTCCTCGAACAGGGCGCGGGACTTCTGAGTCCAGAGCTGCGCGCCGAGGATGGTCAGGGCGAACTGGGCCTCGCCCGAGGAGACGCGCTCGCGCAAAGCCGCGGCCGGTTCGTCGAAGACCGTCACCGAGACATGCGGGTAGCGCTGGCGGAATTCGCGCAGGACGTCCGGCAGGAAATGCTCGCCGAGCGAGCCGAGGCAGCCGACCGAGACCTTCTCCTGCGACTGCCGGCCCTCGCGCTTGAGATTGTCGTAGAGATTGCTGAGCCGCAGCAGCGCGTCGCGCGCCTCCGGGAAGAACGCCTGTCCCGCTCGCGTCAAGGCGAGGCTGCGCGTCGTGCGCTGGAACAGCGTGACGCCGACATCCTCCTCGAGCTTGCGGATGCGGTGGCTGAGTGCCGTCTGCGACAGGCGCATCGCTTCGGCGGCGCGCCGGAAGCTGCCGAATTCGGCAATCTGGATGAAAGCCTCGAGCCCGGCGACGTCCATCATGTGGCTCCCGATTGAGCAATATTGCTCATGAATAGGCCTCCCAAATTCATTTGAACAGCGTTGTTCGGCTTGACTATCCTCCTTGCAAGAAACTGCCGCCGAGCCTCCCTCACGCCCCAAGCGGGTGCGGAAAGGCCCGGCCTCGAAGCCCGAGGAAACGCATCATGGGTTCGATGGAAGGCGAGGGAGGACGGCTGTTCTTCCGCTCCGAGACCTTCGATACGGAGAAGTTCGAGCGCCGCAGGCTCTCGAACAAGACGATCACAGAGCCGGCGCGCGAACTGCCTGTTCATACCGAATGCGACGTGCTGGTCGTCGGCGGCGGGCCTGCCGGCACGGCGGCTGCCGTTGCCGCCGCCCGGCGCGGTGCCGATGTGGTGCTGCTGGAGCGCTACAACCATCTTGGCGGCCTTTCGACCGGCGGCCTCGTCATCTGGATCGACCGGATGAGCGACTGGCAGGGCCGGCACGTCATTCGCGGTTTCGCCGAGGAATTGCTGTCACGCCTGACCCGCGACAAGATCGCCGGGCCGGAGCCGCAGGAATGGGGCTCGCATGACCCGGAGCGCGTCGCCTATTGGGGGCAGCGCAACGCGGCGTTCAACAACACCGTCACTCATGCGCCGACGCTGGATCCGGAATGGCTCAAGGCGGAATCGCTGGCCATGGTGCTGGAGGCCGGCGTGCATCCGATCTTCCATGCCTGGGGTGCGAGTCCGCTGATGGAAGGGCGGCGCGTCGCCGGTTGCACCTTCGAGAGCAAGGAGGGCCGGCGCGCGATCCTCGCCCGGGTGACGATCGACGCGACGGGCGATGGCGATCTCTATGCCGGCGCCGGCTCCGGCTTCGACACCGAGGTCGATATCCGCGACATCCATGGCTGCATGAACACCTCCTGGCTGTTTGCGGGCGTCGACATGAAGGGCTTCCTGCGCTTCCGGGCCGAGACGCCGGAGCAGTTCTCGCAATTCATGGCGCGCGGTCGCGAGGCGATGCGCTTCTTCGACAAGCCCTCGGTTTCGTGGCGGGACGACATCGCCGTCTTCATGGGGCCGCGTCTCGCCGGCTATTCGGCGCTGAAGGTTGAGGATCTTTCCGAGGTCGAGATCAGGAGCCACCAGCTGATGCTGGAGCATCTCGCCTTCTACCGCGCCCATGCGCCCGGTTTCGGGAACGCCTTCATCATGCTCTCGGCGCCGCAGCTCGGCGTGCGGCACGGGCGGCGCCTCAAGGGGCTGGGCAAGCTCACCCGCGAGAACTGGGATGGCAGCACGGCGCCGGACGAGATTGGCGTCTCGCCCTCGCTCGCACCGAAATTCGCGAACATCTCGGTTCCCTACGGTTCCATCGTGCCGCGCGAGATCGATGGTTTGCTGGCGCCCGGCCGGCATCTCTCCTGCGATGCCACCAGCCATTCCTTCATGCGCGAGATCCCGCAATGCTGGCTGACAGGCCATGCTGCGGGCGTCGCCGCCGCCATCGCCGCCGACCGGGGCGTGACGCCGGCGCAGGTGCCGATCGCGGAATTGCAGGCGGGCCTTACGGCTCAGGGAGCCTATCTCAGCGCGGTGTCGGAGCTTGTAAGCTAGGAGACGACGGCCTTCCGCCGCTCAGGACGGTTGACGAAAGCGGATGAGCGGGCCGAAGAAGCCCGCAGACGTGACACGAACGGGAAGGCGGCAGGCAGCCGTCCCCAAAGGGAGGAACGGATGTTCGAAGGTTTTGCTCGCTGGCGTAGCGCCTGCGTCGCCATGGTCTTTGGTTTCGCCGGCTCGCCGGCCTTGGCCCAGGCACCCGCGCCGAAGCCGCTCGACCCGCCCCAATCCGTGCGTGTCGCCTATGTCCCGATCATGAAGTTCGCCACCGCCTATGTCGCGGAGTCGCGCGGGCTCTTCAAGAAATACGGGCTCAACGTCCAGCTCGACAGCGTCAAATCCGGCACCGAGGCGATCGCCTTCCTCGACAAGGGCTCCGTCGATGTCGGCGGCATCTCGATCGTCGCCTCGCTCTGGTCGGCGTGGAATCGCGGCCTCGACATCCGCGTGATCGCGCCGGGCGGGCTCGATCCGATGACCGACGGCCCGACCAAGCTGATCGTCCGCAAGGACCTGCTCGATTCCGGCGCGGTGAAGTCGGTCGCCGACCTCAAGGGCAAGCGCATCGCGGCGGCCGGCGGGCCGGGCAGCGGCGGCGAGTATTTCGTCAGCAAGGCGCTGGAGAGCGCCAAGCTGACCTTGCGCGACGCGCAGCTCCTGAATGTCGGCAATGCCGACATGCCGGCGGCGATGGAAGCGAAGTCCGTCGATGCGGTGCTGACCTCCTCGCCCTATTCCGACCAGATCCTCAAGGCCGGTACCGGCAAGCTCCTGATGCAGGACATCACGCCCGGCCTGATGACGGTCGCCTTCGTCGCCTCGGGCAAGTTCATCAAGGACCGGCCGGAGGTGGCCGAGCGCTTCGTGCTGGCGATGACGGAAGCTGCGCGCCTGATGCAGGGCCCCGATTTCCTCGCCCAGCCCAATATGGACGGCTATCTGAAATATACCGCCTCGACGCCCGAGGCGATCAAGAACGGCGGCTCGGTGATCTTCGATCCCAATATGGCGATCCCCACCGACGGCCTTGCCGATATCGAGCGCGTGCACCGTGAGAACGGTCGCACCGAATACGACAAGCCGCTCGACATGGCGAAGGTGATCGATGGCCGTTTCGTCGCCAAGGCCGTCGAGATTCTCGGCAAGGCCGCTCCGGCCAAGTGAGGCGGCCGGGCTGGCTCGTGCCGGCCCGTTTGAACCGCGGTTCTCGGACAGGATCGATGCAACAACAACGAGCCCGGAGGGTCGGCCGATGAATGCCGCCGCCATGCAGGCCATCGCCGCGCCGAAGATCGGCGCGCGCAATGTCAGCAAGCACTATCCCACGGCCGACGGCACCATGGTCGCGCTGGAGGATTTCTCCCTCGATGTCGCCGACGGCGAATTCGTCTGCATCGTCGGCCCCTCCGGCTGCGGCAAGTCGACCTTCCTGCGGATGGTGGCGGGGCTGGAATCGATTTCGCTGGGCTCGATCGACATCCGTCCCGGCCGTGAGAGGGCTAAGCCGCTCAACAGCGTCGTCTTCCAGGAATACGCGATCTTTCCCTGGAAGACGCTGATCGAGAACGTCGCCTTCGGCCCGCAGATGCGCGGTATCGGTCGCAAGGAACGGCTCGACACCGCGCGCTACTGGCTCGACCGCGTGGGCCTGGGCAAGTTTTCCGAGTACTACCCGCACCAGATCTCGGGCGGCATGAAGCAGCGGGTCAGCATCATCCGCGCGCTTGCCAACGATCCCGAGGTGCTGCTGATGGACGAGCCGCTCGGCGCGCTCGATGCCCAGACTCGCGTCGTCATCCAGGAGGAGCTGCTGCGGATCTGGGAAGAGACCCGGAAGACCGTGCTCTACATCACCCATAGCCTCGACGAGGCCGTGCTGCTCGGCGACCGCGTGATCCTGATGAGTGCCCAGCCCGGCCGGCACCTCGCGACCTTCAAGATCGACCTGCCGCGCCCGCGCACCATCGCGATGCAGAACGCGCCGCGCTTTGCCGAATACCGGGCCGAGATCTGGGAGAAGCTCAGCGCCGAGGTGACGCGCGCCATGGAGGCACGGCCATGACGATCGCATCCACCGAAGGCATCACGGCGAGTGACGACCGGACGCCTGTGAAGGGGTCTCCGGCGGCCAACAACGATGCGCGCGCCATCCTTCTCCTGCTCGCCGCAGGCGTGGCGCTCAATGCCGCGCTCGCGATCGCCGGGCTGTGGAGCGATTTCGCCTGGCCGGCGATCGGGGCGAGCTTCGTCCTGTTGGTGCTGGCTTGCGAGCGTATCGGCCGATTGGTGCCGGTGAAGGGCAGGGGCGCCTATGAGCGCACGCTGGCGCTCGGCTTTCCGCTCCTCGTCCTCGTGCTCTGGGAAATCGCTGCCGATAGCGGCTTCATCAACCCGACCTGGTTTCCGCCGCCGAGCCGGATCGGTTCGGCGCTCTGGGACCTGAGCACCCGCTACGATCGCTTCTCCGGCACGACCCTGCTCGGCCGGCCCTGGCTGATGCCGGAAGCCTTCAATAGCGAGGGCTGGGCCGGCGTCTGGAAGCTGGTGGCCGAGAGCCATGTCTTCGCGACGGTGGCGCGCGTCCTCGTCGGCTTCGTGCTCGGCGCCATTCCGGGCGTTTTGCTCGGCGTGGTGATGGGCCTGAACCAGACGGTCAGGCTGATGCTCGATACGACGCTCTCAGCGATCTATGTGCTGCCCAAGATCGCGATCTTCCCGATCGTGATGCTGATGTTCGCCGACCCGTTCGGCGAGGCGCCGAAGATCCTGGTGGTGGCGCTGTCCGTCTTCATCCTGATGGCGATCAACACGATGGCGGCGGTGCGTGGCATCGACAAGGTCTACCTGATGGCGGGCAAGAACTATGGCGCCAAGGGCTGGTCGATGCTGCGCCACGTCATCCTGCCCGGCGCCATGCCGGTGATCTTCTCCGGCCTGCGCATCGCGCTGGGCACGGCGATGATCGTGATCATCTCGGTCGAGTTCGTCCGCGCCAAGCAGGGCGTCGGCTACATGACCTTCTATTACTGGGAGGTCCTCAACCCCGAGAAGATGTATGCCGGCCTCGTCGTCGTCATGATCCTCGGCGTGCTGCTGACCTACGCGCTGCAATGGCTGCAGCGCCGGCTCATGCCCTGGCAGCAGAAATAAGAGGTACGGCGATGAAGCTTGCTCTTGTCACCGGCGGCGCCGGCGCCGTCGGGGCCGCCGCCGCGCGGATGCTGGCCGAGGACGGTTTTCGCGTCGTGCTGGCGGATCGCGCCCTCGAACGGACGCAAGCGATCTGCGACGAGATCTGCCGCAATGGCGGCGAAGCCGTCGCCGAGCCTGTCGATCTGCTGGAGGAAGGGGCTTCGCAACGCCTGATCGACAGCGTGGCGGAGCGCTTCGGGCGGCTCGACTGCCTCGTCAACAATGCCGGCATGACCGGAGCTCCGCGCATCGACAGCGTCGAGCTGTCGGTCTGGAACGCGGTGCTCGCGCTCAACCTGACCGTGCCGATGCTGCTCGCCCAGGCGGCGCAGCCCTTGATGAAGCAGAGCGGCGGCGGCAGCATCGTCAATGTCGCCTCGCGGGTCTATCTCGCCGGCACCGGCGTCGCCTATACCTCCAGCAAATCGGGGCTAATCGGTCTCACCCGCGTGCTCGCCGTGCAGCTCGGCCCCGACAATATCCGCGTCAACGCGGTCGCGCCGAGCTTCCTCAACACCCCCTTCAACGACAAGATCGTGAAGGAGAACACGGGGCTGGCCGCTTCCTTCCGCAAGATGTCGCCGCTTGGCCGGCTCGGGACTGCCGAGGATGTCGCAGGCGCGATCGCCTTTCTGGCCTCGCCGCGCGCGAATTTCATCACGGGCGACGTCATCCATGTCTGCGGCGGCACGCAGCTCGCGCCGCAGCCTGCCTCGGCGGGCGCCGACGACGCCAGTCATAACCAGACGGAGTCGGAGGAGCATTTGATCGCCAGTTAAAATAACTACAGGGTTATGTTGACTGGCGATAATGCCATTTAACATGAGCATCCAAATCGCTCATGATGGCCTCGTATTCGGGGTAAGACGTCTTCCATGGCTTTCACTCGCATCGACGGCAAGCTCGTGCACTGGCGCGACAGCGGCTCGCGCGCGGCGCCGGCCGTTGTGTTGGTCAATTCGCTCGGTACGGATTTCCGAATCTGGGACGAGGTCGTCGCGGCGTTGTCTCGCGACTGGCGCGTCATCGTCTATGACAAGCGCGGCCATGGCCTCTCGGACGTACCACCGGGGCCTTATGCGATTGCCGACTTCACCGATGATCTGATCGGGCTTGCCGATCACCTTGGTTTGCGGCGTTTTTCGCTGGTCGGGCTCTCGATCGGCGGGCTGATCGGGCAGGATCTGGCGGTGCGCGCGCCGGAGCGTCTTGCGGCGCTGGTGCTGGCCGATACCGCCGCGAAGGTCGGCACGGCCGAAAGCTGGAATGCGCGTATCGATGCCGTCCGCAAGGGCGGGCTTGCCGCCATCGCCGATCCCGTCATGGAGCGCTGGTTCACTCCTGCCTTCCATGCCGAGCGGCCGGATGATCTCGCCGGCTGGCGCAATGCGCTGCTCCGCCAGCCTGCCGATGGCTATATCGCGACCTGCCAGGCGCTGAGCCAGGCCGATCTGACCGCCGCCATCGGCGCGATCACGGTGCCGACGCTGGCCGTGGCCGGCGATGGCGATCTCTCGACGCCGCCCGATCTGGTGCGGGCGATGGCGCAGCGGATTCCGGGCGCGGGCTTCGCGCTGATCGAGGGCTGCGGACATATTCCCCCGGTCGAGCAGCCCGCCCGGCTACTCGCGCTGGTGACCGGACATCTGGAGAAGCACGGACGTGGCTGACGTATCGGATCGTTTCAAACAGGGCATGGCGACCCGCCGCAAAGTGCTCGGCGAGCGCTATGTCGACGCCGCCGTCGCCAATACCGACGCCTTCACCGAAGACTTCCAGACGCTGATCACGGAAAGCGCCTGGGGTACGGTCTGGTCGGGCGACAGGATCAGCAAGCGCGAGCGCTCAATGCTGACCATCGCTCTGCTCGCCGCGCTCGGCCACCATGACGAGGTCGCGATGCATGTCCGGGCCACGCGCAATACCGGCGCCAGCATGGACGACATCAAGGAAGCGCTGCTGCATGTGGCGATCTATGCCGGCGTGCCGGCTGCCAATCACGCTTTCAAGATCGCCAAGGCGGTCTATGCGGAGATGGAGAACGAGAAGGCGGGCTGAGCCCGGCTGCCACGCTCCGGCCGTTCGGTGAGCAGCAGCTTGGGCGTGGCAAAGCTTTGAATTGAGCAAGATCAAGAACAGTGGGCCGATCTCGTCGCAATCTGGCTTTCAGCTTGACGAGACAGGCTCCGACGGAGGGAGGCGCCGCAAATGCGCAACGAGAATTCGAGCCATCAGGGCGGTTCGTTCTACCAGCGTGATCGAAGCTGGCATCCGCCGGCCTTTACGCCCGATTACAAGACCTCCGTGCTGCGCTCGCCGAAGAACGCGCTGCTGTCGCTCGGCAATACGCTCTCCGAGATGACCGGGCCGGTCTTCGGCCACAACATGCTCGGGCCGCTCGATAACGACCTGATCCTCAACTACGTCCAGACCGGTGAGCCGATCGGCCCGCGCATCATCGTGCACGGCCAGGTGCTGGATGAGGATGCGAGGCCGGTGCGCGGCGCGCTGGTCGAGTTCTGGCAGGCCAATGCCGGCGGCCGCTACCGCCACAAGAAGGAAAGCTATCTCGCCGCCATCGACCCGAATTTCGGCGGCTGCGGGCGCACCATCACCGATGACGAGGGCCGCTATTGGTTCCGCACCATCAAGCCCGGCCCTTATCCCTGGCCGAATGGGGTCAATGACTGGCGCCCGGCGCACATCCATTTCTCGGTCTTCGGCCATGCCTTTGCGCAGCGCTTGATCACCCAGATGTATTTCGAGGGCGACCCGATGATCTGGCAGTGCCCGATCGTGATGGGCATCCCGAGCCGCGAGGCGGTGGAGCAACTCGTCGCAGGGCTCGACCGCGAGGCGACCTTGCCGATGGACACGATGGCCTACAAATTCGATATCGTGCTGCGTGGCCGGCGCTCGACCCTGTTCGAGAACCGGATGGAGGGGAACTGATGGTCCAGTCTCTGCGCCGTCTCAAGGAAAGCCCGTCGCAGACGGCGGGGCCCTACATCCATATCGGCGCGACGCCGAACTTCTCCGGCATCGAGGGCATCTTTCCGCATGATCTCGGCTCGCTGCCGCTGTCGCCGGAGGTGAAGGGTGAGCGCATCGTCGTCACCGGCCGCGTCTTCGACGGGACCGGCTCGCCGATCAAGGACGCGCTGATCGAGATCTGGCAGGCCGATGCGCAGGGGCTCTATCCCGGCCCCGGCGAGCGCCGGGGCGAGGCCGATCCGCATTTTCCCGGCTGGTTCCGCCAGCCGCTCGACGGCACCACCGGCGTCTATCGCTTCGAGACGATCAAGCCGGGCATCGTCCCCTATTTCGACGGTCGTCCGATGGCGCCGCACATCACCTTCTGGATCGTGGCGCGCGGCATCAATATCGGCCTGCATACGCGGCTCTATTTCGACGACGAGGAACAGGCCAACGCGGCCGATCCGCTTCTCGCCCGCATCGAACACCGCCTGCGCGTGCCGACGCTGATCGCAACGCGCGGCGACGAGGACGGCAAGCCGGTCTACACCTTCGACATCCGCCTGCAGGGCGAGAACGAGACGGTCTTCTTCGATATCTGAGGGCGGCTTCCGACCGTCTTCCCGACCCGAACAGACAGCAAGCAGAGCAACGACGACATGAGCGAAGCCTTCATCTGTGCCTATGTCCGCACGCCCATCGGCCGTTTCGGCGGGTCGCTATCCTCGGTGCGGGCGGACGATCTCGGTGCGGTACCGCTGAAAGCCCTGCTCGAACGCCATGCCGGCGTCGATTTCGGCGCGGTGGACGACGTGATCTTCGGTTGCGCCAACCAGGCGGGTGAGGACAATCGCAATGTCGCGCGCATGTCGCTGCTGCTCGCCGGCCTGCCGAAGGAGGTGCCGGGCACGACGATGAACCGGCTCTGCGGCTCGGGCATGGACGCCGTCATCACCGCCGCTCGCGCGATCAAGGCAGGCGAGGCCGAATTGATGATCGCGGGTGGCGTCGAGAGCATGTCGCGCGCCCCCTTCGTGCTGCCCAAGGCCGACAGCGCCTTCTCGCGCCATGCCGAGATCCACGACACCACCATCGGCTGGCGCTTCATCAACCCGTTGATGAAGGCGCAGTACGGCGTTGATTCCATGCCGGAAACCGGCGAGAACGTCGCGGCCGATTGCAACATCAGCCGCGCCGATCAGGATGCCTTCGCTGTCCGTTCGCAGCAGAAGGCCGTGGCGGCGCAGCAGAACGGCCGGCTTGCCAAGGAGATCGTCGCGGTTTCGATCCCGCAGCGGAAGGGCGACCCCATCCGCGTCGAGATCGACGAGCATCCGCGCGGCGACACCACGCTGGAGAAGCTCGCCAAGCTGCCGACGCCCTTCCGCAAGGAAGGCGGCACCGTCACCGCCGGCAACGCCTCGGGCGTCAATGACGGCGCGGCGGCTCTCATCATCGCTTCCGAGAAGGCGGCGGCGAAGTATGGCCTGACCCCGCTGGCGCGGATCGTCGGCGGCGCTGCGGGCGGCGTCGCGCCGCGCGTGATGGGGCTGGGGCCGATTCCCGCGACCCGCAAGCTCTGCGCGCGCCTCGGCATCAAGCCGACCGATTTCGACGTGGTCGAGCTCAACGAGGCCTTCGCGAGCCAGGGCATCGCCGTATTGCGCGATCTCGGCATCGCGGAGGATGCTGAATTCGTGAACCCGAATGGCGGCGCGATCGCGCTCGGCCATCCGCTCGGCATGTCGGGCGCCCGCATCGCCGGAACGGCGGCGCTGGAGCTGTCGCTGACCGGCAAGCGCCGTGCGCTCGCGACCATGTGCATCGGCGTCGGGCAGGGCATCGCAATCGGGCTGGAACGAGTCTGAGACAACAGGATAGTCTGCCGTCAGTTCGGCAAGCGACAATGACGAGGGATGGATGACGAACAAGATCTATGACGGCCCGAAGGCGGCTCTCGACGGGCTGCTGTTCGACGGCATGACGATCATGTCCGGCGGCTTCGGCCTGTCGGGCAATCCGGAGAGCCTGATCCCGCAGATCCGCGATTCCGGCGTGAAGAACCTGACCGTGATCTCGAACAATGCCGGCGCCGACGGCTTCGGCCTGTGGATGCTGCTGCAGACCCGGCAGATCAGGAAGATGATCGCGTCCTATGTCGGCGAGAACAAGCTGTTCGAGCAGCAATATCTCGCCGGCGAGCTCGAACTTGAGCTCAATCCGCAGGGCACGCTGGCCGAGCGCATCCGCGCCGGTGGCGCCGGCATCCCCGCCTTCTACACCAAGACGGGCGTCGGCACCGTCGTCGCCGAGGGCAAGCCGGTCGAGGAATTCGACGGGCAGCTCTATGTGCGCGAGACCTGGCTCAAGGCCGATCTCGCCATCGTCAAGGCCTGGAAGGCCGACACCGCCGGCAACCTCGTCTATCGAAAGACCGCGCGGAACTTCAATCCGAACATGGCGACCGCCGGCAAGGTGACGGTGGCCGAGGTCGAGGAGATCGTCCCGGTCGGCTCGCTCGATCCAGAGGCGATCCACACCCCCGGCATCTATGTCGACCGCGTCATCAAGAGCACGATCAACGAGAAGCGCATCGAGAAGCTGACCGAGCGCAAGAGGGAGGCAGCCTGATGGCCTGGACCCGCGAAGAAGTCGCCGCCCGCGCGGCCAAGGAACTGAAAGACGGCTTCTACGTCAATCTCGGCATCGGCATCCCGACGCTGGTGGCGAACTACATTCCTGCAGGTGTGGACGTCACGCTCCAATCCGAGAACGGCCTGCTCGGCATCGGTCCCTTCCCCTATGAGGGCGAGGCCGATCCCGACCTGATCAATGCCGGCAAGCAGACCATCACCGTGCTGCCGAGCTCGAGCTTCTTCTCCTCGGCCGATTCCTTCGCGATGATTCGCGGCGGCCATATCGACCTGACCATCCTCGGCGCCATGGAAGTCGCCGCCAATGGCGACATCGCCAACTGGACGATCCCCGGCAAGATGGTGAAGGGCATGGGCGGCGCGATGGACCTCGTCGCGGGCGTGAAGAAGGTCATCGTCGTGATGGACCATGCCAACAAGGCGGGCGAATCCAAGGTGCTGGAGCGCTGCTCGCTGCCGCTGACCGGCGCCGGCGTCGTCGACATGATCATCACCGATCTCTGCGTGATGACCTGCGACAAGGCCAATGGCGGCGGCCTGACCCTCATCGAGCTTGCGCCAGGCGTCACCCTCGACGAGGTCAAGGCCAAGACCGGTGCGCCCTTTACGGTCGCGCCTGCACTGGCCAAGGCCGCGTGAGCCGCGCCGGAGGAGGCATTCTGTGATTCCGTCAATCGCCACGGTCTGTGTCTCGGGCACGCTTCAGGAAAAGCTCGAGGCCATCGCGGCGGCCGGCTTCACGGCGGTCGAGATCTTCGAGAACGATCTGATCGCCTTTCCAGGCTCTCCGGCCGAGATCAGGCGCATCTGCGCCGATCTCGGCCTCGAGATCGTCACCTGCCAGCCCTTCCGCGATTTCGAGGGCATGCCGGAGGGGCGCCGCCAGCGTGTCTTCGACCGGGCCGAGCGCAAGTTCGATCTGCTGCAGGAGCTGGGCACGGACCTGCTTTTCGTCTGCTCCAACACCTCGCCGGAAGCGCTGGCCGGCATCGACCGGCTTGCCGCTGACTTCGCCGAGCTGGGCGAGCGGGCCGGGCGGCGCGGCCTCAAGGTCGGCTACGAGGCTTTGGCCTGGGGACGGCACGTCTTCGACTATCGCGATGCCTGGGAGATCGTGCGCCGCGCAAATCGGCCCGAGGTGGGGATCGTGCTCGATTCCTTCCATATCCTGTCCCGCAAGCTCGATCTGTCCGCCATCGGCACGATCCCGCGCGACAAGATCTCGATGGTGCAGATGGCCGATGCGCCGCTGCTGCAGATGGACCTCCTTTCCTGGAGCCGGCATTGGCGCTGCCTGCCGGGGCAGGGCGAGCTCGACCTCGCCGGCTTCATGCGCGCGCTGGTCTCCACCGGCTATGACGGCGTGCTCTCGCTGGAGATCTTCAACGACCGCTTCCGCGCGGGCTCGGCCCGCTCGGTGGCGCTCGACGGGCATCGCTCCCTGATCTGGCTGCTCGACGAGACGGCACGGCAGATCGGCAAGCCCGTGCCGGGTGTGGTGCCGATGCCGCCGCCCGGGCCGGTCCAGGCGGTGGAGTTCATCGAGTTCGCTGCCTCGGAGGCGGAGCGGCCGGGCTTCGAGAAGCTTCTGCGCGCGCTCGGTTTCAGCCGCAAGGGTGCGCATCGCTCGAAGGATGTCGATCTCTGGCGCCAAGGCGATATCCGCATCGTGCTCAACAGCGAGGCGGACGGCTTCGCCCATAGCTACCAGATCACCCATGGCACCTCGGTCTGTGCGCTGGCGCTGCGCGTGCCGGATGCGCAGGCCGCGATCACCCGGGCCAAGGCGCTGCTCGACGTGCCGCATGCCGGCGCGATCGGGCCGGGCGAACTCGATATCCCCGCCGTGCGCGGGCTCGGCGGCAGCCTCGTCTACTTCCTCGATCGCACCTCGTCGCTCGGCCGCTGGGCCGAGGTCGATTTCGAGGCGACGGAGGAAAGCGACGCCGAGGCCGGGCTGACCGGCGTCGACCATGTCTCGCAGAGCATGCAGTACGAGGAGATGCTGACCTGGCTGCTGTTCTACTCCTCGCTGTTCGACACGAGGAAGGCGCCGAGCCAGGCCGTGCTCGATCCCGGCGGCGTGGTCCAGAGCCAGGTGATCGAGAGCGGGCTCGACGGAGAGCCCGGTCACGGTCTGCGGCTCATCCTCAACGGCTCGCAGAGCCACCGAACACTGTCGGCACGTTTCATCACCGATTTCTTCGGCTCGGGCGTGCAGCACATCGCCTTCGCGACGAACGACATCGTGGCGACGGTGGAGCGGCTCATCGCCAACGGCGTCGCGATGCTCCCGATCCCCGAGAATTACTATGACGATCTGGAAGCCCGTTCCGATCTGTCGGCCGAGGAGATCGACCGGCTGAAGGCGCTGAACATCCTCCATGACAGCGATGCCGGCGGCAGCTTCCGGCAGGCCTATACGCAGACGCTGGATGGCGGGCTATTCTTCGAGATCGTCCAGCGCGACGGTTATGCGGGCTATGGCGCGGTCAATGCCGGCATCCGCCTGACGGCGCAGGCGAGGCTCGCGCGGCCGATCACCATGCCGGCTCTCGGGCACGGTTGAGCGATGGCGGTGCCCCGCTCGAGAGGGCGGGGCAGGGAACCGTGAGCCCGTTCACGCCTGATTTCGTGCCGCGGCGCGATGCGGCCGGCGATCAATCGCCGATCAGATAGCAGGCTTCGGCCTCGGCCAGACGCTTTGCTTCGTCGAGATCGGCCGCCGATGAGGCGTGAATAGCGAAAAGCGCATCGCCGGCGCGGACCTCTTCACCCACGCGCATTTTCAGGTCGACCCCGGCGGATTTGTCGAAGGGGGCTCCGGCGCGACGCGCGATGCCGGCGACCGCCCAGCCGTCGATCTCCTCGATCAGCCCGGAGCGCCCGGCGCGCACCGTATGCACCAGCAGACCCGGCTCGATCGGCGGCGCGCGCCGGCCCTGGGCATCGATGATCGCCTCGAAGGCCCGTGCCGCGGCTCCGCTTTCCAGCAGCGCGACGGCCCGCTCCCTGCCTGCCTCCGGGGAGCCGATGTCGGGATCCCATGCGAGGATGCGGCTGGCGAAGAACAGGGCCTTCTCCAGCAGATCGGGTGGCGCCTGCGGGTCGCGGTTCAGGACCCATCTGACGTCCCGGACTTCCAGCGCCGGGCCGATGCCGCGTCCGATCGGCCTGCTTCCATCGGTCGGATGGGCCTCGACCACCAGGCCGAGCTCCTGCCCGACGAATTCGAACAGGCGAGCGAGCTCGGTGGCCTCCTCCAGCGAATGCAGCTTCGCGCGAGGGCCGTAAGGGAGATCGACGATCACATTCGTCGATCCCGCCGTGAACTTCTTCGACAGGATCGAGGCGACCGACCAGCGATTGGAATCGATGCCGAGCGGCCGCGTGATCGCGTTCATCACGTCGTCGACGACGGAGTGGTTGAGCCGCCCATTCCAGGCGATGCAGGCCCGGGCCTGTTCGAGGCAGCGGCGCAAGCCGGCCGGATCGAGCTCGACATTCGCCACGACCTCCATGGCGTCCGCCGTGCCGGCGGCCGAGGTGATGGCACGCGAGGAGGTCTTGGGCATCAGGAACTTGCCGTGCGCGGCAATGATCGGGACGACGATGAGGGTGATGCGGCTGCCGGGAATACCGCCCATGGAATGCTTGTCGACGACGATCCGGTCAGGCCAGGCGATCCGCTGCGAGAAGCCGGTGCGGACGCGCGCGAGCGCGGCCACCTCGCGGTCGGTCAGCTTCTGCGTCGCGGCGACCAGGAAGGCGGCCACCTCGGCATCGGGATAGCGCGATTCGACAATGTCCCGGATCAACAGGCGATACTGCTCCTCGGAGAGCGCCTCGCCACGGAGCTTGCCGGTGAGGGCTTCGCGGCTTTCGGGTGAAGGCGTTCGCCGGATCGTCACCTCGCTGCCTTCGGGCATCGCGAATTCGGCGAAAGCTTCGGCCGAGAGGCCGATCTCGTCGGCTTCCAGCAGCCCGGACGGCTCGACCGCCTGCACCTCGGTGCGAACGGCTGCGGTGCCATTGGAGAGCTCGATCTTGCCCGGCCCGAGATAGTCGCGTCCATCGACCGTGCCACCGACGGGCAGATAGGCGCAGAAGCGCCTGCCGGTCAGGAAGGGCATGCGCTTCAAGGTCAGGTAGTTGGCGGCGTTCTCGATCGCGGCCACGAAGCGTTCGACGCCGACCGACGGGGTGTCGTCGTTGAGAACCTCGACGCGCCGAACACCTGCCGGCGGCGGTTCGACGACGCGCGCGAGCCTTTCGCAGATAGCTCCGGAATCCTCGCGCCCGCGCTCCGCGATGCGCCGGGCCAGAACGGCCGCAGGCGCGACCACATCCACCAGGACCAGCCGGGTGGCGCGTCGCGAGAGGGCGTCGACAACCGCCCTGGATCCGTTTGCGACGACATGCCTGCCAGCTGCCAGCTCTCCTTCAAGAGAGGCCGGAAGCCCGTAGCGCAGGCCATGGGCCTCCCAATCGATCAGGAACTCCCCGGCCGTCCTGCGGCCCTCGAATTCCGCATCGGATACCGCCTCGTGGTCCTCTCCGGGCGAACCCGCGGGCCGCGTGATCGCCCGCCTGGCGAAGACGTAGCGCCCCGTCGCTTCCAGCGCCTCGCGGGCGCCGAGCATCAGCGTGTCTTTCCCGGCACCGCTCGGGCCGATGACGAAGAACAGCGTGCCGGGACGCATCGCCGCCGCTCACGCCTCGTCGAGGCCGATATCCACCGCGACCGCAGCCTGCGTGATCTTGCTGGTCGAAATATAGTCCACGCCGGTCTCCGCGATGGCGCGGATCGTGTCGATCCTGATTCCGCCGGAGGCTTCGACCTTCGCGCGCCCACCGATGATGGCGACGGCCTCGACCATGTCCTTGATCGGCATGTTGTCGAGCATGATGACATCGACATCGGCGGCGACGGCCTCGTGCACCTGCCCGAGGTTGTCGCACTCGATCTCGAGCTTCGTCAGGACGGGCAGCTTCTTGCGGGCCCGCGCGACGGCGGCGGCGATGCTGCCGCAGACGGCAATGTGGTTGTCCTTGACCATGACGCCGTTGTCGAGGCCGAGCCGGTGGTTGAGACCGCCACCGCAGCTCACGGCATGCTTCTCCATCATGCGCAGGCCCGGCGTGGTCTTGCGGGTGTCGATGAGCCTGGCCTTCGTGCCTTCGATCGCCGCCACATAGCGCGCGGTCTCGTTGGCGATGCCGGACAGGCGCTGGGCTATGTTGAGGGCGGTGCGCTCGGCCGTAAGCACGCTGCGGGCCGCTCCCTCGACCTCGACCAGGACGGCGCCCTTCTCGACGCGGTCCCCGTCCCTGACGCGCAGTTTCACCTTCAGCGTCGGGTCGTAGCGCTGGAATACGCGCGCCGCCACCTCGACGCCGGCGACGATCATCGGCTCGCGGGCGTTCATGTAGAACGCGCCGACCTCGTCCGGCTCGATCATGACCTGGACGGTGAGATCGCAGGCCCCGATGTCCTCGATCAGCCAGTGATCGATCAAGCGGTCAGTGGCGAAAACGTCGTACATCTCGTCCCCTCGCGATTTCAGCGCATAATTTGTTTGTATACGAATGATAGGGTCGGTTTTTCGTCGCTGTCAATCGGACTTTGCCGCTTCCGTCGAAGCTGCGTCCCGGTGCCTCCGGTCGCCTTCGGAGCTGCCCGCATCGGTGGGGCGGATGCTTATTGTCCGGCCTTGGTGCTTTCGGCGCCAACGCCGTTCGTGTTCGCTCGGAGCTTCGGGTTCTCATCGACAGCCCGCTGCACGGACGCCTGTATCTGCACTGCCTCCGCCCGGCGTTCAATCCCGCATTCTACTTCTCGACGAAGGCCTTTTCGATGACGTAGTCGCCGGCCTCGCCGTGATTGCCTTCCTCAAGGCCGCGCTCGGCGAAGATCGTCTTGAGGTCGGCCAGCATCTGCGGCGAGCCGCAGAGCATGAAGCGGTCGCCCTCAGGATCGAAGCCGGGCTGGCCGATATCGGTATAGAGCTGGCCCGAAGTCATCAGGTCGGTGATGCGGCCGCGGTTGCGGAAGGGCTCGCGCGTCACCGTCGGGTAATAGATCAGCTGCTCGCGGATCATCTCGCCGAGGAACTCGTCCTGCGGCAGATGCTGGGTGATGCGCTCGCCATAGGCCAGCTCCGCGACCTGGCGGCAGCCATGGACCAGCACGACCTTCTCATAGCGCTCATAGGTCTCGGGGTCGCGGATCAGCGACAGGAACGGCGCCAGCCCGGTGCCGGTGCCGAGCAGGAAGAGCCGCTTGCCGTCCTTGAGGTTGTCGAGCACCAGCGTGCCCGTCGCCTTCTTGCCAACGATGATGGGGTCGCCGACCTTGAGGTTCTGCAAACGCGAGGTCAGCGGGCCGTCCGCCACCTTGATCGAGAAGAACTCCAGCGTCTCGTCGTAATTCGTGCTGGCGACGCTGTAGGCCCGCAGCAGCGGACGCTCGCCGACCTTCAGCCCGATCATCGTGAACTGGCCGTTCTTGAACCGGAACGTCGTATCCCGCGTCGTCGTGAAGCTGAACAGCGTATCCGTCCAGTGATGCACGCTCAGGACCTGTTCCTCGTAGAAATGGCTCATCGCATCGTCCTTGAAAGTCCGGCGGCGGGCTGGCGGGTGCCTTCACCGACGGGTCGTGGAATTCGAGGGTTAAGTCGCAGCCGAGTCTCTGCTTCCGCCGAAGCATTGCCGGCAAAGTAAATCCTATGCGTCGAGGGCCTCGGGCAGGAATTGCAGCTTGTCCGGGATGCCCTTCCAATCCTCGGCATCGGCGGGCGCGTCGCGCTTGTCGGTGATGCCGGGCCATTGCGCGGCAAGTCGGCCGTTGAGGGCGACCCAGCGGGCCGAACCCTCGGCCGTATCGGGGATGATCGCCTCGGCCGGGCATTCCGGCTCGCAGACGCCGCAATCGATGCATTCGTCGGGATTGATGACAAGCATCGTTTCGCCTTCGTAGAAGCAGTCGACCGGGCAGACCGCGACACAGTCGGTGTATTTGCAGCGAATGCAGGCTTCCGTGACCGCGTAGGCCATGAGGCTCTCCCTCCTGCTTGACAGGACGAAAAGGGTCCGACAAATTCGTTCGTATACAAACGATATGACTCGCCGATATGGCTTTGTCAATTGGCGGCGCGTAACGTGGAAACGACCAAACCGAGGCGGGCCGATGGCTGAACAATCGACGGCGACAATCACCCCCGACCACAAGCTCGTGGTCCGGAATATCGGCCTCATGCTCAGCGGCGATATCGGCAATCCCATTCTCGAAGCGGATACGCTCATTGCCATCGGCGGCAGGATCGCGGCGGTCGGCCGGGCCAAGGATCTGGACACCGACAAGGCCGACACCGTCATCGATGCCAACGGCACGGTGCTTCTGCCGGGGATGATCGACAGCCATGTCCACCCGGTCGCGGGCGACTGGACGCCGCGCCAGAACCAGCTCGGCTGGATCGATTCGACCATGCATGGCGGCGTCACCACGATGATCTCCGCCGGCGAGGTCCATACGCCTGGCCGGCCGAGGGATGTCGTCGGGGTCAAGGCGATGGCGATCTATGCCCAGCGCTGCTTCGACGCCTTCCGGCCGGGCGGCGTGAAGATCCATGCCGGCGCGCCGGTGATCGAGCCCGGCATGGTCGAGCAGGACTTCAAGGATCTGGCCGATGCCGGCGTCAGGCTGCTCGGCGAGGTCGGGCTCGGCGGCGTCAAGGATGGCGCCACGGCGAAGCAGATGGTCGCCTGGGCGCGCAAATACGGCATCCAGTCGACAATCCATACGGGCGGCCCTTCGATCCCGGGCTCGGGGCTGATCGGCGCCGACGTGGTGCTGGAAGCCGATACCGACGTTGTCGGCCACATCAATGGCGGCCATACCGCCCTGCCGGACGCGGAGATCCGCTGCATCTGCGAGGGCTGCAAGCGCGGCCTCGAACTCGTCCATAACGGCAATGAGCGCGCCGCTCTCTACACGCTGCGCGTCGCCCGCGAGATGGGCGAACTCAACCGCGTCATCCTTGGCACGGACGGGCCGGCGGGCTCCGGCGTCCAGCCGCTCGGCATCGCCCGCATGGTCTCGCTGCTCTCCTCGCTGGGAGAGGTGCCGGCCGAGATCGCCTTCTGCTTCGCCACCGGCAACACGGCGCGGATGCGCAATCTCGATTGCGGTCTGATCGAGGTCGGGCGCTCCGCCGACTTCGTCTTCATGGACAAGGCCCAGCACTCCGCGGGCAAGAGCTTCCTCGACAGCATCCAGCTTGGCGACCTGCCGGGCATCGGCATGGTGGTGATCGACGGCCTCGTCCGCTCCGGCCGCAGCCGCAACACGCCGCCGGCCGAGAAGGTGCCCTCGGTCCAGGGGCACTGAACGGCCTCGGCTTGGTCACGCCGCCCATCGGCCGATGAGGTTTTCAACGATATAACGATTGCGGCCGATCCGGAATCGTTGTTGTCTCGTTCGTATACGAATGACTTTCGGGGCAGGTGGGTGTCGCGGGACTTGCATTCTCCAGGCGCGGATAGGGTGGGATGAGGCCTGTCGCGCGCGCCTTCACCTTGACCGTCAACGGCGCCGAGCATCGCGTCGAAGGCGAGCCCGACACGCCGCTGCTCTTCTTCCTGCGCAACGATCTTGCGCTCAACGGCCCGAAATTCGGTTGCGGCCTCGGTGAATGCGGTGCCTGCACCGTCCTGCTCGATGGGGTCGCGGCCAGAAGCTGCGTCTATCCGGTTCGCCTCGCCGCCGGCCGCGCCATCGTCACGCTGGAAGGGCTCGGCACGCCGGAAGCCCCGCATCCGATCCAGCAGGCCTTCATCGACGCCCAGGCCGCCCAATGCGGCTATTGCATCAACGGCATGGTGATGACCGCCAAGGCCTTCCTCGACGTGAAGCCTGCGCCGAGCGAGACGGAGGTGCGCGAGGCCCTGCGCTACAATCTCTGCCGCTGCGGAACGCATGTCGAGATCGTGCGGGCGGTGATGCTCGCTGCCGAACGCGGCTGGCGACCCGATGGGGCCGGGCAGTGACGGGCAGGGCGCCTCCACCCTCCCGGCGGGAGCTGCTGAAGCGTGGCGGCGTGATCGCCGTCGTCTCGCCGCGCAAGGACGCCCCCTCGGATGCGGGGCCCGAGGAGGGGCTGGACCTGCATGTCTGCGTGACCGGGGAAGGGCGGGTGTTCGCCTTCTGTGGCCATGTCGATCTCGGCACCGGCATCAGCACGGCTTTGGCGCAGATCGTTGCCGAGGAGCTCGATTTCCCCTTCGATGCGGTCGAGATGGTGCTGGGCGATACGGCCGAGACGCCCGACCAGGGCGCGACGATCGCGAGCGAAACGATCCAGGTCACCTCGATGCCGATGCGGATCGCCGCGGTGCAGATCCGCCGGCAGCTCCTGTCGCTTGCGGCTGCCGCCCTCGACTGCCCGGAAGAGGAGATCGACATCCGTGCCGGCACGCTTGCCCGGCGCGGCGAGGCGGGCTCTTCGCTTAGTCTCGACGCGCTGCTCGGAAACCGGCGCATCCTGCTGCCGCTGGCCGAAAGCGCGGCCTTCAAGCCGGTCGAGCGCCACGCCATCGTCGGCAAGCCGGTCGAGCGGGTCGATATTCCGGCCAAGCTCACCGGGCGTTTTACCTATGTGCATGACGTACGCGTGCCGGGCATGCTGCATGGCCGGGTCGTGCGCCCGCCCTATGCCGGCCTCGATGGCGGGGATTTCGTCGGGCACAGCCTCGAAGCGGTCGAGCACGAATCCATCGCCGATATCCCCGGCATTCGCGCCGTGGTGGTCGAGGGCGATTTCATCGGCATCGTCGCCGAACGCGAGGAGCAGGCGGCGGCAGCGGCGCAGTCCCTCAGGACGCATTGGAAGCACTGGCCGGCGCCGGCCGATCTGCGCGACGTCGAGAACGCGCTCCGCGCGCATCCGGCGACGCCCCGCAAGCTGGTCGACGAAGGCGATGTCGAGGCGGCGTTGCTGACCCTCGAGAAGCGGCTCGATCGGACCTATGTCTGGCCCTATCAGATGCATGGCTCGATCGGGCCGTCCTGCGCCGTCGCCGATGTGCGGGAAGACGGCATCACCGTTTGGGCCGGCAGTCAGAATCCCTATCCGCTGCGGGCCGACATCGCCTTGCTGACCGGCCTGCCGGCGGAGCGGATCGAGATCGTCCGCCACGAGGCGGCGGGCTGCTATGGCCGCAACTGCGCCGACGACGTGGCGGCCGATGCGGTTCTGCTGTCGCGGGCCGTGGGCGCGCCGGTACGGGTGCAGCTCACCCGCGAGCAGGAGCATCTCTGGGAGCCGAAGGGCGCCGCCCAGCTCATCGACATCGCTGGCGGGCTCGGGCCGGGCGCTTCGCTCGCGGCCTATGACTTCCATACGCGCTACCCCTCCAATGCGGCGCCGACGCTGGCGCTGCTGCTGACCGGGCGCATCCCGAACACGCCGGCGACGCTGAAGATGGGCGACCGCACCGCGATCCCCTCCTATGCCTATGAGAACATGCGGATCACGGCCTATGACATGCCGCCGATCGTGCGTGCCTCCTGGCTGCGCGGCGTCTCGGCCATGCCCAACGTCTTCGCGCATGAAAGCTATGTCGACGAGCTGGCGCATGAGGCGGGCGTCGATCCGGTCGAGTTCCGCCTGCGCCATATCACCGATGCGCGTGCCGCCGAGCTGGTCGAGGCAACGGCCGCCCGCGCCGGCTGGGAGCCGCATGTCGGGCCGCGCCTACGGGCCGAGGGAGATGTCCTGCACGGGCGCGGCTTCGCCCAGGCCCGCTATGTCCATGGCAACTGGCCGGGCGTGGGGGCCGCCTGGTCGGCCTGGGTCGCGGATGTCGCGGTCAATCGCGCGACCGGGGAGGTGACGGTCAGCCGCGTCGTGGTCGGCCAGGATACCGGGATGATGGTCAACCCGGCTGGCGTGCAGCACCAGATCCACGGCAATGTGCTGCAATCGACCAGCCGCGTGCTGCGCGAGGAGGTGACCTTCTCGGAGACCACGGCCGTCGCTGCGCGCGACTGGGGCGCCTATCCGGTGCTGAGCTTCCCGGAGCTGCCGGCCATCGATGTGATGCTGATGGATCGGCAGCAGGAGCCGCCGCTCGGTGCCGGTGAATCCGCCTCGGTGCCGAGTGCGGCGGCCATCGTCAACGCGGTCTATGATGCGACGGGAGTGCGCTTCCGCGAATTGCCGCTGACGCCCGAGCGTGTGCTGGCCGGGCTCAACGGGCGCCCGGCACTGGCCCCGCCGCCCGCGCGGGGAGGCCGACGCGGCCTCGGCTTCTGGGCCAGAATCGGCGGCATGGCTGCGGCCGCCGCGACGTTTGCGGCCGTCTCGCTGTCGCTTGCGCCGGAGATCGCGCCCATTGCCCGGCCAGACCCCGCGACATGGTCCGCAGCCACCATCGAGAAGGGGCGCCAGCTCGCCGCGCTCGGAGCCTGCGCCGTCTGCCATACGGGCAGGGACGGCGTGCCCTATGCCGGCGGGCTGGCGCTGGAGACGCCCTTCGGCACGGTGACGAGCACCAACATCACGCCCGATCCCGAGACAGGCATCGGCAACTGGTCCTATCCCGCTTTCGAGCGGGCGATGCGCGCCGGCATCCATCGCGACGGGCGCCATCTCTACCCCGCCTTTCCCTATGCGAACTTCGCGAAGACGAGCGATGCCGATCTGCAGGCGCTCTACGCCTTCCTGATGTCGCAGCCGCCGGTCATGCGGGTGAATGAACCGAGCCGGCTCATCTTTCCCTTCAACCTGCGCCCGCTGATGGCCGGCTGGAACCTGCTGTTCAACCGGGGCAAGGAAGCGAAGCCGGAACCCGCCCGCACGGCCGAATGGAACCGGGGGCGCTATCTCGTCGACGGGCTCGGCCATTGCGGCGCCTGCCATTCGCCGCGCAACGCGCTCGGCGCCGAGAAGGGCGGCATGGCCTATCTCGCCGGCGGCGAGGCCGAGGGCTGGGAGGCGCCGGCGCTGACGGGCGCCTCGCATTCTCCGATCCCGTGGAGCGAGGCGGATTTCTACACCTATCTGCGCAGCGGTCATGCCGCGAACCACGGCACGGCATCCGGGCCGATGGCGCCCGTCATCGCGGAACTCAAGGAGTTGCCGGATGCCGATATCCGCGCCATGGCCATCTATCTCGCCTCGCTCGGCGCCTCGCCTCCGGAGCCCGAGATCGCGGCGCGCACCGAGGCAATCCTGAAGGCGACGGCATCGGCCGCCAATCCCGGCACGTCGCGGGCCGCGCGACTCTATGAGGGGGCCTGCGCCGCCTGTCATGAAACCGGGCGGATCGCGCCGCTGGCCAATCAGGGGCCGGCGCTGGGGTTGAGCTCGAAGCTTCACGCCGCGACGCCGGCCAATCTCGTCAACCTGCTGCTGCAGGGCGGAAGTCACGGCATGGGCCAGATGCCAGCCTTCGGAAACTCGCTCGACGATGGGCAGGTCGCTGAACTCGCGAGCTATCTGCGCAGCCGCTTCGCGCCGGAGAAGCCTGCGTGGAACGGGGTGGAAGCGGCTATCGCAAGGGCACGCAAGGCCCCTTAGGGGACCGCAACCCCACACCCCAACCCTCTCCCCCCAAGGGGAGAGGGGGATAGGCGTCCTGCGCTCAGCGCAGCCCGTCCTCGCCCTTGATCTCGTCGGTCTTCAGGCCGCCGACGCGTGGCAGCGGGCGCCCGGCGCTGGTCAGCACGATCGCGACCATGATCTCGTTGGCGCGCGGCGCGTCGGGAATGCGCACCTCCATGCCGTCGAAATGGCTGCGGACATAGGCCGCCGCCTTGTGGCCGAGCGGCACGTCCAGCACCACGCCGAGCGAGCCGCGCTTCTTGCTGGACGGGATCAGGGCAGGGGCCTTGCCGAGGAGCTTGCGCAGCGGCGCGCCGAGCTTGGGATGCAGGATCGCGGCGGCATGCTCGAGCTCGCCGTCCTCGCCGACGGCGGCGGCCTTGCCATAGCCTTCGACCTGCTCGCCCGGAATGCCGAGCGCCGCCAGCGCATGGCGGCCGAGCAAATCGCCCAATTCCTCGCCGATCTCGATCAGCGGCGCGAGGTCCGCCTCATAGCGTCCGGCGAAGGGGTTGGCGATCACCGCGACGGCGGCGGCCCGGCGCACGGCCGGTTCCACCGGGCGGCCCATCTCGGAGCGGGTCTCGTCGAGGATGGTGACGAGCTTGCGGATTCTGGCGCTCATCGCAGGCCGTCCTCCCCCTTGATCTCGGAAGCCTTCAGGCCGCCGACGCGGGCATGGATGCGCGCGCCCGTCGTCATCACCAGCGCGAGCAGCATTTCATCCGCCTTCGGCGCGTCGGTCAGCCCGACCTCGAAGGCGTCGAAATGGCTGCGGACATAGGAAGCATTGATATGGGTGACGGGGATGTCGAGGCGCGTGCCGGGCCCGCCAACCTTCTTGGTCGAGGCGACGATCGCCTTGGCGTCGCCGAGGATCTCGCGCATCGCATAGCCGCCCGGCACGTGCCAGAGCGCGCCGTGCTCCAGCTCGCCGGCCGCGCCGACGATGGCGCCCTTGCCGTAACCCTCGATCGCCTTCGGATCGCCGCCGAGCGCTTCGAGAAGCTGCTTCGCCAGCGAGAGGCCGAACGGCTTCAGATCATCCATGAAGCCCTGGATATCCGCGACGTAACGCCCGGCGAAGGGGTTGGCGATGACGGCGAGCGCCGCGCCGCGTCGCAGCGGCGTGGCCGGGGCAGGGCCGCCCTCATGGAAGATCGTCTCGACGACGATGGCGAGCTTGCGAATGGCGATCTCAGGCATGAGCCAGTTTCCTCCGGGTGATATCGGCCAAGGCGGGCAAAGCGAGCGTGCGGGTCCTGCCCTGGAGATGGATGGCGCAGGAGCCGATGAGCCGGCGCGCCTGCAATTCGACGGCCTGATCCAGCCCGGCGGCGAGCGCTTCCGCGATCTCCGCTTCGGTGAGCCGGCCAACATGGCGCGTCACGGGAATGTCGCCGAGGTCGCTGTCCGACTGGATCGTGTCGGCCGGGACCCGGACGATGGCCGGATGGCCCGGAAGATCGACGGCATTGGCGATGACGGTCGCCGCCGCATCAGCTATGGCGGCAGTGGGCGCCAGCACCGTCACCGCTTCGGCGATGCCGCGCGAGAAGCTGCGGCCGGGATAACCGCTGGTCGCGACGCCGCCGATGCCGTCGGCGGCCGAGATCGTCGTGGTTCCGAACAGGTTCGGCCGGTCGGGCCGGTCGACGAGACCGATGCGGAAATGCTCGCCTTGCGCCAGATGCAGCGCGATGTCGCCGCCATTGTTGACGAAGGCGCGATTCAGCGGCGCGGCCGCGAGCATGGCGCCGAGAATCTCCTCGGCGACGGACCCGGCCACGGCGGCCATCGGCGTGATGAAGCCGGCTCCGGCGAACGGAGCCACAGCCGCGTGCATGCGCTGCGCGACCACGCCCTCCGGCGTGGGGCTTGCCTCCGTCACGGGCGTGCGCAGCAGAGTGAGCTCGCCGCAGAGTTCCGCCAGAAGCCCATCGAAACGATGCAGGGCGGCCTCATGGGCCATTCGCACGGCGTCGGTGCTGCCCTCCGCCTGAACAACCAGATCGATCGGCCCCTGCTGGAGCAGCAGGCGCTTGCCGTCCGGCAGGAAGCGCGCTGAGGGCCGCTCGAACATCGCGCTACCCGTGCGAGTGCCGCGTGGAATGCGGTGCGAACGGCCAGGGATTGTCCTGGTGCTGCGGCAGCTGGAGGCGCCCGCCGCGCTTGAGCTCGCTCAGCGGCTGGACATGGTCCATATGGCCGCCGAGCTCGCGATAGTCCGAAAGCTTCATCGTGAACTCCAGCGGTGCGACCAGCGCCGGTGTCGGCACATAGCCGAAGGCATTCTCGGGCAGGCGCGTGACATCCACCATGAAAGTAATGCCGCCGCCTGGCCAGATATAGACCGGCGCGCCGCCGCAGGTGACATAGGTCAGCGAATCCTTGACCGAGCGCGTCAGCCGGACCGGGTTCTCGGTCACGCCCGCCCGCAGCGAGCCGCCGGCGCCGCCGATGAACAGCACGGTCGACAAGGCGGGCTCGCAATTCTCCGCGATGCGCTCGACCGGCTCGCGCAGCGGCACCGGGATGTCCATCTCGATCGGCCGCAGATTGTCGTCCAGCTCGTAATAGGCGGCGTGCTCGCCCGTGGTCGAAACCATCAGCAGGCGCAGGCCCGGCCGGGCGGTCTTCGGATCGAAGGGGCCGAGGATGGCGAGCGGGTCGCTGATATTGGTGCCGCCCCAGCCGGTGCCCGGTTCGGCGACCTGGAAATAGCGGCCGGGCGTCGAGCGCCGCCCCTTGAGCTTGATCCCGGTCGGCTCCATGCCCAGCAACTTGCCGGCCTGATGCTCGGAGAGCACGCCCGTGATGTGGTCGTCGACGACGACGACCTCGTCGACCTTGCCATGCCATTGCTTGGCGAAGATGCCGATGGTGGCCGAGCCGCAGCCGACGCGCATCCGGCTCTCGGCCACGCCGTTGACGATCGGGGCCTTGCCGGCCTGGACGACGACCGTCTCGCCGCCGTCGATCGCCATCTCCACCGGCTTGCCGTTGCAGAGCGACAGCAGCGCGTCGCAGGTGACGCGGCCCTCCTTCTTGGAGCCACCGGTGAGATGATGCACGCCGCCGAGCGAGAGCATCTGCGAGCCGTACTCCCCCGTCGTGACATGGCCGACGGCCTCGCCCTCGACCCGCACCGTCGCGGTTTCCGGGCCCAGGAAGCGGTCGGTGTCGATTTTGATCTTCACGCCGCAATAGCTGAAGATTCCCTCGGTCACGACCGTGACCATATCGACGCCGTCGACCTCGGAAGAGACGATGAAGGGCGCCGGCTTGTAGTCGGGATAGGTCGTGCCAGCGCCGATGGCGGTGACGAAGGTGCCCTGCGGGTTGAGGATGTCGCCGCTCCATTCGCGCTCGCCCGCGAAAGACACGACGTCGCCGCCCTGGCCGATCCTGCGGTCGAGCACGACATGCGGATCGACCCGCACCAACGTGCCGTCGACATTGCCGTAGCGGTCGCAGGCGCCGACCGCGCCGGGTTTGATGAAGCACATCACCGGGCAGGCATCGCAGCGAATCTTGTCGTCAACGGCCAATGTCGTCGCGTCGGAGCTCATGCTCGCACTCCTGGCGCCGGAAACGCGCCGCTACATTATTTGTATGCAAACAATTTAGCCCTGCAAGCCCGCGCCCGTCAACACGATCGCTGCGCGGGAAGAGCGGGGCTTTCGCCGCGCAAAGTGCGCGGAATACCGGGCGCGGCAATAATGCGGCGATTTTAATCACGCCCTGCCTTCACAAGCCGCGAAACCGAGTTGACACGCTGCTTCGAACTCATCAACTTCGTAGGTATACAAACATTAAAACCATAAAACTTGGAACGGAACGGCGCAACGGCTAATGACGAACGGCTGACCCTCGGCGACAACGCCGAGTCCCGGCAGCCGGATCGCGAACGGGGGAGATTGGCATGGACATGGACCGCAGGCGTTTTCTGGTTGCCGCCTCGGGAGGCGCGGCCGCGCTCGCCGCTCCCTCGCTGGTTCGGGCGCAGGGGAGCGGCCCGATCAAGATCGGCGAGATCAACAGCTATACCGCCCAGCCCGCCTTCCTGAAGCCCTATCGCCAGGGCTGGGAGCTGGCGCTGGAACAGGTCAACGCCGGCGGCGGCGTGCTTGGCCGCAAGATCGAGACGATCTTCCGCGACGATGCCGGCAAGCCAGAGGATGCCGTGCGCCATGCCGGCGACCTGATCAACGCCGAGAAGGTCGACCTGCTCTCGGGCGGCTTCCTCTCGAATGTCGGTCTCGCGCTCACCGATTTCGCGCTGCAGAACAAGCGGCTCTACGCGGCTTCCGAGCCGCTGTCGGATGCGCTGGTCTGGGCGAAGGGCAACCGCTACACCTTCCGCTTGCGACCCTCGACCTATATGCAGGCGGCGATGCTGGTCGAGGAAGCGGCCAAGCTCAAGGCGCGGAAATGGGCGCTGGTCGCGCCGAACTACGAATACGGCCAGTCGAGCATCAAGTGGTTCAAGGAACTGCTGAAGAAGGCCAGGCCCGATGTCGAGTTCGTGGCCGAGCAATATCCGGCGCTTGGCCGCATCGATGCCGGCGCGACCGTGCAGGCGCTCGAGGCCTCCAAGCCCGAGGCGATCTTCAACGTCACCTTCGCCGTCGACCTGACCAATCTCGTGCGCCAGGGCAATACGCGCGGCCTGTTCGAGGGGCGCGACGTCGTCTCGATGCTGACCGGCGAGCCTGAATATCTCGACCCGCTCGGGGCGGAGACGCCGACGGGCTGGATCGTCACCGGCTATCCCCATGCCGATCTGGCGACGCCGGAGCACGTCAAATTCCGCGACGCCTACAAGGCCAAGTACAACGACTATCCGCGCCTGGGCTCGGTGGTCGGCTTCGACACGATGAACTCGATCGCGGCGGCCCTGGCCAAGGCCGGCACCACCGACAACGAGAAGCTGATCGACGCGATGGAAGGGCTGAAATTCCCCTCCGCTTTCGGTTCGGCCGAATATCGCGCCATCGACCATCAATCGACGCTCGGCGCCTTCGTCGGCAAGACCGCCCTCAAGGACGGCAAGGGCGTGATGGTCGACTGGCGCTATGCCGACGGTGCCAAGTACCTGCCATCGGACGACGTCGTGAAGACGATGCGGCCGGCAGGCTGAGTTCATCGCGTTTCCGGCATATGAACCTCCGTCATCCCGGACAAGCCGCGAAGCGGCGCTGATCCGGGATCCATCGGAGGGGGCCGTGCTCTACAATGGATCCCGGATCGACCTGCGGTCGTCCGGGATGACGGCAGAGCTTTGACCTGGACATCGGCAGAATGTTCGACCTCATTCTCACGCAGACATTGAACGGGCTGGCTTCGGCCTCCTCGCTGTTCCTCGTCGCCTCCGGGCTGTCGATCATCTTCGGCGTCACCCGGATCGTGAATTTCGCCCATGGCTCGCTCTACATGCTGGGCGCCTATATCGGCTGGACGCTGGTCACCTGGCTTGGGCCGACGAGCGGGCTCGGTTTCTGGGGTGGTGTCGGGCTAGCGGCGCTGCTCGTCGCCGTCATCGGCGTGGTGATCGAGGTCGCGATCCTCAGGCGGATCTATCAGGCGCCGGAGCTGTTCCAGCTTCTCGCCACCTTCGGCGTGGTGCTGATGATCCAGGACATCGCGCTGGCGACATGGGGCGCAGAAGACAAGCTCGGGCCCCGCGCGCCCGGCTTCAAGAGCTTCGTCATCCTGTTCGACAACCGCTTCCCCACTTATGAACTCCTGCTGATCGCAATCGGCCCGCTGGTGCTCGCGCTGCTCTGGTTCCTGTTCCAGAAGACGCGCTGGGGCACATTGGTGCGAGCGGCGACGCAGGATCGCGAGATGGTCGCGGCGCTCGGCGTCAACCAGCGCCTGCTCTTCACCTCTGTCTTCGCCTTCGGAGCCGGCCTCGCCGGGCTGGGCGGGGCGCTGCAGCTCCCGCGCGAGGCGGCAACCTTGCATATGGACCTGTCGATGATCTCGGAGGCCTTCGTGGTCGTGGTCGTCGGCGGGCTCGGCAGCGTGACCGGGGCTTATCTCGCGGCGGTGCTGATCGGCATCCTGCACGCCTTCGGCATCCTGATCTTCCCGAAGATCACGCTCGTCCTCGTCTTCCTGGTCATGGCCGTGGTGCTGGTGGTCAAGCCCTATGGGCTGATGGGCAGGCGCCCCGTCGGCGCCGCACGCGGGACGGCGACGGCCGAGCCGCTGCTGCGGCCGGCCGATAGGCCGGCCAAGCTCGCCGGCCTCGTTGCGCTCATCCTGCTCGCCGCCGCGCCGCTGGTGACGCCGGACTACCTGCTGCTGACGCTGACGGAGCTCGTGATCTTTGCGCTGTTTGCCGCCTCGCTGCATTTCATGATGGGGCCGGGCGGCATGGCCTCTTTCGGCCACGCCGCCTATTTCGGCCTCGGCGCCTATGGCGCTGCGCTCGCCGTGAAATGGCTGGGCGCGCCGATGGAGCCGGCGCTGATCTTCGCGCCCTTCCTGGCCGGCATCGCGGGCGTGGTGTTCGGCTGGTTCTGTGTCAGGCTGTCCGGCGTCTATCTCGCCATGCTGACGCTCGCCTTTGCGCAGATCGCCTGGGCGACGGCCTTCCAATGGGTCGAGCTCACCGGCGGCGACAACGGCATCCTCGGCGTCTGGCCGTCGCATTGGGCGGTGTCGAAGACGGCGTTCTACTATCTCGCGCTCGCTATCTGCGCGGCCTGCGTGGTCCTGCTCAGGGTCATGGTGTTCTCGCCGCTGGGCTATGCGCTCCGCGCCGCGCGCGACAACCCGCTCAGGACCGAAGCGATCGGCATCGACACCATGCGCGTGCAATGGGTCGCCTTCACCATCGCCGCCTTCGCGGCCGGCATCGCGGGAGCGCTCTTCGCCTTCTTCAAGGGCTCTGTCTTCCCGACCTATATGGCGATCCCGCGTTCGGTCGATGCGCTGCTGATGGTGCTGCTCGGCGGCGTGCAGACCGTGTCGGGGCCGATCGTCGGCGCCTTCGCCTATGCAGGGCTCAGCGAACAGCTGATGAAGATGACGATGTACTGGCGCTTCACGCTGGGGCTTTCGATCGTGCTCCTCGTCGTGCTCTTCCCGCGCGGACTCGTCGGCGGCTTCCTCGCCCTGCGCGAGCGGCGCGATCGAAGCGACAAGGACGGTGCCGTCGTAACCCGGCTCGCGACGGAGGGCGCGCCATGAGCGCCGTCGTTTCTCCCCGGGCGGCAGTCGCCGACGAGGCCGTGCTGGTCGCGCGCGATCTCGCCAAGTCCTTCGGCGGCGTCCATGCGGTGCAAGGCGTCTCCTTCTCGGTCGAGGCCGGCCGCATGGTCGCGCTGATCGGCCCGAACGGCGCCGGCAAGACCACCTGCTTCAACATGCTGGGCGGCCAGCTCAAGCCGGATCGCGGCGAGGTCATCCTCGCCGGGCAGGCGATCACGGGGCTCAAGCCCCGCCGGGTCTGGCGCCTGGGTGTCGGCCGCACCTTCCAGATCACCGCGACCTTCACCTCGATGACCGTGCGCGAGAACGTGCAGATGGCGCTGATCTCGCAGGAGGATGGCGTCTGGAATCCGTTCCGGCCCGCCCGGACGCGCTATGTCGCCGCGGCGGACGCCCTGCTCGCACAGGTCGGCATGCGCGAGCAGGCGGAGCGGGCCTGCGGCGTGCTCGCTTATGGCGACCTGAAGCGCGTCGAGCTGGCCGTCGCGCTCGCCAACCGGCCGAAGCTCCTGCTGATGGACGAGCCGACCGCCGGGATGGCCCCGCGCGAGCGCGTCGAGCTGATGGCGCTGACGGCGCGGATCGCGGCGCAGGAGCACATCGCGGTGCTGTTCACCGAGCACGACATGGACGTCGTCTTCGCCCATTCCGACCGGGTGATCGTGCTCGATCGCGGCCGGCTGATCGCCGACGGCGCCGCCGAGGCGGTGCGCCAGGACCCGCAGGTGCGGGCGGTCTATCTCGGCTCCGGCGCCACCTCGGGAGGCCATTGATGAGCGCCCTTCTCGAAATCTCCGGGCTCGACGCCTATTACGGCCGCGCCCATATCCTGCAAGGCGTCGGCTTCGGCATGGGCCGGGGCGAGGTGCTGGCCCTGATGGGGCGCAACGGCGCCGGCAAGTCGACGACGATGAAGGCGGTGATGGGGCTGGTGCCCCCGGCGCGCGGCGAGATCCGCTTCGACGGCCAGCGCATCGAGGGTCGCGAGCCCTTCGAGATCGCGCGCATCGGCATCGGCTACGTGCCGGAGGAGCGGCGCATCTTCTCCGAGCTTTCGGTGATGGAGAACCTCTCCGTCGGCCAGCGCCCGCCGCGCGAGGGCGTGCCGCACTGGACGCCCGAACGGCTCTTCGCGCTCTTCCCCAATCTCGGGCGCATGCGCGACCGGCCGGGCGGGGCGATGTCGGGCGGCGAGCAGCAGATGCTGACCATTGCCCGCACGCTGATGGGCAATCCGCGGCTCGTGCTGCTGGACGAACCCTCGGAAGGGCTGGCCCCGGTCATCGTCGAGGAGATGGCGAAGACCATCCTGGCGCTGAAGGGGGAGGGGCTGAGCATCCTGCTCTCCGAGCAGAACCTGCATTTCGCCGGCAATGTCGCGGATCGCGCCGCGATCATCGAGAAGGGCATCATCCGTTTCACCGGCACGATGGCCGAGCTCAAAGCGGATGAGGCGATCCGGGCGCAGTACCTGTCGGTCTGAGCGGCCGTCCGGATTTACAGCGTCAGCAGAGCTTCGCCAGCAGCAGCGAGAGCTGCTGCGCTTCCTTCTCGGTCAGGGGCTGCAAGGTCGCGGCCGTGATCGCCGCCGCCCGGGCGAAAAGCTCCGGCATGAGTGCGCGTCCCTGGTCGCTCAGCCGGATCAGGACGCGCCGCTGGTCGTTGGGATCGGGCAGGCGCTCGACCAGGCCGCGCTCGGCCAGCCGGGTGATCACACCCTTGATCGTGGCGGGGTCCATCGCGGTCAGGCGACCGAGCTGGTTCTGGGAGATCTCCTTGCTCGCGGCGAGCCTGCTCAACGCGGCGAACTGGGTCGGGGTCGGGCCTCCGGGCCCGATCGTCTGCTGGAAGATTGCGATATGGCGCTGCTGCGCCTTCCGCATGAGAAAGCCGACCTGCTCGTCGAGGACATATTTCGCGTTTTCTTTCGACTGAAGCGACGCGTTTTCCGCCACGGCTGAACGCTTCCGCGTCGACATCGGGGCTGCCTCCCAAAAACTCTTGCGTATCACATTTCCGGCGGTGGCCTCCGCGCCACGACCTCGACCGTGAATCGATAGCCCGATTCCGCCTTGTTGGACATTCGACCTTGGCCTGTCTCGATCCATTGGCGCCGCACGCGGCATCGAGACGGGAGTGTCCGCGGAAGGCGTCCGGTTCCGGATCCGGTCAGGTTGAACCAGCCTGACCGACACATGCGTTAGCGATAGCCCATTCTCCGGTTGAGCAGGAGGAGCAGGCTGTTGCACGTCACCGCGACGATGGTCAGCAGCAGCGCCACCGCCATGATCGTGTCGATCTGGCCGATGTTGATGGCGCTGATCAACATGAAGCCGAGACCGCGCTGGGAGGCGAACATCTCGCCGATCAGCACGCCCAGCAGCGTGAGCGAGAACCCCAGCCGCACGCCGGAGATCACCTCGGGAAGGATCGCGGGCAGGATGACCGTGAAGGCCGATTGCGCCGAGGACAGCCGCAGCACCTGCGCGGTGCGCCGATAGACCGGCTTCATCTGCCGGATCGCGTTCATCGAGAACAGGGTGATCGGGATCAGCCCGTGCATCACGCCGAAGGCGATCTTGGCCGAGATGCCGAGGCCGAAGCAGAGCAGCACCAGCGGGTAGAGCACCACCTTGGGGATGGAATAGAGGTTGACGAGGATGGGCTCAGCGACGTTGCCGGCAAGCCGGCGCACCCCGAGCAGGATGCCGAGCGCGATGCCGCCGACCAGCGAGATCAGGAAGGCGGCGGCGAAGGCGCGCATGGTCTCCGCGACGTTCTGCCAGAATTCGGCGGTCGCCAGCAGCGAGCCCAGCTTCACGACGGTCTGGAAAGGAGAGGCCAGCGAGGAGGCGCCGACGAGGAGATGGAGCGTCTGCCAGAGCAGCAGGCAGAAGAGCAGGACGAGGGCGGTACCGGTGATCCTCGGCATGGCGATCACCGCTGCCTGCGCGCCTGAAGGCGCTTGTCGACATGGTTGAGCGCCGTGTTGACGATCGTGACGGTCACGAGGATCAGCAGCATCAGCGCGTACATGTGCCGGTTCTCGAAGTTGTTGTAGGCATAGGCGATCGCATAGCCGAGCCCCGAGCCCGACAGGATGAATTCCGAGGCGATCACGCCGATGAAGGCATAGGCGACCGACAGCTTGACGCCGGTGAAGAGGTAAGGGGCCGCGGCCGGCAATTCGATGAGCAGCGCCGTCTTCCAGCGCGGCATGCGATAGATCCGGGCGGTCTTGCGCAGGACACGCGGGATCCTGTCGATGCCGTTCAAGGTGGCCGTGATCATCGAAACGATCGCCAGCAGCACGGCGATGGCGATGATGGAGGCCGAGCCGACGCCGAAAAGGGTGATGAACACCGGATAGAACACGAAGGTCGGGATGGCGTAATAGCTCGCCAGTAGGGGCTCGAGCGCGTCGCGCAGGCCAGGCCAGGCGTGGATCGCCAGCCCCGCCACGAAGCCGAGGATCACCGAGAGCACCGCCGCGACGACGACATTCGTCAGGCTCACCGCAATGTCGGAGGCGTATTCGCCCGAGGCGAGAATCCGGCCGAGCTCCACCACCATCTGCGACGGCGGGATCATGACCGCGAGCGGAATGATGCCCAGCCGGCACATCAGCTCGACGGCGCCGATCAGCAGAGCGACGACCAGGAACCGCAGGCGCTTCTCCGACATGGCTCAGGCCTGTCCCGACGACATGATCTTCAGTGCCTCGACCCGCAGCTTGTCCCAGAGGCGGGCGGTGATGTCGCCGAAATGCGGGGTCGAGACGACGCGGCTGTCGCGGTCCCGCTCCCAGCCGGTCTCGACGAAATCGATGAAGGTTCCCGGCCGCGTCGACATCACGCCGACCCGGTCGGACAGCATCGCCGCCTCGTCCAGCGCGTGGGTGATGAGCAGCACCGTCGCGCCGGTCTCGCGCCAGAGCCGCAGCAATTCGTCGCCCATCAGCAGCCGCGTCTGCTGGTCGAGGGCGCCGAAGGGCTCGTCGAGCAGGATCAGCCGGGGCTGCATCACGAGTGTCCGTGCGATGCAGACGCGCTGGCGCATGCCGCCGGACAGCTGTGCCGGATATGAGGCGGCGAAGTCGCGCAACCCCATGAAGCCGACGGCGTAATCGACGCGCCGGGCGATTTCCGCCGGGTCGATGCCGGCACGACGCAGGCCGAAGGCGACGTTGTCGCGAACGCTGAGCCAGGGGAAGGAGGCATCTTCCTGGAAGACCACGCCGACGCCGTCCGGCACGTCCCGGATGGGCGCGCCCTCGAATTCGGCGACGCCCGCCTGCGGCCGGCTCAACCCCGCGAGAATGTCGAGCAAGGTGGATTTGCCGCAGCCGGAAGGACCGACGACGGAGAAGAACTCGCCCCTGCCCAAGTCGAGGTCCACGGGGCCGAGCGCATGCAGCTTGCCCTTGGGAAGGTCGAAGACCCGGGTGACGCCGCGGAGCCGGGCGTGAACGGCGGCGGGAACCTCGGATATCGCCAAAGAGTCGCTCCGTGCCTTCACCGCCGCGCCGATCATGACTTCGCCTGCAGATCGGGCGGCAGGTAGGATTTGTCCAGGATCGTGGACCAGTCGATATCGCTCTTGACCTCGCCGATCAGCTTCAGGCCCTCGACCATGCGGTTGAGCTCCTCGACACTGAACTCGCCCTCGCTCCACATATGCGGGCCGATCATGTTGTCGACGGCCTCCCTGGCGATCGGCGGGTCGAGCTTGTAGATCTTTTCGATGATCTTCGCAGTGCCCGCAGGGTCCTGGTAGACGGCCTGCACGCCGGCCCTGCGGCCCGCGATGATGGCCCTCAGCTTCGCCGGCTGCTCCTGCGCGAATTTGCGTGTGGTGATCCCCACCGACGTCGTCATCGGCTTGAGCACCTCGCCGGCCTTGTAGACCGTGCGATACTTGTCCTTGCGGATGATCGACAGCGGCTCGATGAGCACGGAAGCGGCAACGCCGCCCTGTTCCATCATCGTCAGGGCCGGGACATAGCCGCCGGCGGCGACCCGCTGAACCTTGCCCGGATCGATGCCCTTCTCGCGAAGGACCATCAGGAAGAGCATTTCCGAAACGGATTTCGGCGAAGTGATCGCGACCTTCTTGCCGATCAGATCCTCGAGGCTCCTGATGCCGGAATCGGGCATCGTCACCATCGAGGCCTCGGCCACGCTGCGCGTGCCCGTGTTGACGATGACGACGTCGAGGCCTTGTGCCTTGGCGGCGAGCGCCGCTGAGACCGCGACTTCGCCATAGGGTGTGTCGCTGGCGAGGATGTTGCGGACCGTGGTGCCGCCACCGCCGGAGCCGAGAATGCCGGTGATGTCGATGCCGGCCTGCTTGAACAGGCCCTTCTCCATGGAGACCGCATAGGGGGCGCCGTAGAGGCTCGCGCCCCATTGCGTCACCGAGATCTCTTCTGAATTCGCACTGGACTGAATAAAGAGTGTCGCCAGGGCGACCAGGGCACTCCGCACCTTCCGGTCGGATACGAATTTCATGGCTCTCTCCCGGCTCATCCGCGGCCGCCTTTTGACGTTTCCGCGGGTCTGAAATTCATTTGTATGCCAATAAAAACGCCGATCGGGCGCCTTGTCAATCGAAGGATTCGAGGCCGACTTGGGCCCAGCTTGGGCTCACCTTGCCGGGCCACCTTGGGCGGCCGCGCTGGCGAGGAAAAAATCGACATGAGACGGAAAGCCTTCCGGTTTCGGCAGCCGGCTCGACATGACGGGCCCGGGCAATGGATGGTCGATCAGGTCGCCTCGACCTGGTCGGTGCGGCTCCCCGCCGATCCCTGCTCCGACGGACGCCGGCGGGCACTCAGCTTGCTCATCCAGAGATAGATGATCGGGGTCGTGTAGAGCGTGAGGATCTGGCTGAGGATCAGGCCGCCGACGATGGTGATGCCGAGCGGGCGGCGCAGCTCCGCGCCGGGGCCTGTTGCGATCATCAGAGGGACCGCGCCGAGCATGGCCGAGAGCGTCGTCATCAGGATCGGCCGGAAGCGTTCCAGGCAGGCGTCGAAGATCGCCTCGCGCGGGGTCTCGCCGCGCTGCCGCTCGGCGCTGATCGCGAAATCGACCAGCATGATGCCGTTCTTCTTGACGATGCCGATCAGCAGGATGATGCCGATGAAGGCGATGATGGTGAGATCGGCGCCGGCGATCCGCAGCGCGATCAGCGCCCCCAGGCCCGCGGAGGGCAGGGTGGAGAGGATCGTCACCGGGTGGATCAGGCTCTCATAGAGCACGCCGAGGATGATGTAGACGGCGAGGATCGCGACCAGGATCATCATGCCCTGGCTGCCGGCTCCTTGCGCGAAAGCCTTGGCGTCGCCAGCGAATTCGGCGCGCAGCGAAGCCGGCATATGCAGCGCCTCGACCGCGGCGACCACGGCGTCGCTCGCCTCCTGCAAACCGACGCCGGGGGCGAGATCATAGGTGATCGTCACCGCCGGGAACTGGCCCTGATGGTTGATGACCAGCGGCGCCGTGCCGCGCTCGACCTTGACGAGGCTGCGAAGCGGCACCTGCGCGCCGTTGCGGCCGGGCACGTAGAGATCGAGGATGTCGCCCGGATCGCGGCTGCGTGAGGGCGCGACCTCGAGGACGACCCGGTACTGGTTGCGCGCGCCGTAGATCGTCGAGATCTGGCGCTGGCTGAAGGCGTCCGACAGGACGTTGTCGATGTCCTGGATCGCGACGCCGAGCTGCGACGCCTTGTTGCGGTCGATCACGACATTGGCCTGCAGACCGCCCTGTTCGCGATCGGTCGCGACGTCGACGATCTCCGGCAGCGTGCGCAGGCGCTCCAGCACCTTGGGCACCCATTCTTCCAGCTCGGGCAGGTTCGGGTCCCAGAGCGTGAACTGGTATTGCGAGCGGCCCTGCCGCCCGCCGGCGCGGACGTCCTGGATCGGCGTCAGGAAGATGCGCAGGCCCGGAATCGAGCCCAGGCGCCCGCGCAGGCGGTTGACCACCTGCGCCGAGCTCAGGCCGCGCTCCTCCAGCGGCTTCAGGCTGACGAAGAAGCGCCCGGTATTGACCGAGCCGCTGCCGCCGCCGATGAAGGAGGCGACGCCGAGCACCGCGGGATCCGATGCAACGACGGCCGCGCCCCGCTGCTGGAGCTGCGCCATCGCCGGGAAGGAGATGTCGGTCGAGGCCTGGGTGAAGCCGATGATCAGGCCGGTGTCGTCCTGAGGGAAATAGCCCTTCGGCGCGCTGCGGAACATCTGCACGGTCAGCGCGACCGTCGCGATCATCACGATCAGCATGAACCAGCTATGCTGCAGCACGACCCTGAGCGTGCTGGCATAGAAGCGCGTCATCGCCGAGAGCACGCTCTCCACCGCCCGGTCGAAGCGGCTCGGCACATGCGGCCCGGTCTTGAGGAAATGCGCGCAGATCATCGGCGTGACGCTGAGCGAGACCGCCGTCGAGACCAGGATGGCGAAGGTCAGCGTCAGGGTGAATTCGCGGAAGAAGCGGCCGGCCACTCCGTCCATGAAGAAGAGCGGAATGAAGGCCGCGATCAGCGACAGGCTGATCGAGACGACGGTGAAGCCGATCTGGCCGGCGCCAAGCAGGGCGGCGCGCAGGGGCGACAGGCCGCGGGCGACGTTGCGCTCGATGTTCTCGATCATGACGATGGCGTCGTCCACGACGAAGCCGACCGAGATCGTCACCGCCATCAGCGAGAGATTGTCGAGCGTGAAGCCGGCGAGCCACATCGCCGCGAAGGTGCCGGCGATCGAGAGCGGCACGGTGACGCCGGCAGCGACGGTCAGTGTCGTGCGCCGCAGGAACAGGAAGACGACCAGCATCACCAGGGCAATGGAGATCAGCAGCGTGTGCTGGATATCCGCGATCGAGGCGCGGATCGTCACCGTGCGGTCCGACATGATCGAGAACTGGATGCCGGCGGGCACCCATTTCTGGATCTCGGGCAGCAGCGCCTTCACCCGGTCGACCGTGTCGATGACGTTGGCGTCGGCCTGCTTGGTCATGGTGATGAGGATGGCCGGCTTGCCGTTGTACCAGCCGGCGGCGCGGCTGTTGCGCACGCCGCGCTCCACCGTCGCGACATCGGCGAGCCGGACCACGGTGCCCTTGGCCGAGCGCACGACGATGTCGCCGTAATCCTCCGGCTGCCGGATCTGGTTGTTGGCGGAGAGCGTCTCGCTCTGGTGCGTCCCGTCGAAGGAGCCGACCGCGGACACCGTATTGGCGTTGACGATGGCGGTGCGGATCGTGTCGAGGCTCAGGCCCATGGCGGCAAGCTGGGCCGGGTCGAGGCGCACGCGGATCGCCGGCTGCTCGGCACCGGCGACCGTGACCTCGCCGACGCCTTCGACCTGGGAAATGCGCTGGGCGATGACGGTGTCGGCCGCGTCGTACATCGCGCTTGGCGTCATCGTGTCCGAGGTCAGCGCCAGGATCAGGATCGGGGCGGCGTTGGGATTGGCCTTGCGGAATTGCGGCAGTGTCGGCAGGTCGCCCGGCAGGTCGGTCGCGGCGGCGTTGAGCGCCGCCTGCACGTCACGGGCGGCGCTGTCGGTGTTTCGCGTCAGGTCGAATTGCAGCACGATCTGAGTCGAGCCGAGCGAACTCGTCGAGGTGATCTCGGTGACGCCGGGGATCGAGCCGAGCCGCCGCTCCAGCGGCGCGGCGACGCTGCCGGCCATGGTCGCGGGGTCGGCGCCGGGGCGGCCGGCGAAGACGCGGATCGTCGGGAAGTCGACGCTCGGCAGGCTCGCCACCGGCAGGAACATGTAGGCGACCATGCCGACGAGGAAGAGGCCGATCGCCATCAGCGCGGTGCCGACCGGGCGCAGGATGAAGGCGTCGGAGAGACCCCGCACCGTCTTCCAGCCCTTGTCCTCCTCGGGCGCCGCGCTCATTCGGCCGCCTCCGGCCCCGGATATGGCACGACGCCGTCACGGCCGCCGCCGAGGCGCCGGCGCAGCCGTTCCAATGCCAGGTAGATCACGGGCGTCGTGTAGAGCGTCAGCAACTGGCTGAGCAGCAGGCCGCCGATGATGGTGATGCCGAGTGGCTGGCGCAATTCGCTGCCGGTTCCGGTCGCCAGCGCCAGGGGCAGGGCGCCGAAAAGAGCCGCGAGCGTCGTCATCATGATCGGGCGGAAGCGCAGCCGGCAGGCCTTGACGATGGCGTCTTCCGGCGAAAGGCCCTCGTTGCGCTCGGCGTCGAGCGCGAAGTCGATCATCATGATCGCGTTCTTCTTGACGATGCCCATCAGCAGGATGATGCCGATCAGCGCCACGATCGAGAGCTCGCGGCCGGTCACGATGAGCGCGAGCAGGGCGCCGACGCCCGCCGAGGGCAGGGTCGTCAGGATCGTGAAGGGGTGGACATAGCTCTCGTAGAGCACGCCGAGCACCAGGTAGATCGTCACGATGGCGGCCAGGATCAGCCAGGGCTGGTTGGCGAGCGAGCGGTTGAACTCGGCCGCGTCGGCGCTGAAGCTGCCCGAGATCGAGGTCGGCATGCCGATTTCCCGCTCGACGGCGGCGATCATCGTGACCGCATCGCCCAAAGCCGCGCCCGCCGCGAGGTCGAAGCTGACGGTAGCGGCCGGAAACTGCTCCTGATGGGCGATCGAGAGCGGCGCCGTCTCGCGGATCAGGCGTGTGAAGGAGGAAAGCGGCACCTGCACGCTGTTCTGCGTCACCGTGGTGTTGCCAGCGCTGTTGGTCTGCCCCTGCGTGTTGGTGTTGCCGGTGACGTAGAGCTTCGTCAGCGACGAGGGATCGCGCAGATATTGCGGCGCGGCCTCCAGGATCACGCGGTACTGGTTCGACTGCTCGTAGATCGTCGCGATCTGGCGCTGGCCGAAGGCGTCGTAGAGCGTGTCGTTCACCGCCTGAATGGAGATGCCGAGCCGCCCCGCCTTGGCCCGGTCGATCTCGACATGGGCGCGCAAGCCCCCGTCCTGCGTCTCGTTGGCAACGTTGCGCACCAGCGGCTCGCGGCGCAGCGCTTCCGAGAGCTTGCGTGCCCATTCCATCACCTGCGCCTGGTCGGCGCCGGTCAGCGTGTACTGATATTGCGAGCGGCTGGCGCGCGTCGTGATCTGGATGTCCTGGACCGGCTGGACATAGGTCACGGCACCGGGGATCGCGGCGGCCGCGGCCCGCAGCCGTTCGGCGATCGTCACGGCGTCGTCGCGGCGCTCGTCCTTGGGGCGCAGCGTCACGGTCAGGCGGGCGGTGTTCAGCGTGGCGTTGGCCTGGCCGATGCCGAGCACGGAGACGATGCCGGTGACGTCGGGGTCCCGCTCGAAGGTCTGTGTCACCTGCTCCTGCAGCCGCTTCATCTCGTTGAAGGAGACGTCGGGTGAGGCTTCGAGGACGACGCTGAGCTGGCCGGTATCCTGGCTCGGCAGGAAGCCCTTGGGAATGACGATGTACATCCACACCGTCAGCGCGAGGGTCGCGACGGTCGCCAGCAACACGAGGCCGCGCGCCTTCAGCGCCCAGCCGAGCGTCACGTCGTAGAGCCGGGCCATCGCCGAGACCGGCCATTCGGCCGCGCGCATGAGCCAGTTCTCGCGCTCATGCCCGGTATGGCGCAGCAGGCGGGCGCACATCATCGGCGTCAGCGTCAGCGAGACCACTGCCGAGACCACCACCGCGATGGTCAGCGTCAGGGCGAATTCGCGGAACATCCGGCCGACGAGACCGGTCATGAACAGCAGTGGGATGAAGACCGCGACGAGCGAGACGGTGAGCGAGATGACGGTGAAGCCGATCTCGCGCGCGCCGTCATAGGCGGCCTGCAGCGGCTTCTTGCCCTGCTCCATATTGCGCACGATGTTCTCGATCATCACGATCGCATCGTCGACCACGAAGCCGGTGCCGATGGTCAGCGCCATCAGCGAGAGGTTGTCGAGGCTGAAGCCGGCAAGCCACATCACCGCGAAGGTCGCGATCAGCGACAGCGGCAGGGCGACGCCGGCGATGATCGTCCCCCGGACCGTCCGCAGGAACAGCAGCACGACCAGCACCACCAGCGCGCAGGCGAGCACCAGCGTGAACTGCACGTCGGCGATCGAGGCGCGGATCGTCTCGGTGCGGTCGCTGACCACCTGCAGATCGACGCCGGCCGGCATGCCGTTCTTCAGGCGCGGAATTTCCTGCTTCACCTGCGCGACCGTGGCGACGATGTTGGCGCCGGGCTGGCGCATGACGTCGATCACCACCGCCGTCTTGCCGCGGAACCAGGCGCCGATGCGGCTGTTCTCGAGGTCCTCCAGCACCACCGCCACATCGCGCAGGAAGACCGGGGCGCCGCTGCGATAGGCGACGACGATGTCGCGATAGGCCGCGGCGCTGCCGATCTGGTCGTTGGCGCTGATCGTGTAGGCCTGATGGTTGCCGTCGAGCGCGCCCTTGGCGCCGGCGACATTGGCGTTGACGATGGCGGTGCGTAGATCCTCCATGCCGAGCCCGTAGGAGGCGAGCCTGGCAAGGTCGGCCTGGATGCGGATGGCGGGACGCACGCCGCCCTCGATCGAGACATGGCCGACGCCGGAAACCTCGGAGAGCCGCGGCGACAGCAGCGTGTCGGCGAGGTCGCTGAGCTGGCGCAGCGAGACGGTGTCCGAAGTCAGCGCCAGCACCATGATCGGCGCATCGGCCGGATTGATCTTCGCGTAGGTCGGCGGGTAGGGCAGGGTGCGCGGCAGCGTCGAGCCCGCTGCGTTGATCGCCGATTGCACGTCCTGCGCGGCGGCGTCGATGTCGCGGTCGAGATCGAATTGCAGCGTGATCTGGCTGAGGCCGAAGGAGCTCTGCGAATACATCGTCGAGAGCGAGGGGATCTGTCCGAACTGGCGCTCCAGCGGGGCTGTGACCAGCGAGGCGATGGTCTCAGGGTTCGCGCCCGGCAATTGCGTGGTGATCTGGATCGTCGGGAAATCGACCTGCGGCAGGGCCGAGACCGGCAGGCGCAGATAGCCGAGGATGCCGCACAGCAGCACGGCGACGCCGAGCAGGGAGGTCGCGATGGGCCGGCTGATGAAAGGCGCGGACACGCTCATCGCGGCTGCCCCGTCATGGCTGCGCTTGCGGTCTTTGTGCCCCGGATCCGCCGCCGGGGGAAGCCTCGCCGTTCGGCCGGCCGCCCTCGCGGCGCGTGGCTCCTGGCGCCGCCCCGTCCCGCCGCGGCCGCGGCTGACCGTCGGCCGAGGGCGCAGTAGCCGGTGCGGACGGCGCCTCCGGCGCCGGAGCCGCGGAACCCGCTCCCGCGCCCGCCGCATTGCCGCCGGCCTGATCGCCTTGCCGGCGCTGCCCCTGTCCTTGCCCGGGCTCGCGCACGCCGCGTCGGCCGGGCGCGGTGGCCGGCGGCTGGGCGGCGTCCTCGGGGGTGGTGACGCGGACCTTGGCCTTGTCGGTCAGGCGTGCGAAGCCAGTGGTGACGAGCTTCGCCGGCGGCTCGACGCCCGAGGCGATCACGGCCGTCGTCTCATTCTGCTGGCCGACCGTGACATTGACGAGGCGGACCGTCTCGTCGTCGTTGACCACGAAGACGTAAGCTCCGTTCGGCCCGCGCTGGACTGCGGCGGTCGGCGCGACGACGACGTTCTTCAGCATGTCGACGAAGACCCGGACATTGACGAACTGGCCGGGCCAGAGCTGGAGCCGGTCGTTCGGGAAGCGCGCCTTGACCTTGATGGTGCCGGTGGTCTGGTCGACGACGTTGTCGATGACCTCGACGACGCCCCTGTCGATGATCGTCGTGCCGTCGGAGTCGAGAGCATCGACCTCGACCGGCCCGCGCGCGACGGCCGCGCTGACGGCGCGAAGCTGCTGCTGCGGCAGGTTGAAGATCATGGCGATCGGTTTGAGCTGGGTGATGACGACGAGGCCGTTCGTGTCCGAAGCGCGCACGATATTGCCCTGGTCGACCTGCCGGATGCCGAGGCGGCCGTCGATCGGCGCGCGGATCGTGGTGTAGTCGAGAATGGCCTTGGCGTTGTCGATCGCGCCCTGGTCGGAGCGAACCTGCGCCTCGAGCTGCGCCACCGTGGCGCGCTGGGTGTCGGCCTGCTGGCGCGAGCCATAATCGGTCTGGGCGAGCTTGGCGTAGCGTTCGAGATCGGCGCGGGCATTGGCGAGCTGCGCCTCGTCCTGCGCCTTCTTGGCCATGGCCTGGTCGTACTGCGCCTGATAGGTCGCAGGGTCGATCTTCGCCAGCACGTCGCCCTTCTTGACGTCCTGCCCGTCCTTGAAGGCGATTTCGAGCAGCCGGCCGTCGACCTGCGTGCGGGCGGTCACGGTGTTCAGGGCCTGGATCGTGCCGACCGCATCGGCGGTGACCGGAACGTCGTCACGGCGGGCAGGGGTCGCGATGACGGGGATGGCTCCTTCGTTGCCGCCCAGACGAGCGCCACGCCGCCCGCCGCGCTGGCCCTGGGCCGCCTCGCTGTCCCCGCTGGAAGGCAGCCAGCCGCCATTGTAGCTGTGCCACCCCCAGGCGGCCGCGGCGAGCAGCAGGATGAGCAGAAGCCGTTTCATGGCGCGGTCTCGGTGGCGGCGATGGCGGCCTTGCGGTCGGCGTCGGTCCAGCCGCCGCCCAGCGCCTTGAACAGGTCGACATAGGAGATCAGCTTCTGGAGCTTGATCTGCGAGAGCTGGTCCTGCGCCTGGAACAGGGTCTGCTGGGTGTTCAGCAGCGTGACGATGTCGATGGTGCCCTCGCGCAGCCTCTGCTCCGTGATGGTGTAGGCGCGCCGGGCGGAGGCGACCGTGTCCGCCTGCAGGCGTTCGTGGCGGGTGTTCTCCTGGATGGCGATCAGGGCATTTTCGACATCGGCGAAGGCGCTGACGATGGTCTTGCGATAGGTCGCGATCAGCTCGTCGGCCGTGCCCCGCTCCAGTTCCACCCTGGCTTTGAGATTGCCGCCATCGAGAATCGGCTGCACCAGCCCCGCCGCGGCCGAGGCGAAGGCCGCGTCGGGGCGCAGCAGGTTCTTCAGCAATGCGCTTTCGAGGCCGCCCTGTCCGGTCAGGCTAATGCTCGGGAACAGAGCCGCGCGGGCGGCGTGGAGCGTCGCTTCCTGCGAGGTCAGGCGCGCCTCGGCCTCGGCGATGTCCGGCCGGCGCTGCAGCAGCTGCGAGGGCAGGCCGGCGCGCACGGAGGGCACAGCGACCGCGTTCAGGCTGCCGCCCTTGATCGCGACGGCGGCCGGCGTCTCGCCGACCAGCACGGCAAGCGTGACCTTGGCCTGGCGCAGGGAGAGTTCCAGCGGGGGCACCGAGGCCTTCTGCTGCGCGACGACGCTCTCCTGCTGGGCGATGTCGAGCTGGGTGGCGGTGCCCACAGCGAGCCGGGCGCGGATGACGGCGAGCGTCCGCTCAGCGGCCGCGATGTTCTCGCGGGCGATGGTCAGCCGGTCCTGCGCCGCCAGAACCTGGAAATAGGTGCTCGCTACGCTGGCGACGGCAGTGAGCGCCACCACGTCGCGGTCGAAGCGCGTCGCCTCGGCGGCGAAGCGGCCCGCATCGGCGGTCGCGCGGTTCTTGCCCCAGAAGTCGAGTTCATAGCTCGCCGAGAGGCCGAGGCTGAACTGATTGCCGACGCTCTCGCTGAACGGTCCGCGCTTGGAGCTCAGCGTACCCGGCCGCAGGCTGCGCGAGCCGTCGACCGAGCCGCTCAGCGTGGGGTAGAGCGCTGCGGCCGAAATGCGTGACTGCGCATCGGCCTGCCTGATTCGCGTCATGGCGATGGCGATGTCGAAATTCTCCCCGAGCGTTCGATCGACCAGCCTGTTCAGCTCGCTCGACCGGAACAGGCGCGGCCAGTCCGGCGAAACGGCCGGCGCGGCACGGCGCTCTCCCGCGGCGTAACCGGGCGTGACGGCGACGCCCAGTTCCGGGCGCTGATCTGCCGGCAGGCAGGCTCCCAGGCCGATGGCGGCGGCAGCGGCGCAGGCGAGGCGGGAGAGGGAACGTCCGACCGCGTGTCCCGCAAGATCACGCCTGTAGCCCGGCACCATTCCGCTCTTCTCCAGCCTCGATCAAAAAGAACGCGGAACACGACGCAACAGACGCTGCTTCTAGTTTGAACGGCCGACAAGAGAAAGTGAATTTCTCTTCATGTTCGCGCCTGCGACTGCGCGCGGCCGACTAGAGGTGGGGGATTCGACCGGAACAGTGTCCGCGATCCGGAAATTGGCCGGAATGCCTGAGAGCTCTCAATAGATCCGCCGGGGATCAAGAGCGTCGCGCAAGCCGTCCCCGAGCAGATTGACGGCGAGGACCGTTGCCGAGAGAAACGCCGCCGGGATCAGGACGATATAGAACTTGAGCTGCCAGAGTGTGCGCCCCTCGGCCATGATGTTACCCCAGGAGGGCGTGATCGGCGGTGTGCCGGCGCCGATGAAGGAGAGCACAGCCTCCGTGACCATGGCGGCCGCGCAGATATAGGTCGCCTGGACGATCAGCGGCGACAGGGAGTTCGGCAGGATGTGGCGGACGATGATTCTCGGCGTGCTCGCCCCGGCGGCGATCGCGGCCTCGACATAGGGCTGTTCGCGCAAGGAGAGCACCGTCGAGCGGACGAGCCGGGTCACGCGCGGGATCTCGACGATGGTCAGGGCGACGATCACGTTGATGACCGAGCCTTTCGTCAAAGCCATCAGCGCGATCGCCAGGAGCATGGAGGGGATCGACATCAGGCCGTCCATGATCCGCATGACGACGACGTCGACCCGCTTGATGAAGCCCGCGATCAAACCCAGAAAGAGCCCTCCGATCGAGGAGAGCACCGCGACGGAGAACCCGACCAGCAGCGAGATGCGGGCGCCATACAGAACGCGCGAATAGAGATCGCGCCCGAGCATGTCGGTGCCGAAGAGGAACTGGGCCGAGGGCTCGCGCAGCCGGCGCGCCAGCGACGTCGCGGTCGGGTCGATCGTGCCGAGCAGGGGAGCGAAGATCGCCATCGCGACCATGGCTACGAGCACGGTCGCGCCGAACGGGATCGTCGGGTGCCGCTGCATCTGCTTGAGGGCCGCCGAAAGCCGCGAGCCCTCCGCGCGCATGGATGCGGCCCCGGCGTGAAATGTGGACGAGCTCAATAGCGGATCCTCGGATCGACGAGCGTGTAGATGAGGTCCACGGCCAGGTTGACGAGCACGTAGACGAAGGAGAACACCAGCACGAGCCCCTGGATGACCGGGTAGTCGCGGCGGAGGATGGCATCGACGGTCAATCGCCCCATTCCGGGGATGGTGAAAACGGTTTCGGTGACTACCGTGCCGCCGATCAGGGCGGCGAAGCCGATGCCGATGACGGTGATCACCGGGACCGCGCCATTCTTGAGCGCGTGGAGGAAGAGGACCTTGCGAGGTCCCAGCCCCTTGGCGCGGGCCGTCCGGACATAGTCCTGCTGCAGCACTTCGAGCATGGATGCCCGCGTGATCCGGGCGATCAGGACGATATAGACGAAGCCGAGCGTGATCGCGGGCAGGATCAATCGCTGCAGCCAGGGCCAGACGCCCTCGGAAAGCGGCGTGTAGCCCTGCGGTGGCAGCCATTGCAGCTTCAGGGCGAAGACCCAGGCGAGGATGTATCCGACCACGAAGAGCGGCACCGAAAAGCCGACGACGGAGACGCTCATGATCGCGCGGTCGATCCAGCTTCCGCTCTTCCAGGCCGCGACGACACCGAGCGGGACGGCGATCGCGATCGACAGGATGAGGGTCAGCAGCATCACCGACAGCGTCGGGCCGACCCGCTCCGCCATCAGCGACGTCACCGGCTGGCCGGTGAAGACCGAGTTGCCGAGATCGAAATGGACGAGGCGCCAGAGCCAGCTGCCGAACTGGACCAGGAAAGACTGATCCAGCCCCAGGCTCTGCCGGATGCGGTCGATATCGGCGGCCGAGGCCTGGTCGCCGGCGATCATCGTGGCGGGGTCGCCGGGCGCCAGGAACAGCAACGAGAACACCGTCAGGGCGACGACCAGCATGACCGGAATCGTCGCCAGGATGCGCTTCACGATATAGGCGAGCATTGGATCACCTGCTGCACGCCGGGGAGAGTGACCGCGTCAGCCACGACGGATGTTCCAGAACACGGTGGCGGTGCGCACGCGATCGACGAGGTCTTTCTTCAGCGCGGTCTGCCGATAGATGGCGCCGAGCGGGATCGCCGGCAGCTCGTCCATGCCCACGACCTGCATCTCCTGGGCGATGCGCTTGCGCTCGTCGGGCGAGGGCGAATTCAGCCAGGCGTCGCGGAGCTCCTCCAGCTTGGGGATCGTCGGCCAGCCGAACCAGGCGTTGCGGCCGTTGCCGCGCAGCATGATGTTCGTACCGGGATCGACGAACCAGCTGCCCGGGAAGAGCCAGCAGCTCATCGACCAGCCGCCCTTGTCGACCGGCTCCTCCGAGCGACGGCGCTGCGCGACCGAGGCGTTGTCGAGCAGCGCGATATCGAGGTTCAGGCCGAGCTTGCCCAACATGTCCGCCGCAACCTGGGCCAGGGGCGTGGTCGAGGCCGGGCTGTCGGCGGCGCCGAGCAGCCTGACACGCTCATTGGCGTAGCCGGCCTCCTTCAGCAGTTGCCTGGCCTTCTCGATGCTGCGCGGCCCTTTCAGAGGGTCGAGCCCGGCTTCGCTGGCCAGTGCGGTTCCGGGCGGGAAAAAGCCGGTGCCCGTCGCGAAGTTCTGCGGATTGGTGCCGGCCACCGCCATGCAGAATTCCGCCTGGTCGATGGCCGGAAGCAGCGCCTGACGGATCTTCTTGTTGTCGAACGGAGCGTTGAGGGCGTTGAGCCGCATCATCGCCATCGAGGGGATGTCCTCGAGCCGTGGCAGGTCGATATCCTTGAAGCCTGCAAGCAGCTCGACCGTCTCGGAGGTCGGGCCGCCGATCCAGTCGACATCGCCCGTCTGGAGGGCTGCGGCGGCCGTCGCCGCATCGGGGATGCGGCGCCATTCCACCCTGTCGAAATGGACCATCTTGGGTCCGGCGGTGAGGCCGCTCGCGGTGTTCGGCGTCGGCTTGTAGCCCTGGAATTTCTCGAAGACGGCGAGATTGCCGAGCTGGAACTCATCGGCCTTGAACCTGAAGGGCCCCGATCCGGTCCTGTCGGTGATCTGCGTCTTCACATCCGTCTGCGCGACGCGCTCGGGCATGATCAAGGGCACCGGCGCGCTGAGCTGTCCGAGGATCGCCGGGAGGATCGGGAAGGGACGCTTCAACCGGAAGCGCAAGGTGCGGTCGTCGATCGCGACGAGCTCGTCGGTCAGCGCAAACAGCGTCGCACCCATCGGGGCGGCCTGCGACCAGCGTTTCAGGCTCGCGACGCAATCGCGGGCCCGGATCGGCTCGCCGTCATGGAAGGTGATGTCGCTGCGCAGGGTGATCGTGCAGCTGCGGCCGTCATCGCCCCACAGGAAGCCTTCGGCGAGCTGCGGCTGCGGCTGGAAATTCGCGTCCAGCCCGAACAGCGTGTCGTAGATCATGTAGCCGTAGTCGCGGGTGATATCGACGGTCGACCACATCGGATCGAAGATGGTCAGGTCCGTGTAGGGCACGAAGCGCAGCACCTTCTGCCGGGATGACTGCGAAAGCGCAGGCGCGCTGATCCCCGCCAGAGCCGCGGCGGCGCCGGCCTTCATGAAACTGCGTCGGTCCATGATGGTCCCCTTTTCGTGTCGCACCGCGTCGAACGCGGCTGTCATTGGATCAAAATCGGAACATCAGAGCGCTTTGGCGGCCCTGCCTTCGATCAGCTCGATGGCGCGCGAGAGCCCATGGGCGATGCGGTTCGCGCGTTGCCGCAGTTGCGCCCGTGCCATCCGCGCGGCGTCGGGCTCCAGACGAGCGAGCGTCAGGGCCGGCGCCAGTCCCGGCAGGATGCGGCTGGCCCGGCCGAGATCGAACTCGAAGGCGCTGCGCGCATGATAAAGCACCGGGTTGAGATGGCGCCCGAGCCGCAGCAGCAGCGGATCATCGGCGCCGGTCGGCTGCCAGCCGCGCAGCACATCCGCCAGCCGCTCGGCGAGGCCGGTCAGGCGCGTGATGTCCTCGCAATTCGGCGCGGCTTCATGATAGGCGCGCAGGCCCGCGAGCACGTCCTCGGCCATGGCCGCGGGCCTGAAGGGGAGCGCGGGCGCGTCCACCAGCCCTGCGACGAGATTGCGATAGATCAGCGTGTCGACCGCCAGGATCTCGGCATCCATATGCTCGATCGTGTCCTGATCGGTATGCCACCACCAGGCCAGCCCGCTGCCGTGCAGGTGCTCGGGGCTGGCGGCGGGCAGGAAGGCGCTGACCTGGGCGGTCGCCAGGCCGATGCCACTGAAGCTCTGGTCGGAATTGCGGGCCGAACGACGCGGGTCGATATAGGGGTCGAGGCGCTTGACCGAACGGTCGACGAATTCCTCTTCCTCCGGCGTCTGCTTGCCGATGGTCGCATCGAGCACCTGCCGGACATAGGCGGCGAGCTCGGCCGTGGTGTTCCGCAGCGCCTTGGTCGTGCCGCCGCGGCTGCCGACGATGTCGACGTTCAGATAGGCGATGGCGTCGTTGTAGAGGGAGTCGCGGAACGCATCCGCATACCAGGACGAGCCTGCATAGCCGCCCTGCTCATGCCCGGTCCAGAACGCGAATTTCACGCCGTAGCGGGGTTTCGGCTGCTGCTTCAGGAGACGCGCGAGCTCGATCAGCAGGGCGACGCCGGCCGTGTTGTCGGTCGCGCCATCGCCCCAGGTGCAGTAATGCGCGCCGAGCAGGATGTAGCCGGGCTCGCGGCCTTCGATCTCCGCCACCGGCTGCTTCACCGGGCGCCATTCCGTGCGGATCTCGCTGTCCATCGTGACGGGCGTGCCTGCCGCGACAGCACGCTCAATAATCTCCGCCGCGTCGCGGGATACCTGAATCGCAGGAACGGTGGGCAGCAGCGCAAGATCGGCCGGACCTGTCGGGGCTCCCCAGAGCGGCGAGGCCTGGACGTAGTGACGCTGCGGACCGTGCGATAGCGCTATGACGCCGAGCGCGCCGGCTCGCTGCGCGCTCATGCAGGCGTCGTAGCGCGGCAAACCGTCGATCAGCAGGAAGGCACCTTGCAGTTCGCCGGGCTCGAGCGAGCGGGTGACACGGCCGGTGAGGCCTCCGGGTTGCGTCGAGGCCGTGAAGGCCGCGCCATTGGCGGGAAGCGTCTGGCCGCCGACGGTCAGCGATGCCTTCTCCGGCCAACTGATGAAAGCATCGAATTCCAGGACGTCCTGCGTGATGTCGGACGACGCCAGTTGCGCGCTGATATAGCGGCAGGCCGCATCGGCGCGCTCGGAACCGGGTAGTTTCCGGCCCAGCGCGGCCAGATTGACGACGATCCGCTGCAATCGCTCGGATGAAATTCCAGCAGTCGCCGGGTCGGTCAGTATCGTGCTCGTCATGTGGCCCTCGGCCGGTATCGTGATCGATCCGCGAGGTCACGGCCTTGCCGCGACCTCGGCTTCGGCGGCCGTCAGGGGGTGACGGAGACGTTCCAGTAGCGCGGCTTCTGACCGGGCCAGGGCTGGAAGCCGGAGACGTTCTTGCGGACGGCGATCGTCGTGGCGCGCGTGCCCCAGACGATCAGCGGCGCCTCGCTCATCTGCAGGCGATGCACCTCGTCATAAAGCGCCTGCTTGTCCTGCTGGTCGTCGGCGAGGACGAGCTTCTTCAGCAGCTCCTTCGAGGCCGGGCTGTCCCAGACCTTGTCGGGCTGGCGCGCCTTGTCGCCGGTGAAGCGCTCGACGATGAAAAGCGGGTCGAGATAGGGCGTGAGGTTCCAGACCATCATCTGGTAGCGCCCGCTGTAGAAGCGCTCGAACTGGGTGGCGAACTCCATGATCTCGACATCGACGTTGAGGCCGACGGCCTGCAGCATCGACTGGAGATAGATCGCCGTATCGCTCATGATCGGCGAGGCCTTGCTCGTGATCAGGACGATGCGATCGCCCTTGTAGCCGGAGGCCTTGATCAGGGCGCGCGCCTTGTCGGGATCGTATTCGGCGCCGTCTCGCTCGACCTGGCCATAGAAGCGGCTGGTCAGCGGGATCAGCGAGGGGGAAGCAATGCTTTCATCGTCCAGAACGGCCTTTGCCAGGCTTTTCCGGTCGATGGCGTGGCTGATCGCCTGGCGGATCCGAGGATCGGCAAGCACCGGATCGCGCGACTGGAGCGGGATCGTATAGATGCCGGCGACCGGCGTGGTCGTCACGGTGACGTTCTTGTCGTTGGCGAAATCCTTGATCGAGGCCGCGTCGACATCGGTCCAGAGGTCGAGCTGGCCCTGCAGGATGCCGAGCTTGGCGACCTGCGCGTCGGGAACCAGATTGATCCTGACCTTTTCGACCTTGGCTTCCTTGGCGCCGGCGAGCCCGTCCGACGGCTCGCTGCGGGATTTGTAATCGGCGAAACGGCTGAGCTCGACATATTGGCCCTTGCGCCATTCCGTCATCTTGAACGGGCCGGTGCCGATCGCCGTCGTCCAGTTGCCGTTCGCGTCGACCGCGTCCGGATGGGCGATGCCGGCGGAGTCGCAGTCGGCGCGCGCCATCGCGCTCAGGAAGGATCCGCTTCGTTCGGCGAGCTGGAACGCGACGCGGCGATCATCGAGCGCCTTCACCGACTCGATCTTGGTCGCGTTGGTTCCGTTGAAGGCGCCACGGCAGGGCCACGCGGATTTGGGATCGAGAAAGCGTTCCCAGGTCCAGACCACTTCCTTGGCCGTCAGCGGGGCGCCGTTATGGAATTTCACGCCCTCGCGGAGAGTGAAGGTGTAGGTCTTGCCGTCGTCCGAGGTCTCGATCTTCTCAGCCAGCATCGGAGCGACGCTGCCGTCGGCCCGCCAGGCGACCAGCCCCTCATAGATGTTCTGAAGGACGCTGCCGGTCGCGGTGTCCGGGCTGCGTCCCGGCATGACGCCGCGAATGTCGGAGGTGAGCATCGTCCGCAGCGTCTGGGCATGCGCCCCGCTTCCGGCTGCCGCGAAGGCGCTCAATCCGAGGGTCAGAACCGCAATAGCTCGCATCTCAGTCTCCGACGTTCTCGATCTGGTTTGCCGCGCGTCCGGCGTGGATTTGCTCCGCCAGCTGACCGCAGAGGCCGGGTCGGGCACCCTGCTTTTCGGCCAGTCTGGCGAGGCGTTCGATCAGGGGCAGGCGGGCAAGCCGGCCGACCCCGATATCGGCGCGCGGATGGAAGGTGAGGCAGGCATAGCCATCGACCGCGAGAAGCGCCGCGAGCTCCTCGCGCATGAGGTCTTCCGCCCGGTCCTGCGTGACGCGCCGGCGGAAATGCGTCGCGTCGGTCAGGCCTTCCGAGACCGGAAGCTCGACCATGCCATGCCCGCCATATTGGGTGAGCGCATAGGGGCTATCGTCGTCGAGGAAGCTCGAATCGTAATGATATCCAAGGGCTTGCAGGATCGGGATCGTGTTCTGCGAGAGCGTGCCGGTCGGGGCCCGAAAGCCGCGCGGAGCGACGCCGCTCAGGCGCCTGAGCGTTTCATGCGCCTCGCCGATGATCGACATCTCCTCGTCGCGCCCGAGCTTGGCGTGATCCTCGAAGGCCCGGCCATGGCTGGCGATCTCATGACCCTCGCGGAGGCAGCGCTCGACCAGCCGAGGCAGTCTTTCGGCCTCCATGGCCGGCCAGAAGAGGGTGGCGGGCAGACGGTATTCGCCGAGCGCGTCGAGCACCCGCGCAAGGCCGATCCGATAGGTGTAGCGACCATGCGCATCGCGGCCGAACAGCTCGGCCTCGGGCGCGCCGGCCGCCTCCGGCCCGATGCCGTGCACGTTCACGGTGATCAGGAGGGCGCCGCTCATGAGCGCGCATCCTGCCAGCGCGCGGCATCGCCCAGGCAATATTCCGCCAGTTCGCGGCAGGTCATGAAACGCACGCCGGGCGTCGCCTTGGCATAGGCGAGGAAGCGGTCGACGGCAGCTGCCCGTGCCGGGGTTCCGGAACCACCGCCTGCGCGCGGATGGACCGTCAGGTGGACGTAACCGTCGCGGCCGAGCGCGGCGTCGAGCTCCTGGACGAAATTGCGCTCGACTTCCGCCGCCGAGGCGCCGCCCGAGAAATACATCGGGAAATCGTCGAGCGAGACGGTGTTGTTCGGCAGGATCATGAAGCCATCCTCCAGCAGATAGGGGATGTCCTCGTCCTTCTCGCTCGCATCGTAGATGTAGCCGAGGCGGCGCAGCGTCGGCAGCGTCAGGCGGCTCTTGCGTCCCGAGGGCGAGCACCAACCCACCGGGGCCTGACCGAGGGCCGCGAGGATGTCGTGGGTCTTTTCGAGAAGCTCGGGCTCGCGCTCGCCGAGGTCGAAGCCCTCATGCTGGTAGCCATGCGCCGCGATCTCGTGACCGGCCCGGTGGATCTCGTGAAACGGTTCCGGCCAATGCTCGGCGTCGTAGCCGCAGCAGAAGAAGGTCGCCTTGATCGCATGGCGGTCGAGCATGTCGAGATAGCGGCGGATACCGCGCCGCAGCGCGTAGCGGCCGCGGCTGTTGACGCCCAAATCGTTCTGCCCGCGACCGGCTTCGACCGCCGGGCCGTCGACATGGATTGTGACGCAGACGATCGCGCGGGCCCGGTCAGGCCATTCGATCCCGCGGACGGGTTCTGTTGCGTGTGAAGCCATCGGCTTTCGTTCCCCTCCGATCCCTTTGACTGCGGCCATGTTCGGGCTGCCGCCAAAGGTCGAGTTCGCGAGACCTTGCGTCGGTGAAGCGCTGATGTCAAATTATTGAACCGATGGTTCATTGAGTGAACCAATCGAACTGTGTTATGGCCGGATTCGTTGAATCCGCCGGCCCGGAGGCCGGGCAAGCCGAGCAAGAGGAGAGCCGATGACGAGCGCGGCACCGCCCAGGGAGATCGAGCAGTACCGGGTCGATGCCGTCGACGCGGCGCTCGGACTGCTGATGCTGATCGCGGAAACGCCGGATCTCGGATTGTCGGAGATCACGCGCAGATCCGGCCATAGCAAGGCTCGCGTGTATCGACTCCTGTGCAGCCTCGAGGCCAATGGCTTCGTCAGCTGTTCGACCGAAAAGCGCAGCTACCGATTGGGCCTCGCGGCCGTGGCCGTCGGCAATGCGGCGGAACGGCAGATCGACATCGCCAGAGTGGCGGCCCCGATCGTCGCCAGGCTCGGCAGCGATACCGGCGAGACGGTTCAGCTTCGCGTCCGGGACGGCCGGAACAGTCTCTGCGTCGCCGGTTGGGAGCCCGACAGGGCGGTCAAGGTTCTGGCGAATATCGGCGGCAGCCGGCCGATGCATGCCGGTTCAGGTGTCGTTCTCCTGGCGTTTCAGGACGAAGCGTTTCGCGAATCGGTGCTCGGCGAGCCGCTGAAGGCGTTCACCGAGCGGACCTGCGTGGATCCCGAACGTCTCAGGCAGATTCTCGCGGCGGTCCGCGAGCAGGGCTATTACGTCAGCCATGGCGAGGTCAGCCCGGACCTGATCTCGATCTCGGCGCCCGTGATGGGGCGCGACGGCAAAATCATCGCCACCATCCATATCGGGGCGCCGACCGGACGCGTCAGCGACAGCCTGCTGCCGAACCACATCGAAACCGTGCGCAGCGCCGCGCGCGAGCTTTCCGCCCTGCTCGGCGGGGCACGGACTGCAGTTTGATGCGGCTGAAACCAGCGATTTCCACGATCGAACCCGCTTACAACGACAAGGATGCCATCGACATGGCCCTGGCAACACAATCCGATGGCGCCGTCGAAAGCGCGGTTCCGGGCGCGGTCTCCGCGCAACGCATGATGGCCGGGCTGAAGACGCTCGCCCAATGGTCGAAGGTCGCGACGACCCCGGGCGAAGCCTCGAGCTTCGCTTGGCTCAAGCAGCAGCTCGACGAGATCGGGTTGAAGACCCGCCTGATCTCTCACGACGCCTATATCAGCATTCCCGGGCCGGCCCGGCTCGTTATCGGCGAGCGAACGGTTCCTGCCATCACGCATGCGATGTCGCTGTCCTCGCCGCAAGGCGGCCTGACGGGCCTCCTCGTCGATCTCGGCGACGGTTCGCGCAAAGCCTTCGCGGGGAGGGAAGTCGCTGGGCGGATCGTTCTGGTCGACGGTATCGCCAGCCCGGCCGTCGCTGCGCTGGCTTCAGCGGCCGGCGCGATCGGGGTGGTCCAAATCAGCCCGCATCATCTCCTGCATGAGATGTGCATCTCGCCGATCTGGGGGAGCCCGTCCACACAGACGCGCGCGGCCCTGCCGCAGGTGGTCGCCGTCACTGTCAGCAACGACGATGGCCGCGCCTTGCGCGAGGGGCTGAGCGCAGGCGCGAGCGAGGTGACGCTCTACGCCGAGGTCGATACCGGCTGGCGCAAGACGCCCCTTCTCGTCGGCGACATGCCGTCTTCCGGGAAACCCGAAGAGCCCTTCATTCTGCTCTCCTGCCATGTCGACACCTGGTTCCAGGGCGTCATGGACAACGGCTCCGCCAATATCGCGATGCTGGAAGTCGTGCGCCTGTGCATGGAGGCGCGGCGGGACTGGAAGCGCGGCCTGCGCATCTGCTTCTGGTCGGGCCATTCGCAGGGGCGCTATTCGGGCTCGGCCTGGTATGCCGACAACCACTGGACGGAGCTCGACGCCCGCTGCGCTGCCCATGTCAATCTCGACAGCCCCGGCGGCATCGGCGGGCAGGACCTGACCCGGACCGGTTCGGCCGGCGGTCTCTACGACATCGCGGCGGCGGCGATCGCGGCCGAAACCGGCCAGAAACTGGCCGGACGGCGCAAGGCCCGTTCCGCCGACGATTCCTTTCCCGGGGTCGGGATCCCCTCCGTCTTCGGCAGCCTCAGTCTGCAGGAGCCGGGCGAGGTCAAGATGCGGAACGATCTCGGCTGGTGGTGGCACACCGAGCACGATCTCATCGACAAGATCGACCCGGATTTCCTCGTTCGCGACACTCGGGTCGTGCTCCGGGTGGTCCTGAACCTGCTTACCCAGTCCCGGCTGCCGCTGGATTACTCCGCCCAGATCTCCAAGCTCGCGCAGGAACTGGAGGATCTCTCGGGCCGCTTGGGCGGTCGCTTCGATCTTGGCGAGACCTTGGAGGCGGCGGGATCGCTCGCCGATGCTCTCGTGCGATTGAGGCGGGGAGAGCTGGACCCGGCGACGCATGATCAGGTCCTGATGCGCCTGAGCCGCGTTCTGGTGCCGCTGGATTACACGGCCGGCGATCGCTTCGTTCACGATCCCGCGCTCGCGCTTTCGCCCTGGCCGGTTCTGGATGCGATCAGGCGCCTGGCTTCGGCCCCCGAGGGCGACGAGGGCCGTTTCGCGGCTGTCGATGCCGTGCGGGCGCGCAACAGGCTGAGCCATGCTTTGCGGGAAGCCTTGTCCGTAGTGCGCGGGTCGACGTGACCGGGCGAGAACCGCCCGTTTCCTCTGATGATGCCGCGCTGCTCCTCGTCGGCATCTTGCCGGCGTGGGCGCCCGCGAAGGGGCCTTTACAAGGATAGATCGAGCACCTTGCCCTCGAAGAGACGATCGTAGGAGCCCTGGATGTGCCGGCGCATCGCGTCGCGCGCGTCGTCCTCCTTGCGGTCGCGTATGGCGGCGAAGATCGCGTCGTGCTCGTCGAGCACGCCGATCAGCCCGCCCGACGGCCCTAGCAGCGACAGGCCGTGCAGCTTCATGCCGACATTGATGTGGTCCTTCAGCGCCTGCATCGAGGACAGGAAGAAATAGTTGTTCGCCGCCTCGGCGATGGCGATGTGGAAGGCGTAGTCGGCATCCTCACGATGGCCGTGGGCGCGCGTCGTGTCGCGCATCAGCTCGAGCGCGTTGCCGATGGCCGCCAGCGCCGCCTCGTTGTGCCGCTTGGCGGCGTAGAAGGCGTTGGCGGGCTCGACCTCGAGCCGGAACTCGTAGCAGCGCTGCACGTCGGCGATGGTGCCGACGGGCGCGAAGGCCAGCGCCTTTCCGGGCTCAGGCTCGCCGCCGCGGACGAAGGTGCCGGCTCCCTGCCGCGAGAACACCAGCCCGTCGTCGCGCAGGCGCCGCAGTGCCTCGCGGATGACGGGGCGGGAGACGCCGTAGAGCGCGGCGAGATCATGTTCGCCTGGCAAGCGGGTGTTCGCCGCGTACTCACCCGAGGCGATGCGCGCGCGCAACTGATGATGCACGCGCTGCACCAGCGGGGAGGGCGGGGCGCTTGCGTGATCCTGCGATCTTGCGAACTGGTCCATGCCGCGATGTTTACAAGCAATTACAACTTGGTCAAGGGCTATTGCGGGCGGCGATATTTTCTAGGTTTTTGGCGATCTGTGCGCTGATAATTACAACATGTTGACATGTTGTCCGGGTTGCGCTTCGATGGAGCCAAGGTCCGAAGAGGCCAGCGACAGGAAACGCTCTGGTGCCGTTCGTCTCGGCGGCTTCGCATCCGACGTGCTCCTGCCTCGCTCCCCGGATCCGAGCAGCAGGTGGATGATGGCCGAAATCAGAACGAATCGTTTCAAGCGCGATCTGGGCAAGCGACAGCAGCTCGGCATCTTCTCGACCTTCGCGAGCCCGGCGCTCACCGAGATGTTCGCCCAGCTCGGCTTCGACTGGCTGCTGCTGGACACCGAGCACAGCCCCAACGAGCCCTCCGAGATCGTGGCGCAACTTCAGGTCATGGCGGCGCTGCCGGCCGAGCCGATCGTGCGGCCGGCCTGGAACGACATGGTCATGGTCAAGCGCTGGCTCGATTTCGGCGCGCAGACCCTGCTCTTCCCTTACGTCCAGAATGCCGAGGAGGCGGCCCGCGCCGTCAGCTATACGCGCTATCCGCCGCATGGCGTGCGCGGCGTCTCGGGCTCGTCGCGGGCGGCCGCCTACGGGCTGATCCCGGATTATTTCGCCAAGGTCCAGAAGGAGATCTGCGTCATCGTGCAGATCGAGACGGCCGAAGCGCTGGCGCAGATCGATGAGATCGCGCAGGTCGACGGCGTCGATGCGGTCTTCATCGGCCCCGCCGACCTTGCCGCCTCGATGGGCCATCTCGGCAACACGCAGGCGCCCGCGGTGCAGGCTGCGATCGATGACGGCTTCAGGCGCCTGAAGGCGATCGGTAAGCCCGCCGGCTATCTCACCAACAATGAAGGCGAGGCCGTGCGCCGCGTCGCTCAGGGCATCGACTTCGTCGGCGTCGCCAATGACACCACCATCGTCGCGCGCGGCGCCCGCTCGCTGCTTTCCGCGGTCAAGGGCGGCTGAGATGGCGATACGCCGGCAGCCCCTGCGCCTGCTCGCCGACGACCTGACGGGCGCGCTCGACGCGGCCGCCGCCTTCGCGTCGCCGTCCGAGCCGGTTCCGGTCTGCTGGCGCGAGGCAGTGCCGACGGCTGGCGCCGTCGCGCTCGACAGCCGGACGCGCGAAGCCTCGGCCGAGGAGGCGTGCGCCGCTGTCGCGGCCGTGGCGGGGCGGCTGTTCTCTCCCGGCTCCGGCCTGGCCTTCAAGAAGATCGACAGCCTGCTGCGCGGGCCGCAGGGGGCCGAGATCGCGGCAATCCTCGAGGTGCTGAAGCCTTCGCGTTGCGTCGTCGCGCCAGCCTTCCCGGCGCAGGGGCGCATCACGCGCGGGGGCCGTCAATGCGTGCTGATCGAGGGCGCGGCGCGGCCTGTGCCGGCCGATCTCGGCGACGAGCTGCGGCGGGCCGGCCATGAGGTCATGCGGGCCCGGCCGGGCGACGCGGTTCCAGCGGGGTTGAGCCTGTGGGACGCCGAGAGCGATGCCGATCTCGACGCGATCGTCGCGGCGGCTCGTGGGGCCGAGGAGATTCTCTGGATCGGCAGCGCCGGCCTGGCCTCGGCGCTGGCGCGGGCGATGGGTTTCCAGGGCGAGGGGCGGGCCGCGGCTTTGCCGGCGCCGGTCGTTGGCTTCGTCGGCTCGGAGCACGAGACGATGCGCACCCAGCTCGCGGCGATAGGGGCGCGGCATTTGCGCCTCTCCGCACAGATGTGCGGAGAGGCTGCCGAGATCGGCCGGCGGCTGGCTGCCGACGGTGTCGTCCTCGCCAGCGTCGACCTTCCTGCAGGCATCTCCCGGGACGAGGCTGCAAGGGCGATCGAGGCCCGGTTCGGCGCGCTCTTGGCGGAACTCGACCGGCCGGGCACGCTCTTCGCCGCCGGTGGCGAGACGCTGCGCGGTCTCTGCGAGGCGCTGGGCGCCGAGCGTCTCGACGCCGTCGGCGAGGTCGCGCCGGGTGTGCCACGCTCGATCCTGCGTGGCGGGCGCTGGGACGGTGTCACGGTCGTCTCGAAATCCGGGGCCTTCGGCGGTCCCGATCTTCTCAACGATATCTTCGCGGGCAGATCCGCGGCACTGGCCGGAGCGGCAGCATGAAACCCCATCTCGCCATCACCATGGGCGATCCGGCCGGCATCGGCCCCGAGATCATCGTCAAGGCCTGTCTCGAGCTGAAGGAGCGGATCGCCAGGGGCGATCTGCGCCTGCTCGTCATCGGCAGCAATCCGGCGCTTCACGCAGCGCGCGAGATGCTCGGCGCCGAGATCGCGATTCCCGAGGTCAACGAGACCGATGCATGGCCGAACCTCGCCTGCCTCCAGGCGGGGCCGGAGGGCGAGCCGATCAAGCCCGGCGTACTCAGCGCCGATGGCGGGCGCTTCGCTTATCTCGCCGTCGAGACGGGGGTGCGCCTGGCGCAGGCGGGCCGCATCCAGGGCATCGTCACGGCGCCGCTGAACAAGGAGGCGCTGAACAAGGCCGGCTACAAATTCGCGGGCCATACGGACATGCTGGCGAGCCTGACCGCCTCGAAAGGCTCGGTGATGATGCTCGCCCATGGCAATATGCGCGTCAGCCACGTCACCACCCATGTCGCGCTCAAGGATGTGCCGGGCAAGCTCACGCCGGAGCGGCTGCGCTATGTCATCGAGCGCACCGACGAGGCGCTCAGGGCGCTCGACCTCGGACGGCGCAAGATCGCCGTCGCCGCGCTCAACCCCCATGCGGGCGAGGGCGGCCTGTTCGGCAAGGAGGACGACGAGGTCTCGGCCCCGACCATCGCCAGGGCGGTGGCGGACGGTTTCGACGTGGTCGGCCCCGTGCCGGGCGACACCGTCTTCGTGAAGCTGCGCGCCGGGCAGTACGACGCCGTGGTCGCGATGTATCACGATCAGGGGCACATCCCGGTCAAGCTGCTCGGCTTCAACGTCAATCCCGAGACCGGGACATGGGATGCGCTGTCGGGCGTCAACATCACGCTCGGCCTGCCGATCGTGCGCGTCTCGGTCGATCACGGCACGGCCTTCGACATCGCCGGCAAGGGCATCGCCAACCAGCTCAGCCTGATCGAGGCCATTGAATACGCCGAGAAACTGGCTGCGGCGCGCAGCACCGCCGCCCCGACGAACACCGTCGACACAGCAGCGTGAGGGAGGCTCCCATGAACATCCACAGCCCCAGGCCGCTGGCGACCATGAGCCTGGCGACGCCGATCACGATCCAGCGTCCGCACATCATCGAATTCGGCGCCGGGACCGCGCCGCTGGCCGGCCGCTGGGCCGCCGCGCAAGGCTTCACGCGCATTCTCGTCGTCGCCGACGCCTTCAACGCGAACCGCGTCGGCGTGCTGGAGCTGCAGGGCGAGGTCACGATCTTCGGCGATGTCCGTCCCGAGCCCGATGTGCCCAACCTCGAAGCCGCCCTGGCGCTGGCCGGTCAGGTGAAGCCCGATCTCGTCATCGGCTTCGGCGGGGGCAGCGCCATGGACCTCGCCAAGCTCATCGCGGTCTTGCCCGGTTCCGGCCAGACGCTGCACGAGGTCGTCGGTCCCGAGAAGGTTGCGCGGAAGGGCGCGGCGCTGATGCAGGTGCCGACGACCTCCGGCACCGGCTCGGAAGCCGGGACGCGCGCGCTCGTCACCGATCCGGCGACGCAGAACAAGCTCGCGGTGCAGAGCCTGCATATGCTCGCCGACATCGCCATCATCGACCCCGTGTTGACGCTGACCCTGCCGCCGGCGGTGACCGCGGCGACCGGCGTCGATGCGATGGCCCATTGCGTCGAGGCCTTCACCAGCAAGAAGGCCCACCCGCTGATCGACATGTATGCTCTGGAGGGCGTGGCGCTGGTCGGCCGCTTCCTGGCGCGGGCGATCGCGGACGGCTCGGATGTCGAGGCGCGGGCAGGGCTCTCGCTCGCCTCGCTCTATGGCGGCTTCTGCCTCGGTCCGGTCAACACGGCCGCCGGCCATGCGGTCGCCTATCCGCTCGGCACGCGCCACCATATCGCCCATGGCGCGGCCAATGCGCTGATCTTCCCGCACACGCTCGCCTTCAACACCCCGGCCGTGCCGGAGAAGACGGCGGCGATCCTCGCTGCGCTCGGCCTGAAGGGAGGCGCACGCGAGGAGGACGTCTTTGCGGCTGCGCATCGCTACTGCGCCGATCTCGGCTGCGAGATGACGCTCTCCGCGCTGAAGGTGCCGCGCGACGACCTGCCGGCCATGGCGAGCGAGGCCCACGCCATCCGCCGCCTGCTCGACAACAACCCCCGCGACATCAGCTGCGAGGAGATCCTCGCGATCTATCAGGAGGCCTATTGATGGGCGCTCATTCTACCGTCATCGAGCCGGCCGGCCTCGCCGAGCGCAGTGGAGCCTTGCATCCGCGCGAGGGCGATGCCGCCCGCGTCGAGGCTTATCTGCCGAGCCCTTGCGTACAGAACCATGCCGCCAATCTCGCCGTGCTCGGCAATGGCGATCTCGCCTGCGTCTGGTTCGGCGGCACGCAGGAGGGCATTCCGGACATCTCGGTGTATGTCTCGCGGCTGACGAAGGGAAGCTCGCGCTGGAGCGCGCCGGAGAAGCTCTCCGATGATCCCGGCCGCTCCGAGCAGAACCCCGTCCTGTTCACCACGCCGAAGGGCGAGCTCTGGCTGATCTGGACCGCGCAAATCTCGGGCAATCAGGACACCTCGCTCGTCCGCAAGCGCGTCTCGCGCGATCACGGCGTGACGTGGGGGCCGATCGAGACGCTGTTCGAGGCGCCCGAGGGCCATGGGCTGTTCGTGCGCCAGCCGCCGGTGGTGCTCGACGACGGCGCCTGGGTGATCCCGGTCTTCCACTGCGTCAGCGTGCCCGGCCGGAAATGGGTCGGCGACCGCGACGTCAGCGCCGTGCGGGTCTCGACCGACGAAGGCAAGAGCTGGAGCGAACATGTCGTACCGGGCTCGCTCGGCTGCGTGCATATGAACGTGCTGAAGACGAAAGAGGGGCTCGTCGCGCTCTATCGCAGCCGCTGGGCCGACCATGTCTATATCAGCCGTTCGGCCGACGGTCGCGACTGGTCCGCCCCGGAGCCGACCGAACTGCCCAACAACAACTCCTCCGTGCAGGCGACGGTGCTGGCCGATGGGCGCATCGCGCTGGTCTTCAACAAGGCGAGCCGGCTCGACGCCACCGATCGCCGCACCGGCCTCTATGACGACATCGAGGACGAAAGCGAGCCGGTCGTCGCGGCCGCCGAGGCGCCCGCACTCTCGGCCTCCGGGCGCACCGCCTTCTGGGGCGCGCCGCGCGCGCCGATGACACTCGCGATCTCCGCTGATGGCGGCCGGACCTGGCCGGTGCAGCGCAATCTGGAAGAGGGCGACGGCTACTGCATGACCAACAACTCGAAGGACGGGCTGAACCGCGAATTCTCCTATCCCTCGATCACGCAGACGCCGGACGGCGAGCTCCAGATCGCCTTCACCTATTGGCGCCGCGCCATCAAGCATGTCCGTGTCACGCCCGCCTGGGCGGAACGCGGCTGAGCGACATCAGAAGAAGCACGAACAGGGAGACGCCCATGGCCGCCCTCGCTCAAGTCCACCCCATCTCGGAGGCAAAGGCCCAGATGCCGCGCGACCTCATCCGGATCAGCGGGCTCGAAAAGACCTATGCCGACGGCTCGGTCCACGCGCTGTCGAACATCGATCTCAGCATCAAGGACGGCGAGTTCGTCTGCGTCGTCGGCCCTTCGGGCTGCGGCAAGTCGACCTTGCTGCGCATCCTCGCCGGGCTCGACGATTACGACAGCGGCGAGGCCGCGCTTGACGGGAAGGCCATCACCGGCCCGTCGCGCGATGTCGGCGTCGTCTTCCAGGCGGCGAACCTGCTGCCCTGGCTCACCGTGCGCGAGAATGTCGCGCTGCCCTTGCGGGTCGGCGGCAAGCAGGTGGGGCAGGCGGAGGATGTCGACCGGCTGCTCGATGTCACCGGCCTCAAGGATTTCGGGCACCGCTACCCCTATGAGCTTTCGGGCGGCATGCAGCAGCGCGCCGGCATCTGCCGGGCGCTCGTGCGCAGCCCCCGCGTCCTGCTGATGGACGAGCCCTTCGGCGCGCTCGACGCGCTGACCCGCGAGCGGATGAACCTCGAACTCCAGCGCATCTGGCAGGCGAGCCGCAAGACCGTGATGCTGATCACGCATTCGATCTCGGAAGCGATCTTCCTCGCCGACCGCGTCGTGGTGATGTCGGCGCGCCCCGGCCGCGTCATCCGCGAACTCGAGGTGCCGATCCCGCGCCCGCGCTCCAACGACAGCATCATCAGCCACCCGGCCTATCCGGCGCTCGCCAAGGAAATCCGGGGCCTGCTCAACGCCCAGGGAGACGAATGATGAGCCAGGCACAGACCACCATCATCGCCGATTCCGCCGCGATCGAGAACGCCGCGCCCCGGCCCAAGGCCGCCGCCGGCAGGCGCCAGCGGAAGAAGGGCGTCAACGGCACCGCGATCACGCTCGTCGGCCTCGTCATCCTCTTCGCCGGCTGGGCGGCGGCGGTGAAGTATCTCGACGTCCCGTCCTACATCCTGCCGACGCCGCTCGCGGTGTGGAAGGCGCTCTGGTCGGGACTCGCGGTCAGCCCGTCGAGCCCGCTCGGCTATTACCTGCCGCTCTGGGGCACGCTGAAGAACGCCGCAATCGGGCTTGCCATCGGTTCGGGCCTAGGCCTCACGCTCGGCTCGCTGATGGCCGAGAGCCGGCTGATCGAGAAGCTGGTGATGCCCTATGCCTTCGCGCTGCAATCGCTGCCGAAGGTGGCGATCGCGCCGCTGGTCGTGATCTGGTTCGGCTTCGGCGACGGCTCGAAGATCGCGATCTCGGCGTTGCTCGCCTTCTTCCCGATGCTGATCAACAGCTTCACCGGCCTGCGCGCCGTCGAGCCGGAGCGCATCGACCTGATGCGCTCGCTCTCGGCCTCGCGCTTCGAGACCTATCGCATCGTCAAGCTGCCCAACGCCGCTCCCTATATCTTCGCCGGGCTCGACATGGCGGTGGTCTACGCGCTGCTCGGCACCATCGTCGCCGAGTTCCTCGGCGCCCAGCAGGGCATGGGCGTCGTCATCACGCAGGCCCAGGCGGTGACCGACGTCGCCGGCGTCTTCGCCGCGCTCGTCATCCTGGGCGCGATGGGAATCCTGCTCCACGGCATCGTCCGCGGGCTGGAGGCACGCATCGTCCATTGGGGCGATCGCGGCCGCAAGTGAAACGACCACAACCATAAGCAAGCAAGGGAGAACGTCATGATCACCCGCAGACAATGGCTCCAGGCCAGCAGCGTCTTCGCAACCGCGCTGGCGCTTGGCCCGCGCTCCGCTTTCGCGCAGCCGGCCAAGACGGTGAAGGTCGGTGTCGGCCTCAAATCGATCAACGCCAGCGTCATCAACCTGCTGGTCGGCGAGGCGCTGGGCTACAATGCCGAGGAAGGCTTCAAGGTGCAGGGGCTGGCGCTCGGCGGCAACGCCAACGTCCAGGTCGCGACCGACAAGGGCGATGTCGATGTCGGTATCGGCGTGCCATCCTACGCCCTGCCCATCCTCGCCCGGGGCGAATGGGGCCAGTCGCAATGGTTCTACCAGTACACCTATCCCTATAAATGGGACGTGGCGGTGAAGCCGGGCTCGGCGGTGAAGGCCTATGCCGACCTGAAGGGCAAGAATATCGGCGTCTCCGATTTCGGCGGCACCGAATATCCCGTCACCCGCAACGTGCTGAAGTCGCTCGGCATCGACCCCGACAAGGACGTGAAGTGGACGGCGGTCGGCGCCGGCGTGCCGGCCGGCGTCGCACTCCAGCGCGGCGCGATCGATGCACTCGCCTATTACGATACGGGCTTCGGCATCATCGATGGCGCGGGCATCCCGCTCGAATTGGTGAAGCGACCCGACAATCTGCCGATGATCGGCGGCCAGTTCCTGATGGGTCTGCGGCCGCGCATCCAGGCCGAGCGCGCCACCTTCGTCGGTTTCGGCCGCTCGACGGCCAAGGCTTCGCAGTTCATCCTCGAAAACCCGACGGCCGGCGCCAAGGCCTTCCTCAAGCTCTATCCGGAAACCGCCCCGCGCGGCTCCACCGAGGAGCAGGCGGTGAAGTCGGTGCTGGAGGCGATCAGCCGGCGCATCAAGCTCTACGAGCCGCCCTATCAGGGCGCCAAGATGGGCTCGATCCGGGTCGACGAATTCGTCACGGAAGCCAAGATGAACGACTGGGACATCAAGGACTTCTCCAAGATCTACACCAATGATCTGATCGGCGAGATCAACAATTTCGATGCCGAGAAGATCCGGGCGCAGGCGCGCGCCTATACCGGATGAACGAGGCCTTCTCCGAAACCGACGGGCGCGTGAAACATGCGCTCGTCACCGGCGTCAGCTCGGGCATCGGCGCAGCGATCGCGCAGCAACTGCTCGGCGAGGGCTGGGCCGTGACCGGCTTCAGCCGCAGCGCTCCGGCCTTCTCGCATGAGCGGCTCGCCCATGTGCCGGTCGACATCGCCGACCGGGCCGCGCTGGGCGGGGCGCTTGCGGGTCTGGCCGGCGTCGACGCCATCGTCCACGCCGCCGGCATCCTGCGCGTCGGCATGCTCGGCTCGCTCGACCCCGCGAATGGTCAGGAGATGTGGCGGCTGCATGTGGACGCGGCTGAGCAGATCGTCGAGGCGCTGGCCGCATCGCTGCCGGAGGGCGCGCGCATCGTCTTCATCGGCAGCCGCACGGCGGCGGGCTCGGCCGGACGCGCGCAATATGCCGCGACGAAGGCTGCGCTCGTCGGCATGGCCCGCTCCTTCGCGATCGAGCTCGCGCCGCGTCGGATCACGGTGAACGTGGTGGCGCCGGGCGCGACCGATACGCCGATGCTGAGGGACCCGAACCGGGCCTCCGTCGCGCCCAAGATGCCGCCGATGGGCCGGCTGGTGAAGCCGGAGGAGGTCGCCGCGACTGCCGCTTTCCTGCTCTCGGAAGGGGCCGCGAGCATCACCGGGCAGCAGATCGTCGTCTGCGGCGGCGCTTCGCTCTGAAAGGCGGCATTCTGAGGCTGAGACTCCGATTCAACGGGCATCGTTCCGATTCCCGGCACTTTCGGCGCGTCAGTTCCTGAAATAGGTCGGGTGCAGCTCGCGCAGCGAGGGCACGAAGTCGAGTGAGCGGGAGAGGTGATCGCGCAGCGCGTCCTGGGCCGCGGCCGGATCTTCCGCCTCGACCGCATCGAGGATGGCGGTGTGCGCCGCCAGGATCTCGCGCATCTTGCCTTCCTTGGGCAGATGCAGGCGCCGCAGCCGGTCGATATGGCCGCTCTGGCGCCGGACAAGCTCCCAGAGAACCGCCATATGCGCCGCATCGTACAAGCAGCGATGGAAGGCGTGGTCGGCGGCGGCGAAGGCCTCATGCTCGCCGAGATCGGCAAAGGCCGTCTGCTGCCGGACGAGGCTTCGCATTCTCGCCAGCACCGTCGGCTGCGGCGCGAGCGCAAGCGCCCGCACCAGCTCGAGCTCCACCGAGCGGCGCAGGAACTGGCCTTGCCGGGCGAGATCGAGGTCGATCGCGCTGACGACGGTGGCGTGCTGGGGGAAGACATCGACCAGCCGCTCTTCCTGCAGCTTCATCAGCGCGTCGCGGATCGGCGTCGAGGAGAAGCCGAAGCGCTCCTGCAATTCCTGCCGCGACAGCATCGTGCCCGGCGCCAGCGCCATCGAGATGATCTCCTCGCGCAACAGGTCGAAGACGATGCCGGCACCGCCCTTGGTCGCCGGCTTGGGCGCTGCCGCAAATCTTTCGAGAAGGTCGCTCATCCTGTTCGCCTCTACCGCACCGGACCGAATACCGCATTCGGCGCGGCGTGACAGCTCCTTGCCGTGTTTCGCATTTTAGCAAGCGCCGATGCCCACGGGCTGGACCGCCGTTGTGCCGTTCGGATTTTAGCATGGCCGAAGGGTTGACGCACTAATGCATTAGTGGTTTGACTGATGCCAATCAAGGCGCATGGCCATCGGCCAAGGACGCGAACAAGAATCATCAGGGAGGGACCTCATGCTCACACGCAGGCAAACGCTCGCGCTCGGTGCGGCGGCGGCAATCGGCGCTCATTCCGGCGCAAGGGCGCAGGCGAAGACCGAGATCTCGCTGAGCCGCCAGCCCGGCATCCTCTACATGCCGACCCATGTCATCGAGAAGCAGAAGCTGATCGAGAAACATGCCGAGAAGCTCGGCGTTGCCGGCGTCACCACGAAATGGGTGAACTTCTCGAATGGCGGGGCGCAGCAGGACGCGTTGCTCTCCGGCAGCGTCGACATCATCAACACCGGCACCGGGCCGCTGCTGGTGCTCTGGGACAAATCGCGCGGCCGGGTGAAGGGGATCTGCGCCAGTTCCGCCCAGCCCGCGCTGCTGCTGACGCGCGACCCGCGGATCAAGACGCTCAAGGACTACAAGGAAGGCGACAAGATCGCGGTGCCGACCATCCGCGTCTCGACGCAGGCGATCCTGCTCCAGATCGCGGCCTCCGACCTGTTCGGCCCCGATAAATGGAACCATTTCGATGCGATGACGGTGCAGCTTGGCCATCCCGATGCGCTGATTGCGATGAAGAACCCGAGCCACGAGGTGAAGAGCCATTTCGCGGCGCCGCCCTTCCAGTTCTACGAACAGCAGCAGATTCCGGAGGTGCGGGTCGTCGCCAGCTCCGCCGACATCATGGGCTCGCCGCTGAGCCAGGGCCAGTTCATGACGACGACGGGCTTCGCGGAGGCCAATCCGAAGATCGTCCAGGCGCTGCGCAATGCGGCCGAGGAGGCGAAGGGCTTCATCGAGACGAAGACGCCGGAGGCCGTCGAGATCTATCGCGAGGTCACGGGCGACAAGACCCCCTCCGACCAGATCCTGACGATGCTGAAGCAGCCCGGCATGATGGAGTGGAACATCTACCCGCAAGGCACGATGAAGTTCGCCGAGCACCTCGTCCGCACCGGCGGCGTCAAGACGACTCCGGCCTCGTGGAAGGACTATTATCTGCCGGTGGCGCATGACCTCTCAGGGAGCTGAGTTGGCTTCGCCGCGCCCGCCCGTGCCGGTCACGGACGTGCCGACGTCGCAGGTTGCGGCCGTGGCCGAGCCCTTGCTCGACGTGTCCTCGGTCACCTTGCGCTACAAGCTGCCGGGACGGGTGATCACGGCGACGGAGCGCGTCTCCTTCCAGGTCAACACCTCCGACCGCTTCGTGCTGCTGGGGCCGTCGGGCTGCGGCAAGTCGACCCTGCTCAAGGCGGTCGGCGGCTATCTGAAGCCGAGCGAAGGCAGCATGACGATCAAAGGCCGCACCGTGACGGCGCCCGGGCCCGACCGCATGATGGTCTTCCAGGAATTCGACCAGCTCCTGCCCTGGAAGACCGTTCTGGAGAACGTGATGTTCCCGCTGGTGGAGGCGCGCGGCCTGTCGCGCAAGGAGGCGGCCGAGAAGGCCAAGCTCTATATCGAGAAGGTCAACCTGACGCGGGCGCTCGATTCCTATCCGCATACGCTCTCGGGCGGCATGAAGCAGCGCGTCGCGATCGCGCGCGGCATGGCGATGGAGCCCGACATCCTGCTGATGGACGAGCCTTTCGCTGCGCTCGACGCGCTGACGCGCCGCACCTGTCAGGACGAGCTGATCCAGCTCTGGGAGGATACGCGCTTCACGGTGATGTTCGTCACGCATTCCATCGCCGAGGCGATCAGGATCGGCAACCGCATCCTGCTGCTCTCGCCGCATCCCGGCCGCGTCAAGGCCGAGGTCGTCGATGTGGACACCACCTCGGTCGCCGACGGCAGCGCCGGCCGCCTGGAGCGTGAGATCCACGACCTGCTCTTCGCCGATGACGGCGTGGCGGCGCATTAGAACCGGGACGATGGTCATGGCCCCAGAAACATCGTCTTCGACCGCCCGCATCGAGATGCGTCCCTCGTCCGGCCCGGCCAGCGCCGAGGTGGAGCGAAAGGTCGGCCTCATCGAGGCGCTCTGGGATGTCGGTGCCGTCCGCAAGACGGCGATCATCCTCGTCCTCGCCGCGATCTGGCAGGCCTATGGCGCCTATCTCGATAATCCCCTGCTGTTCCCGAGCCTGACCGAGACGCTGCGCTCGCTCTCCGAGAACATCGCCAGCGGCGTGCTGCCGGCCCGCGCCTGGGCCTCGCTCAAGGTTTTGCTGATGGGCTATGTCGTCGGCGTCGCCTTTGCCGGCGTGCTGACGATCGTGGCGATCAACACGCGCATCGGCTCCGATTTCCTCGAGACCGTCACGGCGATGCTGAGCCCGCTGCCGGCGATCGCGCTCCTGCCGCTGGCGCTGATCTGGTTCGGGCTCGGCAATGGCAGCCTCGTCTTCATCCTGATCCATTCGGTGCTGTGGCCGGTTGCGCTCAACACGCATTCCGGCTTCCGAGCGGTCTCGGAGACGCTGCGCATGGTCGGGCGGAACTACGATCTCCGTGGCTTCCGCTACATCCGCAAGATCCTGATCCCGGCGGCCTTTCCCTCGATCCTGACCGGCCTCAAGATCGGCTGGGCCTTCGCCTGGCGCACGCTGGTTGCGGCCGAGCTCGTCTTCGGCGTCTCGTCGGGGCAGGGCGGTCTCGGCTGGTTCATCTTCGAGAACCGCAATTTGCTCGAAATCCCGGCGGTCTTCGCCGGCCTGCTGACGGTCATCCTGATCGGGCTCGTCGTCGAGAACCTGATCTTCCGGACCATCGAGGCCCGGACCGTCCTGAAATGGGGCCTCCAGCATTAATCCGGCCGGCAGATCGACCACGATGGCGCGAGGGGATTGACATGGCAAAGTGGAGCAGAAGGCAGTTCGGGGCGATGACCCTGGCGGGCATCGCTGCGTCACCCTGGTCCGGAGGAACCGAAGCGATGGCGCAATCCGCCAAGACCCGCACGGCCGAGACCGGCACGACCACGGCCGCCAACGTCTCGACCGCTTATGTCGCGGTCGGCCCGGAGCTGACGCAATATGCGGTCGACGGGACGACGATCAGCCCCGTGCCCGGCAGCATGGTAAGCGTTCCGGCACCGATCCAATATGTCTGGCAGCATCCGGGCAAGCCGATCGCCTATGTCGCGTCGAGCGATCGCTTCGCGGCAAAGCCGGCCGATCTTCACCACCTCAGCGCCTTCGCCATGGCACCGGGCTCGGGCAAGCTGAGCCTGATCGGAGCCCCACGGCTGTTGACGTCGCGGCCGATCAACATCTCGACCGACCGTGACGGGCGCTTCCTCCTGGTCGCCTATAACGACCCGGCCTCGCTGACCGTCCACCCGATCGCGGCCGACGGCAGCGTCGGCGAAGCGATCAAGCAGGACGGCAAGCTCGATGCCGGCATCTATGCGCATCAGGTGCGGATGCTGCCGTCCAATCGCACCGTCCTTCTGGTGACGCGCGGCAACGATCCGGCCGGCGGCAAGCCGGAAGATCCGGGCGCGCTGAAGGTCTTCTCCTTCAACCAGGGCAAGCTCGCCGAGAAGCAGTCGGTTGCGCCAGGCAGCGGCTACGGGTTCGGCCCGCGTCATGCCGATTTTCACCCGACCAGGCCCTGGTTCTATGTGACGATGGAGCGGGAAAACCAACTCCAGATGTTCACGCTCGGAGCCGAAGATCGCATCGGCCCCGCGCCCGCCTTCGTGAAGACCACGCTGGCCGAGCCCGGCAAGGTCCGCCCGGGACAGGTGGTCGGCGCGATCCATGTTTCGCGCGACGGCCGCTTCGTCTATGTCTCCAACCGTGCCGACGGCAAGACCGAGCTGGATGGCAGGAAGGTCTTCGTCGGCGGCGAGAACAGCATCGCCGTGTTCGCGGTCGACCCGAAGACGGGTGAGCCCAACCTGATCCAGGCCGTCGACACGCGCAGCTGCCATGTCCGTACCTTCGCCATCGATCCCTCGGGCAAGACACTCCTCGCCGCGAGTGTCGCTCCGATGGACGTCGCCTCGGGCGGCACCGTCTCGACCGTCCCGGCCAAGCTCACCGCCTTCGCGATCGGAGCCGATGGCAAGCTGAGCTTTACCGCAGAGCGGGCGGTGGACACGGCGAAGGGGCCGATGTTCTGGTGCGGATTTACGCCGCTGACCTGATCGGGCGAAGATCGGTGACACCCTGGCGACACTGCGGAAGCGAAAGCTGACAATGACGAAGACACCGGAAAACCTGCGCAGCGCGCGCTATTTCGAGCCGGATGATTTCCGCTCCTTCGGCCACCGCTCGCGGATGAGCCAGATGGGCTACGCGCCGGAGGAGTATCGCGGCAAGCCGGTGATCGCGATCATCAACACCTGGTCCGACCTCAACCAGTGCCATGCGCATTTCAGGCAGCGTGCGGAGGATGTGAAGCGCGGCATCCTGCAGGCCGGCGGCTTCCCGGTCGAATTGCCGGCGATCTCGCTTTCCGAGAGCAAGGTGAAGCCCACGACCATGCTCTATCGCAACTTCCTGGCGATGGAGACCGAAGAGCTGATCCGCTCCCACCCGGTCGACGGTGCCGTGCTGATGGGGGGGTGCGACAAGACCACGCCCGGCCTGTTGCTCGGCGCGACCAGCGCGGGCGTGCCGGCGATCTTCGTACCGGCCGGGCCGATGCTGCGCGGCAACTGGCACGGCAAGGTGCTGGGCTCCGGCTCGGACGCCTTCAAGTACTGGGATGAGCGCCGGGCCGGCAACATCTCCGACAAGGACTGGTCGGAGATGGAGGTCGGCATCGCGCGCTCCTACGGCGTCTGCATGACCATGGGCACGGCCTCGACCATGACGGCGCTGGCCGACACGCTCGGCATGACGCTGCCCGGCGCCTCCTCGATCCCCGCCGCCGATTCGAACCATATCCGCATGGCGACCGCGACCGGGCGGCGCATTGTCGAGATGGTCTGGGAAGGGCTGACGCCGGAGAAGATCCAGACCGAAGCCGCCTTCCGCAATGTGATCAACGTGGCCATGGCGATGGGCTGCTCGACCAATGCGGTGATCCATGTCGTCGCCATGGCGCGCCGCGCCGGCCATGCCATCGGGCTCGAGGATTTCGACGCGGCGAGCCGCAAGGTGCCGGTCATCGCCAATGTCCGGCCGAGCGGCGACACATATCTGATGGAAGATTTCTACTATGCTGGCGGGCTGCTCGGCCTGCTGACGCGGTTGACGCCCTTCCTCGACCTCGACCAGATCAACGCCTCCGGCAAGAGCTGGCGCGAGAGCCTCGTCGGGGCCGAGATCTACAATGACGACGTCATCCGCCCGCTCGACAACCCGATCTATGCCGAGGGTGCGATCGCGCTGCTCAAGGGCAATCTCGCGCCGCGCGGCTGCGTGATGAAGCCTTCCGCCGCCTCGCCGAAACTGCTGACGCATTCCGGGCCGGCGCTCGTCTTCGACGATTATCCGATGCTGAAGGCGAATATCGACCGCGATGATCTCGACGTGACAGCCGATACCGTTCTGGTGCTGCGCAATGCCGGCCCGCTCGGCGGCCCCGGCATGCCGGAATGGGGCATGCTGCCGATCCCCAAGAAGCTGGTGAAGCAGGGCGTGCGCGACATGGTGCGCATCTCGGATGCGCGCATGAGCGGCACCTCCTACGGCGCCTGCATCCTGCATGTCTCGCCGGAATCCTATGTCGGCGGGCCGCTGGCGCTGGTGAAGACGGGGGACATCATCACTGTCGATGTGCCTAACCGCAGGATTTCGATGGAGGTTTCCGACGAGGAACTGGCACGGCGCAAGGCCGCGCTGAAGCCCGAGCCTGCACGCTACGAGCGCGGCTATGGCTGGATGTTCTCGCGCCATATCGGCCAGGCCGACGAAGGCTGCGACTTCGATTTCCTGCGCACCGATTTCGGGGCGCCGGTTCCCGAGCCCGTTATTTTCTAGACCGGAGCGATGATCATGCTTTCCACCGAAACGCGCGAGAAGCTGAAGCGCGTCAGCACCGCGACGCTTTGTACGGCGCTGTTCAAGCGCGGCTTGCGCAACCAGTTCATCCAGAACGTGCACCCGCTCGGCTTCAAGGGCGAGAACATGGTCGGGCCGGCCTTCACCCTGCGCTACATCCCGGCGCGGGAAGACCTGAACCAGCTCAGCGTCTTCCAGGACAGGTCGCATCCGCAGCGCAAGGCGGTCGAGGAATGCCCGCCCGGCGCCGTCTTCGTCGTCGACAGCCGCCAGAATGCGCGCGCCGCGTCCGCCGGCTCGATCCTGGTGTCGCGATTGATGGTGCGCGGTGTTGCCGGCATCGTGACCGATGGCGGCTTCCGCGACAGCCCGGAGATCGCGGAGCTCGCGATTCCCGCCTATCACCAGCGCCCCTCGGCGCCGACCAACCTGACCTCGCATCAGGCGATCGAGATCAACGGGCCGATCGGCTGCGGCGACGCGCCGGTCTTTCCGGGTGACATCGTCGTCGGGGACGGGGAGGGCGTCGTCGTCATCCCGGCGCATCTCGCCGACGAGATCGCGGAGGAGGCTATCGAGATGACGGCCTTCGAGGATTTCGTCACGGAGAAGGTGCTGGAGGGCCGCTCGATCCTCGGGCTCTATCCGCCGACCGACGAGCAGTCGAAGATCGATTTCGCGGCCTGGCGTCAGAAGACGGGGCGATAAGCGCCGCGTCGAGGGGGGCCGGACCTTCCGTTCCGGCGCCCGTCAATGGCCTGCCCCTGAGCAAGCTCAGGGAGCGGGCAGGGGTCGAAACCGGGCCTGGGTTCCGTCATGCGCTCATGGCTCGGCGGCGCGCTTGCGAATTCACTTGTCCCGTTCCGGCCTCTTGGCGATAGATCGGGCATGACACATGCCGATGCCGCCGCCGCGCTCTCCGTCTGGGTTGCGCTCGAGAGTCCCACCAGTCATCCCGCCGGCGTGAACGGCATGATGGATCTGGTCGCGAAGGAGGTCGCTGGCCTGCCGATCGCGGTCGAACGGATCGCCGGCCGCGACGGGCTCGGCGACATGGTGATGCTGCGGGCGGGGCTCGACAACGGCCAGCCGGCCGTCGCGGTGATGTCGCATCTCGATACGGTGCATCCGGTCGGGACGAGCAGCAAGGACCTGCCGGTTCGCATCGAGGGCGACAGGCTCTATGGGCCGGGCGTCTACGACATGAAGGGTGGGGCCTGGCTCGCCCTGCAAGCCTTCAAGGACGTGGCGAGGGCCGGTTCCGCGAAGCGGCCGATGATGTTCCTGTTCACGCCGGACGAGGAGATAGGCTCTCCGACGAGCCGGGGGCTGATCGAGGAGATCGGCCGGGGATCGGCGGCTGTGCTGGTCACGGAGCCAGCGCGGCAGGGCGGCAGGATCGTGACGGCGCGCAAGGGCGTCGGCCGCTTCGAGGTCCGCTTGGAGGGCCGGCCGGCCCATTCCGGCTCGCGCCACGCCGACGGGCGCAGCGCCATACGCGAGGCGGCGCACCAGATCCTCGCCATCGAGGCCATGACCGACTATGCCCGCGGCATCACCACCAGCGTCGCGCTGATCGGCGGCGGCACGGCGGCGAACGTCATTCCGCAGCATGCCTGGTTCAGCGTCGACTGCCGCGTCACGACGCTTGCCGACGGGGCGATGATGGAGCAACGCATCCTCGGCCTGAAGGCTCATGATCCGGAGGTGACGATCCGCATCACCGGCGGCATGAACCGCCCGCCTTACGAGAAATCCGCCGCCGTGGCGGAGCTGTTCGAGACGGCGCGCGGCGTCGCGGCCGGGATCGGGCTCGACCTGCAGGATTGCCCGATGACGGGCGGCGGTTCCGACGGCAACTTCACCGCCGCGCTCGGCGTGCCGACGCTCGACGGCCTCGGCATCGACGGCGACGGTGCTCACACGCTGCAGGAATACGCGCTGATCTCTTCGATCGCGCCGCGCCGCGCGCTGATGAAGGGCCTGCTGGAGACGATCTGAGGTCTGCCCGCCTGACGAAAGGCCCTTTGAGGAACCATCGGTGTCATCCCGGCTCCGGCATGGATCCCGGGTCTGCGCTTCGCTCCGCCCGGGATGACGGGCGAAGCGAGGTCGCAGTCACCGGAAAACAAAAAGCCCCTCGCATTGCGAGGGGCTTTTCCGTTTCCGGTGACCGGAACTCTCAGGCCTCGGGCTCACCCATGCCGCCGGCCGCGAGGAATTTCTCCAGCCAGTGGATGTTGTAGTCGCCGTTGAGAATGTCCGGGTTGCGCACCAGCGTGCGGAACAGGGGCAGCGTCGTATCGATGCCGTCGACGACGAACTCGTCGAGCGAGCGGCGCAGCCGCATCAGGCATTCGTCGCGGTTGCGGCCATGCACGATGAGCTTGCCGACCAGCGAATCGTAATGCGGCGGGATCGTATAGCCTTGGTAAGCCGCCGAATCGACGCGCACGCCGAGGCCACCCGGCGTATGGAACGAGGCGAGCTTGCCGGGCGAGGGGCGGAAGGTTGCCGGGTGCTCGGCATTGACCCGGCATTCGATGGCATGGCCCTCGAGGACGATGTCCGACTGCTTGAGCGAGAGCGGTGCGCCGGCCGCGATCCGGATCTGCTCGTTGACGAGGTCGATCCCGGTGATCATCTCGGTCACGGGATGCTCGACCTGGATGCGGGTGTTCATCTCGATGAAGTAGAACTCGCCGTCCTCGTAGAGGAATTCGATCGTGCCGGCGCCGCGGTACTGGAGCTCGCGCATCGCCTTGGCGCAGATCTCGCCGATGCGGTCGCGCTCGCCGGCGTTGAGGGCGGGCGAGGGGCCTTCCTCCCAGACCTTCTGGTGGCGGCGCTGAAGCGAGCAGTCGCGCTCGCCGAGATGGATGGCGTGGCCGCGACCGTCGCCGAGCACCTGGATCTCGATATGGCGCGGCTTCTCGAGATATTTCTCGATATAGACGGCATCGTCGCCGAAATTCGCCTTCGCCTCGCTGCGGGCGGTCGAGAGCAGGACGGAGAGCTCGTCCTCGTTGCGCACGACCTTCATGCCCTTGCCGCCGCCGCCGGACGCGGCCTTGATGATCACGGGCAGGCCGATCTCGCGGATGATGCGCAGGGCCTCGGCATCGTCGGAGACGCCGCCCTCTGAGCCCGGCACGCAGGGGATGCCGAGGCGCTTGGCCGTGCGCTTGGCCTCGATCTTGTCGCCCATGCTGCGGATATGCTCCGCCTTCGGGCCGATGAAGGTGATGTTGTGACGATCCAGGATCTCGGCGAAGCGGGCGTTCTCGGACAGGAAGCCGTAGCCGGGATGGACGGCGTCGGCGCCGGTGATCTCGCAGGCGGCGATCAGCGCCGGGATGTTGAGATAGCTCTCGCGGGCCGGCGGCGGACCGATGCAGACGCTCTCGTCGGCGAGGCGCACATGCATGGCGTTGGCGTCGGCCGTGGAATGCACCGCGACGGTGGCGATGCCGAGCTCCTTCGCCGCACGCAGCACGCGCAGCGCGATCTCTCCGCGATTGGCGATCAGGATCTTGTCGAACATCTTGATCTCGTCGTCGTTGCGCTTGGGCGTCACTCGATCACCAGCAACGGCTCACCGTATTCGACCGGCTGGCCGTCCTCGACCAGGATCGCGGTAACCTTGCCGGCGCGCGGCGCGACGATGTCGTTGAAGGTCTTCATCGCCTCGACGAGCAGGATGCGCTCGCCCTGCTTCACGATGCTGCCGACCTCGACGAAGGGCTTGGCCTCGGGCGAGGGGCGGCAATAGGCGGTGCCCACCATCGGGGAGGTGACGGCACCGGGATGGCCCGCGCCGGGCTTGACCTCGACGGCGGCGGGCGCCGCCGGGGCAGGGGCAGCCGGAGCGGGAGCGACCGGATACGGAGCTGCCGGCACATGCACCGTGGTCGCCAGGCTGCGGGCGACGCGCACGCGCAGATCGCCCTTCTCGACCTCGATCTCGGTGAGATCGGTCTGGTTCAATAGCTCGGCAAGCTCGCGGACGAGGTCTGGATCGATCGGGCTCTTGGTCGCCATGGCGGATATCACCGTCTTCTCGGATAATCGGTTGGGACGGCGGCGGCGCCGCCATCCCGCTCGTTTTGGTTCAAGCGGCGAGAGCCGCAGGCTTCATCCCGGAGGTCGCGCCGACCTTTCGATCTGCCGGGCCGGACATGGCAGGGGATGTCCCGCTGCTGGATCGAGCCGACAGAGCGAAGGAGGAGCCTTTCGGCGTGGGCGTGGCGACCATGAAGGATGCGGATTCCAGGGACCGCGCGAGGCGGCGGACGCCGTCCTCATAAACGCTGCGGGCCGGCAGGGGAAGCCTCAAGGCTCCCTTGCCGGCCCACGGAAGGCGGTCATCCAGGCGGCGGATCAGCCGGCGCAGTCGGTCTTGCCGCAACGACGGACCGAGTCGAGCTTCTGCTTGAGGGCATCCTGGCCGACGGCGCCAAAGACGATCTCGTCGCCGATCACGAAGGCAGGCGTGCCCGTCAGGCCCAAACGATCGCCCAGCGCGACGGTGTCCTCGATCGAGGCCTTGGTGGCGGCCGCGTCCATGTCCTTGCGGGCGCGATCGATATCGACGCCGAAATCCTTGGCGATCTCGAGCGCCTTGGCGCCGTTCACGCGGCCCTTCACGCCCATCAGCTTGTTGTGGAAATCGAAGTATTTCGCTCCCTGGAGCTGGTTCTTGACCGCGATCGCGACGCGGCTCGCCTCGACCGAATCGGGGCCGAGGATCGGAAAGTCCTTGAGCACCACCTTGAGCTTCGGGTCGGCCTTGGACAGGGCGGTCACGTCCTGCATCGCCCTTTTGCAGAAGCTGCAATTGTAATCCATGAACTCGACGAGCGTGATGTCGCCTTCCGGATTGCCGATGACGATGGAGGTGGCGGGGTCGGTAAGTTTGGCCTTTTCTCCCGCGACCGCGTTACGCTGGGCCTCGGCCTGCGCAACGGTGTTGCGCCGCTCCAGCTCGACGAGCGCGTCCTGAATGATCTCGGGATTCTTGACGATGGTCTCGCGGATGAGATCGACGATCGCCTTGCGCTGCTCGGGCGTGAGCGGGGCCTGGCCCTGCGCCAGGGCGGGCGCGGCGACCGTCGCGAGCCAGAGGCCGAGCGCGAGGCCGGCAGGGCGCAGGCAGGCGCGCGCCAGGCTGGTGAGGGTCGGGAAAGCCATCTCGTCGTCCTTTCGCTTGCGGCACCCGCAGGATGGGCGCCGGCACGGAAGCGTTTCAGCCCGTGCTTGTGGTTGCTCGGCGTGCCGGCGTCAAATCACAGCTTAGAGTGCCCAGCCTGACCCGGATGCTCCGATCGGCTCCCTTGCCGCAGGTTGCAGGCGGCGGCGGCCTCGGCTACGCCCGCGGCCAGATCGCCGCAAACGGACATGACGATGCCGCAACCCAGCTTTCCAGCTTCCGGCCTGCCCGCCCTCGCGGAACGGGCCGAGCGCGTCGCCCCATTCATCGTCATGGACGTGATGAACCAGGCGGCGGCCATCGAGCGCAAGGGCGGCTCGGTCGTGCATATGGAAGTCGGCCAGCCCTCCGCGCCGACGCCACGCTCGATCCGCGCCGCCGTTTCGCATGCGCTGGAGGATGGCCGGATCGGGTACACCCAGGCGCTGGGCACGGATTCGCTGAGGGCTCGCATCGCCCGCCATTATCGCGAGGCTTATGGCGTTGACGTGGCGGCGGAGCGGGTCGTGGTGACGACGGGCTCCTCGGGCGGCTTCATCCTGGCCTTCCTCGCCTGCTTCCAGCCGGGTGCGCGGATCGCGATCACGGCGCCGGGCTATCCGGCCTATCGCAACATCCTGATCGCGCTCGGGCTGGAACCGGTCGCGATCGAGGTCGGGCCGGAGACCCGTTTTGCGCTGACACCCGAGCTGATCGAGCGCGCCCATCGCGAAAAGCCGCTCGCCGGCGTGCTGACGATGAGCCCCGCCAACCCGACCGGCGTGGTGATGACACCTGAGGCCATCGCGGAGGTCGCCGCCTGCTGCCGTCGGCTCGGGCTCTGGTACATTTCCGACGAGATCTATCACGGCCTGACCTATGAGGCGCCGGCGACCACGGCGCTCGCCGCCGATCCCGACGCGATCATCGTCAACTCCTTCTCCAAATATTACTGCATGACCGGCTGGCGAGTCGGCTGGCTGGTGGTACCGCCGCGTCTCGTCAGGACGATCGAGCGGCTGCAGCAGAATTTCTCGATCTCGGTGCCCTATCTCAGCCAGGTCGCCGGCGAGGCTGCCTTCGACGCGACGGAAGAATGTGAAGCCATCAAGGCCGGCTACGCCGCGAACCGCGCCTTCCTGCTGAAGGCCCTCCCGCAGATCGGGCTGGGGGATTTCCTGCCGGTCGACGGCGCCTTCTACATCTATCTCGACGTCGGCCGATATTCGAACGATTCCATGAGCTTCTGCCGCGACGCTCTCGAAAGGGCAGGGGTCGCGATCACGCCCGGGCTCGATTTCGACGAGGGGCGTGGGGCGCGCACCGTCAGGCTCTCCTTCGCGGGCTCTCTCACTGAATGCGAGGAGGCCGTTTCGCGCCTCGGAACCTGGCTCAAGACGCGCTGACGACGAGCTTTGAGCGCGAGCCCCTTGCCAGGCTCGGCCAAAGCTCAGCATTGTCAGTGGCGAGCGCGAAGCGGAGATCTGCCATGAATCGTGGCGCGGCCGGCCCGGCTGTCATGAGATGGGGCGTTTCTCTGGTCCTGGCCTGTCTGGCCATGCTCGTTGCCGACCATGCCGCGCGTGCCCAGACGCCGGCTCAGCCCCCGGTCGTCCTGACATTGCGCGGCGACGAGACGCCCGAGACGATCGCCAATACGGTGAACGCGCTGTCGGCCGGCGGCCGGCGGGTCGAGATCAGGCTCGCCGGAACGGCTCCGCCGCCTGCGCCCGACGCGACCGACAAGAAGCTCAAATCGGCATCGAAGCCGGCCGCGCCCGCGAAGGCCGGGCCGGTCGGAATGCCATCGACCGGGGACGACATGCTCTCCGGCCAGATCGACGCGCTGCTCGACCGGGTCGTCGACGGCATCGACTATGGCAACAGGGCGATTCCGAGCATTGCCGGGTTGCCGGCGGATTGGCAGGCTGCCTGGCAGCGCAATGCCAATGGGCAAACCGGCTTGCCGGCCGGCTGGCGCATCCTGTCGATCGTGGCGCTCGCGCTGGCGGTGGCCTTCCTGGTGCGGGCCGCCTGTGTGGGCTGGTTCGCCCGCAAGCGCGTGCCGGCCGGGCCGGAATTCACGCCGCGCCTGATCGCCTCCGCCTACGGCCTCGCCGAGGACATGCTGACGATCCTGCTGGCGCTGCTGGTCGTGCGGATCGCCCGCAACGCCTGGCTGCCGGAGAGCGACATCGCCTCGATCAGCCTGACGACGGCGACCAACGGCGCGGCCATCGGAGCGATCTACATCGCCGTCGGCCGTTTCCTGCTGGCGCCCGGTGCGCCGGAGCGGCGCATCATGCCGCTGCCGCGGGCCGACCATCACTTCCGGCTGCTGGTCCTCTATGCGATCGCGACGCCGGTGATCGTCACCAGCATCCTGCTCACGCACCACGTCGCGCATGATCCCCTTCCGGCTGCCGGTCTCATCGCGCTGACCGGTTTCGCGGTGACGCTGTTCAAGCTCTGGTGGTTCTACGACATGCGCCATGACCTCGCGGCGCTGGTGCTGTCCGGGGCCTCGTCGCCGGGCGTGGTGCGGCGCATGGTGGCGGCCGGGGCTGCCTGGTTCTACATGGCGGCGAGCATCCTGCTCTGGCTCGTCGAGGCCGGGGCGGCGATGATGACGAATGGCGGGCGCTGGGCCGAGGCCGGGGCGCTGACGCAGACCGCCATCGTGATCCTGCCGATTCTCGTCGTGGGCATCTCCAGCCTGATGCATTGCCGGGCCATGCATCGCCAGACGACGCAGGGGGCGACGCCTCTGTCTCAGGCCGGCGGCGCGGCGCTGCGGGCCGCCGCGGTCGGTGTGATCTGGGCCGCCGGCCTCTTCGTGCTGGCGCGGCTCTGGGCCGCCTTGCTGCTCGGGATGAGCTCGGACCAGTTCGTGGTCTTTTCCCGCCAGGCGGCCGGCGTGGTCGTCTTCGCCTTCGCCGGCTGGGTGGCGCTGGTCTTCCTGCGCGCATTCTTCGATGCCTATGCGCCGAAGCGCCTCGTCGTCGGTCCCGCCGATGAGGAGGCCGCCCATGACGATGCCGTTCCGACCCGTCTCGCCACGGTTCTGCCGGTCCTGCGCGGCGTCATTCTCGGCGCGGTGGTCGGCCTGACCATCCTCGTCGTGCTCTCCCGCCTCGGCGTCGATATCGGCCCGCTGCTTGCCGGTTTCGGCATTCTCGGCCTCGCCTTTTCCTTCGGTTCGCAGACGCTCGTGCGCGACATCGTCTCGGGCATGTTCTTCATGATCGAGGACGCCTTCCGCGTCGGCGAATATGTCGATACCGGCCGGCTCAAGGGCACGGTGGAGAAGATCTCGCTGCGCTCGATCCAGTTGCGCCACCAGAGCGGCCAGATCCACACCGTGCCGTTCGGCCAGATTTCGTCGCTGACCAATGCGAGCCGCGACTGGGCGACGGTGAAGTTCAATGTCCGCCTCGACCATTCGGCCGATATCGAGCAGGCGCGCAAGGCGATCAAGAAGACCGGGCTCGCCTTGCTCGAGGATCCGGAATTCGGTCCGCATTTCATCGCCCCGCTCAAGATGCAGGGCGTCGCCGACATCACCGACAGCGCCATCGTGATCCGGCTGAAATTCACGGCCAAGCCGAACCAGGCCTCGGCGTTGCAGCGCGAGGCGCTGAAGCGGGTCTACCGGGTGCTGAACGAGGCCAGGATCCCCTTCGCCTCGAACGCGGTCACGGTGCGCGGCGGCGACCAGGGCACGCAGGCCGGGGCGGCCGCGGCGATCTCGACCGTGCCGCCGCCGACCCCGCTCGCGCCTGCGGCGGGCTGATGGCGCTCAAGCGTCAGAGCAACAGGAACAGCCCGAAGCCCGTCACCGCGAGCACGGCACCGAACAGGCGGGCGAGCCGGGCGGCGCCGATGACCGACAGGCGTTCCGCGCGGCGGCCAGCACGCGCAGCCGGCTCGGCCTCCACCTCGCTGCGATACTGGTCGGCATAGAGGCCGGGCGTCATCTGCGGGCCCATCGGGCGATTGCCTTCGAGTTCGACCCTGACGGCGATGAACAGGACGAGCAGGCCGAGCACGCCGACGCCCAACCAGCCGACGGCGCGCCATGCGAGAATGGCGAGCGCGGCCAAGGCCGCCGCCGACAGGACGCTCAGGACGACATGCTCCGTGCTGCGCGGTGGCGGCATGCTTGCCCCTCGGATGGCTTGCGAGCCTGCCGATGATGCCCCGCTTCGCGGCTGCGGCCAATGGCTGGCGAGGTCGGATCATGAAAAAGGCCCGCTGCGGAGCAGCGGGCCTTTCGATCTTGCGATGTTCTCTCGGCTCAGGAACGGCCGGCGAGCTTGTTCCACCAACCACCGCGCTTCGGCCGTGTCGGATCCGGCTCGGTCAGGACGACCGCGACGGGCTCTTCGACGGGGCGCGGAGCGGGAGCCGGCTCGGGTTCCGGGGCAGGCGGCGCGGCGGCGGCGCTGGGCTCGGCCTCCGCAGCGGGCTCCACAGCAGCCTTGGCCGGCTTCTCGGCACGGGCAGGCGCCTCGGGCTCCACCGGCGCGGGCGCAGACCCGGCAGCACCTCCCTCGGTGATCGGAACGACCTTCTTCCGCGAGCGGCTACGCTTCGGCTTTTCGGCTTCGACTGGCGCGGCTTCCGCGACGACGGTATCGGCCGCGACCTCCTTGGCCGCCTCGGCCTCCTTCGTCACCTTCGGCTTGCGGGCGCGGCTGCGCTTCGGCTTGGGCTCCTCGGCCGGAGACGCGGCTTCCTCGGCGGCTACCGCCTCGATTGCCGGAGCCTCGGTCGCGCTCTCGACGACGGTCTCGGCGCTTGCCGATTCCTCGCCCTCGTCATCATCGCCGTCCTCGCTCGCGGTGCCTTCGCCCTGCATGTCCTGCTGGTCGCGCTCGCCACCCCGCCGACGACGCCGGCGCCGGCGGCGGCGGCGGTTCTCTCGGCTCTCGGCCTCGCCTTCGCTGCGCTCCTCCTGCGCGTCGCCGGCGGCCGTCTCGCTGTCGCCGGTCTCGGCGTCGAGTGCGGCGGCCTCGGCGGCGGCGTCGAGTGCCTCGTCATCGACATCGGAGGCGACTGCCTCGGCCTTGAAGGGCGAAGGTACGACCCGGCCCTCATTGCCGACGAACTCGCCGCGCTCCAGCTCGAAATAGCGGGTGCCGAGCAGGTTCACATCGGTCGAGATCGTGATCGCGATGGCGAAGCGGTTTTCGAGATCGGCCAGATGCGCGCGCTTCTGGTTGAGGACGTAGAGCGCGACCTCCGGCCGGGTGCGGATGGTGAGGTTGTGCGAGGCGCTCTTGATCAGCGTCTCCTCCAGCGCGCGCAGGATCTGCAGCGCGACGGAGGGCGTCGAGCGGATCATGCCGGCGCCGGCGCAGTGCGGGCAGGGGATCGAGGAGCTCTCGAGCACGCCGGTGCGGATGCGCTGGCGCGACATCTCGAGCAGGCCGAAGGCCGAGATGCGCCCGAGCTGGATGCGGGCACGGTCGTCCTTGAGGCATTCCTTCAGCTTCTTCTCGACGGCCCGGTTGTTCCGGTTCTCCTCCATGTCGATGAAGTCGATCACGACGAGGCCGGCGAGGTCGCGCAGCCTGAGCTGGCGGGAGATTTCCTCGGCCGCTTCGAGATTGGTCTTGAGGGCGGTGTCCTCGATATTGTGCTCGCGGGTCGAACGGCCCGAGTTGATGTCGATCGCGACCAGCGCTTCGGTCTGGTTGATGACGAGGTAGCCGCCGGACTTCAGCGTCACCGTGTTCGAGAACATTGCGTCGAGCTGGCTCTCGACGCCGAAGGCGGCGAAGAGCGGGGTCTGGTCGCGATAGGGCTTCACGCTCTTGGCATGGCTCGGCATGAGCATGCGCATGAAGTCCTTGGCCTCGCGATAGGCCTCCTCGCCAGCGACGTGAACCTCGTCGATGTCCTTGTTGTAGAGGTCGCGGATCGAGCGCTTGACGAGGTTGCCCTCCTCATAGACCAGCGCCGGGGCGACGGAGGCCAGCGTCAGCTCGCGCACGCTCTCCCACATCCGCATCAGATATTCGTAGTCGCGCCGGATCTCGACCTTGGTGCGCGAGGCGCCGGCCGTGCGCAGGATCAGGCCCATGCCCTCCGGCACCTCCAGCTCCTGGGCGATCTCCTTGAGGCGCTTGCGGTCCTCGGCATTGGTGATCTTGCGCGAGATGCCGCCGCCCTTGCCGGTGTTCGGCATCAGCACCGAGTAGCGGCCGGCGAGCGAGAGATAGGTGGTCAGCGCTGCGCCCTTGTTGCCGCGCTCCTCCTTGACGACCTGGACCAGGATGATCTGGCGGCGCTTGATCACCTCCTGGATCTTGTACTGGCGGCGCGACTGGCGGTGCGGCCGCTCGGGCATGTCGTCGAGGGCGTCGCCGCCGCCGATCTGCTCGGGAGCCTCTTCGGCCTCGTCACCATGATCCTCGTCGTCGCCGTCCTCGTGGTCGGAAGGCTTGCGGGCCTCGGCCTGATTCTCGGACGAGGCGGCCTCGTCGGCCGATGCGACCGCTTCCGTCGTCTCGAAGGTCAGCGGCGCGGCGTTTTCGACGGCGTCCTCAGTCGCCGATTCGGCAATGGCCGGCGCGAAGGACTCGCCGAAAGCCGGCGCGCCCTCATTGACCATGGCGGCCTGCTTGCCGTCGGTCTCGACATGTTCGCCAGCGCTCTCGCCGGCCGTCTCGATCTCGGCCGAGACGGTCTCGTCGGCGGCGGCCTTCTTGGCGCGGTGATCGCGGTCGCCACGGCGCCCGCGGTCGCGGCGGCCGCGCTTCTCGCGGCGCTCCTCGTCGCGCTCTTCGTCACGCTCGGCGCGCGCCTCGTCCTCGATGAGCGCCTGCCGGTCGGCGACAGGGATCTGGTAGTAGTCCGGGTGGATCTCGGAGAAGGCGAGGAAGCCGTGCCGATTGCCGCCATATTCCACGAAGGCCGCCTGGAGCGACGGCTCCACGCGGGTCACCTTGGCGAGATAGATGTTGCCGCGGAGCGGCTTGCGGCTGGCGGATTCGAAATCAAACTCTTCGACGCGGGATCCGCGCACCACCACGACCCGGGTCTCTTCCGGGTGGGTGGCATCGATCAGCATTTTGTTGGCCATCAGAAATTTCCATGGGCGCGGCCGCTGGCAAGACCCGCGAGGCTGCGGACAAGAATCCGCTGCCGCGAGCCAGGGCGCCGCTGAAGGGCCGGCGCGAGCCGGCATGTTGCAGGAGGGAGAAGTCGGTCGAGACAGGAAGGCGGCTGGGGAAGGCAGAGCGAACGAAACGCCCAGCGCAATCCCGCAGGTTTGAATGCTTCACCGATGATACGTGCGGCGTCGCTTGCCCCGTCATCTGCCCTGACCTGCGGCGCGCCCGTCTCTCGACAGGACGCTCCGCGTTTGCACGCTCGCGAGACAGGGCAGGGCGCTGAACTCGCGATCCCGGCCCGCCCTCTGCGGACGATCCATTACGGTCGACCTGCTGCCACCACCCGGATGGGCGGAGGCCCAACCTGCTCCGGACGCCGACGGATGGTTCGATCCGGATGTGTCCTATGGGCAGGTTGGCGGGCAACCATGTTCCATTACAGATAGGTCACAGTGATTTGCAAGTCACATCGCAACCGGATCGCGCGGAACGCATGGCGGCGCGGTTCATCGCGCGATGATGTCGTGGTAACGGCCTGTTAGGAATTCGGGTCGCTATGGTTAAGTCTTGGTGACGACAAGCGGGATTTTTGAGCTGTTTTCACGCATCCGCCAGGTCGAATCGGGCTTTTTCCGGGCTGTGGGGCGCTGGAGGGCGGTTTCGCGCGCGTGGGCCGGTGTCTGGCCGATGGTGGGGCTGTGCGTCCTTCTCGGCGCCGTTCCGGCGTTCGGCGAGCCGGGCAGGTCGCAGAGCGAATTTCCCGTCGCGACTGATGCGCGGCTCGAGCAGCAAGGCGACATCGTCAAGCTGACCATGGCGCTCTCGACCGTCATCGACGTCGAGTCCTGGGTGCAGGCCGCGCCCGACCGCGTCATCGTCGAAATGCCATCGACGAATTTCCAGATTCAGCCCGGCGCCCGCAAGACCGCCGGCTTCATCGGCGCCTATCGCTACGGGCTGTTCACGGCCGACAAGGCCCGAATCATCATCGACCTTTCGCAGCCCGCGGCGATCGCGAAGGCCGAGGTTCGTGCCCTTCGGGGCGGGCTCGGCGAACTGGTGATCGAGCTCCGGAAGACTGGTCGCGCCGAATTCCTGGCCGAGGCCGCCAAGGCGAGGAAGCCGAACGTCACGGCCGCCCTGCCGACGCCGGCGAAGCCCACGGGAGAGGCGCGCCGCACGATCGTCATCGATCCCGGTCATGGCGGCATCGACCCCGGTACGCTCGTCGCCTCGATTGCCGAGAAATCGGTGGTGCTGAATTTCGGCCTTGCGCTGAAGCAGCAGCTCGAAGCCTCCGGCCGCTATCGCGTGGTGATGACCCGTGACGACGACCGCTTCGTGTCGCTCGGCGACCGGGTGAAGATCGGGCAGGACGAAAAGGCGGACCTGTTCATCTCGATCCATGCCGATTCGCTGACGCAGGCCCAGGATGTCCGGGGTGCCACCGTCTATACGCGCTCCGAACGGGCGACCGACGCCGAGGCTGCCAGGCTCGCCGCCAAAGAGAACCAGGCAGATGCCGTGGCGGGGCTGGAAACCAGCGAGGAGGTGCAGGACGTCGCCGGCATCCTGATCGATCTGGCGCGACGCGAGACGCGGACCTTCTCCGGGGTCTTCGCCCGCAATCTGGTCGAAAAGATGGGGGCCTCGGTCCGGATGCACAAGATCCCGCTGCGCTCCGCGCGGTTCTGGGTGCTGAGCGCGCCGGACGTGCCTTCGGTGCTGATCGAGCTCGGCTACATGTCGAGCCCGAAGGATGCCGAGCTGTTGACTTCCGCCGAATGGCGCGGAAAAGCGGTTGGTGCCGTCGGTGCGGCGGTGGACGAGTACTTTGCCCGGGAGCGTGCCTCTGTCGGGCAGGCAGCCGAGAACCGGCACGCGCCTTAAGTTCGCGAGATGGTGTCAAGTTGACACGAATTGTGGTCGCGAAGCCACGGTTCCGCCATCACGGTCATGTTATAGCTTGCCGTTGCAAAGCGCCCCGTTTCGGCGCGCGCCGGGTGGCAGAGATGGGGTCCGGGACCTGAGATGCGGTTTATCCTGCGAATCTTCGGATGGTTGTTCGCTGCCGGCACGATCGCTTTCGTGATCGGCGCGGCCGTGCTCGGCGGCCTGATCTGGCATTATTCCAGGGACCTGCCGGATTATGCGCAGCTGCGGAACTACGAGCCGCCGGTGATGACCCGCGTCCATGCGGGCGACGGCAGCCTGATCGCCGAATATGCCCGCGAGCGCCGGCTCTACATCCCGATCCAGGCGGTGCCGAAGCTCGTCGTCGATGCCTATATCTCGGCCGAGGACAAGAATTTCTACAAGCATATGGGCGTCGATCCCGAGGGCCTCGCCCGCGCCGCGATCTATAACTTCCGCAACCGCGGCGCCAATCGCAGGCCGCAGGGCGCCTCGACCATCACCCAGCAGGTGGCGAAGAACTTCCTCGTCGGCTCGGAGCAGTCGCTGGAGCGCAAGATCCGCGAGGCGCTCGTCGCGCTGAAGCTCGAATCGACCTACTCGAAGGACAAGATCCTCGAGCTCTATCTCAACGAGATCTATCTCGGCGCGCCGGCGCCTGGGCTCGGCAGCTACGGCATCGCCGCGGCGGCGCTGAACTATTTCGGCAAGTCGGTGCATGAGCTGAACCTGCAGGAGGCCGCCTATCTCGCGGCGCTGCCGAAGGCGCCGAGCGATCTGCAGCCCTTCCGCAATACCGATCGCGCGATCGAGCGCCGTAACTACGTGATCGACCGCATGGTCGAGAACGGTTACGTCAAGCGCGACGTCGCCGAAGCCGCCAAGAAGCAGCCGCTCGGTGTCAATCCGCGCCAGGTCTCGCCGAACAACATCGCCGCCGGCTATTTCGCCGAGGAAATCCGCCGCGAATTGCAGGATCGCTATGGCGAGAAGAAGCTGCTCGAAGGCGGCCTGTCGGTCCGTGCCACGGTCGATCCCAAGATCCAGCTGACGGCGCGCAAGGCGCTGGTCGACGGTCTCGTGCGGTTCGACGAGGCGCGCGGCTGGCGTGGCGCCATCCAGAAGCTCGATATCGCCGGGCAGGACTGGGGCAAGGCGCTCGGCGAATTGCCGGTGCTGGGCGATGTGGCGCCCTGGCGGCTCGCCGTGGTGCTCGACGCCAACGGCGACAGCGCCAGGCTCGGCCTGCATCCGTTGCGCGACAATGCCGGCAACCTCAACACCCGCCGCGAAACGGTCACGCTAGCTGCGGACGGAATCAAATGGACCCGCCGTGGCCGTGTCTCGCAGGTGGTTTCGGCCGGCGATGTCGTCTATGTCGAACCAATCGAGAACCGGCCGGGCTATGCCCGCCTGCGTCAGCTGCCGGAGGTCAATGGCGCCATTGTCGTGATGGACCCGTTCTCCGGCCGCGTGCTCGGCATGGTCGGCGGCTTCTCGCACGACCAGTCGGAGTTCAACCGCGCCACCCAGGCGATGCGCCAGCCGGGCTCGTCCTTCAAGCCCTTCGTCTATTCGACGGCGCTGGACAATGGCTACACCCCGTCCAGCATCATCCTCGATGCGCCGATCGAGATCGACCAGGGGCCGGGGCTGGGCATGTGGCGGCCCGAGAACTTCGACGGCAAGTCGGTGGGGCCGCGCACGCTGCGCTACGGCATCCAGTTCTCGAAGAACCTGATGACGGTGCGCCTGGCCAAGGATGTCGGCATGCCGCTGATCGCGGAATATGCCCGCCGCTTCGGCATCTATGACGATCTCCAGCCCGTGCTCTCGATGGCGCTCGGCGCCGGCGAGACGACGGTGATGCGGATGACGGCGGCCTATTCGATGCTCGTCAATGGCGGCAAGCGCATCCGGCCGACGCTGATCGACCGCATCCAGGACCGCACCGGCTCCACCATCTTCCGGCACGACCAGCGCGTCTGCGAGGGCTGCAATGCCGATAAATGGGCGAACCAGACCGAGCCGCGCCTCATCGACAACCGCGAGCAGGTCATCGACCCGCTGACGGCCTACCAGATGGTCTCGATCCTGGAAGGCGTGGTCAATGCCGGTACGGCGACCGTGGTGAAGTCCGTCGGCAAGCCGCTCGCCGGCAAGACGGGCACGACCAACGATGCCAAGGACGTCTGGTTCGTCGGCTTCTCGCCGGACCTCGCCGTCGGCGTCTATATGGGCTTCGACAAGCCGAAGTCGCTCGGCACCTCCGCGACGGCGGGCCAGTATGCCGCGCCGATCTTCCGCGATTTCATGACGGTGGCGCTCAAGGACAAGCCCGCGACGCCGTTCCGTGTGCCGGCCGGCATCAAGCTGATCCGCGTCGATCCACGCACCGGCATGCGTGCCGGCGGCGAGGGCGGCATCCTCGAGGCCTTCAAGCCCGGCACTGCGCCGCCCGACAGCTATTCCGTCGTCGGCTCGGGCGACGGCAGCGCCCCGTTCGCCGCGCCGGCGGGGGGCGGGCGCGCGGTCGGCTCGGGCACCGGCGGCCTCTACTGACCAGCGCTTTTCACGATGCAGCAAGGCCCGGATACGCATCCGGGCCCTGTCTTTGCCGGTGAGGGTGAACGCCCCGGGGCCCGGCAAGATGTGAGGCGGGCGTTTACAGCGCGGTCTTTCGCCCCTATCTCAGCGCTACGAATCCAAGACCGACAACGGAAGATCTGACGACGATCATGCGCCCCGAAATCCAGACGCAACTCGATAACGCCAAGCAGTCGATCGGACTGCTGAGGAGGCATCTTTGACTGGGATGAAGCCCAGCGCCGCCTAGCGGAACTCAACGCCCTCTCGGAGGGGCCCGATTTCTGGAACGATGCCGAAGCCGCGCAGAAGCTGATGCGCGAGCGCACCGGGCTCGAGACCCAGATCGAGGGCATCGGGAAGCTCGAGCGCGAGCTCGACGACGCTCTGACGCTGATCGAACTCGGTGAGATGGAGGGCGACGACGCCACCGTCACCGAGGGCGAGCAGGCGATCAAGGCCGTTCAGGACGAAGCGGCGCGGCTGCAGGTCGAGACCTTGCTCTCGGGCGAAGCCGACATGCTCGATACCTATGTCGAAATCCATCCCGGCGCGGGCGGCACCGAAAGCCAGGACTGGGCCGAGATGCTGCTGCGCATGTATCGGCGCTGGGGCGAGCGGCGAAAGTTCAAGGTCGAGACGCTCGAATACCAGGACGGCGACACGGCCGGCATCAAATCGGCGACGCTGCAGTTCAAGGGCCACAACGCCTATGGCTGGCTGAAGACCGAATCGGGTGTGCACCGCCTCGTGCGCATCTCGCCCTTCGATTCGAATGCCCGGCGGCAGACCTCGTTCGCATCGATCTGGGTTTATCCCGTCGTCGACGACCGCATCGTCATCGACATCAACGAATCGGACTGCCGCATCGACACCTATCGTGCCCAGGGCGCCGGCGGCCAGCACATCAACACCACGGATTCGGCGGTGCGCATCACGCATATCCCGACCGGCATCGCGGTGTCCTGCCAGCAGGAGCGCTCGCAGCACAAGAACCGGGCCAAGGCCTGGGACATGCTGCGCGCGCGCCTCTACGAGGTCGAGCTGAAGAAGCGCGAGGAAAAGGCCAATGCCGAGCAGGCCTCCAAGACCGATATCGGCTGGGGCCATCAGATCCGCTCCTATGTGCTGCAGCCCTATCAGCTCGTGAAGGATCTGCGCACCGGCGTGAGCTCGACAGCGCCTGCCGACGTGCTCGACGGCGATCTGGACGCGTTCATGGAGGCGTCGTTGGCCCAGCGCGTTTACGGCACCCAGGTCGAGGTCGAGGATATCGACTAGGCCCGACATCGCCATTCCGGCGCGCAAGGGCACGGTTCGGAGCCCATGAGCGCGGAAATTGAAAAAGGGCGGCAATCATGCCGCCCTTTTTGCTGCGCCGTGTTCATGGGCTCCGGACTCATTGCTGCGCAATGCCCGGGAATGACAAAGGGGCTCTGCGCATCAGAGAATGTTCGCCAGCTTGCTGCCGGCATTGAGGAAGCGGGTTGGATCGACCGGCTCCTCGTTGATGCGGGTTTCGTAATGCAGATGCGGGCCGGTCGAGCGGCCGGTCGTGCCGACCTTGCCGACCACCGTGCCGGCCTTCACCATCTGGCCGACCGAGACGGAGATCGCCGACATATGGGCATAGCGCGTGCTCAGCCCGTTGGCGTGCTCGACCTCGACCATGTTGCCGTAGCCGCCGTTATATTCGGCCGCCACGACTTTTCCGGGCGCGGTGGCGAGGATCGGGGAGCCCGGCGCGGCGCGGAAATCGACGCCGGTATGCATTGCCAGCCCGCGCGTGAAGGGATCGGTGCGGTAGCCGAAATTCGAGGTGAAGTCGTGATCGCCTGTCATCGGCCGGCCGAGCGGCATCTGCTCGGCGAGGCCGCGCAGGCGGATGAGAGAGGTCAGACGCGGCTGCAGCGCGGTCAGGGTCGCCTCGAAGGGGCCGGCCGAGGGATCGAGCTTCACCGGTACCAGCGGGCCGCCGACGCCGCCATCGACGATGGCCGGGGCAGCCATGCGGTCGGTGTCGAGCCCGGTTTCCGCGAGCGCGCTGCGCAGCTTCTTCTGCGCCTCCGCGACCTTCTGGTCCATCTCCTTGAGGGCGTCGAGCTGCGCGTCGGAGGTTCGGGCCATGGCCTTGTCGAGCTTCTCCAGGCTCGCCTCGACCCGCTTGGCGGGGGGCTCGGGCGGGGCGACCTCGCCCGACTGCCAGCCATTCTGGGCGTTGGCCTCGGCGCCGCGCAGCGCTGGCGTCTCGGGGGCAGGGGTCGGCTTGCTCGGCATGATCGGCGCGAAGCTCGTCACGCCCGAGGCCCGAATCGCTTCCTCGGGCTTGGCCACGCGTGGGCGCAGGGGAAGCCTGTTGGCCGGCAGGACGCCGTTGGATTGCAATGCATCGGTCATCGCCGTCACGAGCGACTGCCGCGATTCGAGCTCGGCCTGGCGGGTTGCCAGCTCGTCGACGCGTGACTCGACACCGTCCTGGTCGAGTAAGGCGCGGCTGGCATAACGGTCGACATCCGCACGCAGGGCGGCGATGCGGTCCTCATAGGCGTATTGCCGCGTCGTCTCGCGGGCGATCATGCGGGCGGCGAGGTCGTCCTTGCTGAGGATGTACCAGCCGGCGGTGCCGCTGCACGCCGTCATCAGCGCGAGCCAGCCCAAACCCATGAGCATCGTCGAACGGCGGATGGTGTAGGTCTTGTGGACGACGAGCCCGCTGACCGGGAGGGACGGGGCTGTGTGAGGCTGTGCATGCATACGCGGTACCGGGGGAAACGCTGCCGATACCGTCATTAGGGATTGTTAGGGTTAATCTTTCGCAAAGACCGCGCCGATGTCGAGGCTCTACAAGGCTCGCGCCGCGGCCAGAACCGCCTCGGCATGGCCGGCGACCTTCACCTTGCGCCAGATCCGCGCGATCCGTCCGTCGGCGTCGATCAGGAACGTGGCCCGCTCGATGCCCATGAACTTTCGGCCATACATGCTCTTCTCGACCCAGATGCCATAGGCGTTGGCGAGAGCCTGGCCCTCATCGGCCAAGAGCGTCAGGTCGAGCTCGTATTTCTGCTTGAAGCGATCGTGCCGCGTGGCCGGGTCAGGCGAGACGCCGACGATCTCGGTGCCGCAGGCGGCGAAATCAGGACGGAGCCGGTTGAAGTCGATCGCCTCTCGCGTGCAGCCGGTCGTGTCGTCCTTGGGGTAGGCGTAGAGCACCAGTTTGCGCCCCCGAAAGCCGGCCAGCGTGACCTCGCCACCGCCATCGCGCGGCAGACGGAAATCCGGTGCCGCATCACCTTCCTGCAAAACCATCGTTTCCGCCTTCCTTTTGTCGCCTTCGGGGGGCATGGACCGCCGCAGCCGCTAGATTTGAGTAGGATCGGTTCTCCGATCGGGTTCGTGTGCCCGACGAAACCCGTCCCTCACTGGCCGGGGAGCGGCGCGATCTGGCGAAAGACGAGGCAGCCGCCGGTTACGGGTTGCCGAATCGCATCGTCAGGTCACATCGACATCCATGCCGTCTCCCGAGATTGCGGCAAGGGGCGCTTTTGCTGCACCTTGTCGGAAGCGGCACCGACGCCCGAGAGGACCACGCGCATTTTGGCGGAGCAGGAAGCAAAGGTTGCGCTTGCCGGGCAGGGCGAGCCGGCGCCGCAGGGCGCGGCCTGCGATGCGGAGGTCGTGAAGAAGCGCGCCAGGGCCGGCTTGATCACGATCTGTGTCGCGATCGTGGTCGCTGCCGTGGTGCTGGCCGGCGCGGCCGTGACGCTGCTCGTCACCGGGATCATTCCGCTCTCCGGTCTCGAAGGGCGAATCTCGTCCGCGATCGAGGAGCGGCTGGGCCCCGACTGGAAGGTGGAGGCCGCCTCGGCCGAGCTCGGCCGCATCGACGGGCATTCTCAGCTCAGGGTCAGGCAAGTCTCGTTCCGTCACTCGAGCGGCGCCGTCATCCGGGCGCCGGAGGCGATCCTCGGCTATGAGCCGATGGCGCTGCTCAAGGGCGATATCCGCCTGGTCTCGATCGATTTGCGCGGCGTCAACGTCCGGCTCGGCGTCGACAAAAACGGCGCGCTCGTCGTGAACGCCGATTCGGCTCCCGTAGAGACGCCGCCGCCCGCGACGGTTCCCGATGCCGCGCAGTGGAATGCCTTCACCGGCATCATGAGCGCGATCTCGACGCTGGCACGCGGCGACGGGCTGCTCGGCGCACTGGAGACCGCCGGCATCAACGGCGCCCGTCTTTCGCTGGTCGATCCCGAGGGGCGCCAGAAGGCCGGCTTCGAGGATGTCGAGATCCGGCTGTCGCGGATCGGCGAGCGCGGCACGCGCCTGACGATGAAGGGCCGCACGGGGCAACGCTGGAAGGAGATGGCGGTCGATCTCACCACCGAAGCCGACGGAACCCAGCGCGCCGATATCGATATCCAGCGCTTCGAGCCGGCCGAGGCCGTCGCGCTGGCCTTCGGGACGGGCGGGATGGAGCTGGAGGGCCTCCCCCTTCAGGGCAAGGCGACGCTGCGGCAGACGCCCGACGGCAAGCAGTCGATCACGGCCAAGATCGACGTCCAATCCGGTTCGATCCGCTTCCCGGAGAGCCCGATGCCGACCGTCAAGCTCGCTTCGGCCCATTTGGAGGTGGCCAGCGGCCCCGATCTGACCCAGCTCAACATCGTGCGGGCCGAGATCGATGCCGGCGCGACGCATTTCGTCTCCTCCGGTTCGCTGCGCGAGGATAATGGCGGCTGGCGTCTCGAACTCGACGCCAAGGGACAGCTCGCCGGGCTCGATGGCGACCCGGCGGTGCAGATGGACGGCCTGAAGGCCAATCTCAAAATCGATCCCGCCAACGGTGCGGTCGGAGTGGATGAGCTCAGCATCCGCGGTCCCAAGGCCAAGGTCGACATGACCGCCTTCGTCCAGCGCGTCGGCAGTTCCCCGCTGCAGCGCTTCCATGTCAAGGCGATGGATTCCGATCCGCGGGCACTTCTGGCGATCTGGCCGAAGTTCACCTCCCCGGACGTGCACAACACGCTGGAGCGGCAACTCGCGGCCGGACACATGAAGTCGTTGACCGTCGATCTCGACCTGCCGGCGGAGGATCACGCCAAGCTCATCCATGGCGGCGGCATGCCCGACGGCGCCTTGCTCGTCGTCATCGACGCCGATCAGGTGCGATATCTGCCCGACCCCGGCCTGCCGCCCCTTACGGATGCGGTGGTTGCGGGCAAGGTCACGGGGCGCACGGTGCAACTTGCGATCGGCCAGGCGACGGCCGATCTCGGCAATGGCCGCAGCATGCGGCTGAGCGACGCCAGCTTCGCGATGCCGGACTACTGGATACATCGCGCTCCGGCGACTATCGCGTTTCGGATTGCCGGCTCGATGGATTCGCTGACCGCTCTGCTGGGCTTTCCGGCGCTGAAGGACTTCACCCCGGGCCAGATCGACCCCGCTGCGATCAAGGGCGCGAGCGACCTCAAGGTCGCGCTCACCCTGCCGCTGGCGAACGACCTGAAGACGGAGGAGGTGTCGATCAGCGGCAACGGCATCCTGTCCAATGTCGCATCCGACACGATGCTGGGAACCGAGAAGCTCGACGCCGGCTCCTTCACGATGAATTTCGATCGCAACGGCCTGGCGCTGCGTGGCGACGCGAAGGTCGGCGGCGACAAGACGCAAATCGAGATCAAGCAGAATGCGAAGGGGCAGGGCGATGCGACACTGCTGCTCTCCCTCGATGCGGCGGCACGGCAAAGACGAGGCATCGGACCGGATTCCGGTATTTCCGGCGCGCTGCCGGTCAAGGTGGTGAAAAGCTTCAGCAAGGGCCAGCTGAACACGCCACCGCGGGTCGAGATCGACCTGACCAAGGTCGGGCTCGACGGAACGATACCGGGCCTGAGCAAGCCGGCCGGACGGCCGGGCAAGGTCAGCTTCAACTACATCCTCGATACCGACGGGCCCGATCTCGACGATTTCTCGTTCGATGCAGGCAGTGCGCAGATCAGGGGGCGCGTCGAGCTCAACAAGCAGAACGGGCTGGAGAGCGCGAGCCTGACGCAGTTCCGTCTCTCGCCGGGTGACAACCTCAAGCTCGACATCAAGCGGGACGGCGGCGTCACCAAAGTCATTGTCCGCGGCGCGGTGGCCGATCTGCGGCCCTTCATCAAGGACGTTCAGAGCCCGGCCCAGGCGCCGCGTGGCGATCGCTCGGCGCAGCAGAAGGGCGGCGACTACGACGTCGATCTCGACGTGCCGATCCTGACCGGCTTCAACAACGAGGCGATCACCAACGGCACGCTGAAATTCTCCAAACGCGGCGGCGATCTGCGCATGGTCAATTTCCAGGGGCGCATCGGCAAGGCCGACGTGACTGTCAGGCAGCGCCAGAGCGAGGGCGGCAAGCTCGTCGTGCAGACGGAGAATGGCGGCTCGCTGCTGCGCTTCCTCGATCTCTACAACAAGGCCTATGGCGGCGACCTCATCCTGACCATGGGGACAGGCGAGAACCAGAGCGGCGACCTGCTGTTCCGCAACTTCCTCGTGCGCAACGAGCCGGCGCTGCGACGCGTCGTCGGCACCTCGTCGAGCAGCGCCTTCACGGGCGAGCGTACCGGAGGCGACCCACCGGACGTCCGCATCGACGTCAGCGAAGTCGCCTTCACCAAGCTGCGCGCCGAGTTCACCCGCTCCGCCAGTCGGCTCGACGTCTCGGACATGGTGATCTGGGGCCAGCAGGTCGGCTTCACCCTTCAGGGCCATGTCGATTATGGCCGCGACCGCGTCGACATCGGCGGCACCTTCGTGCCGGGCTATGCCTTCAACAACGCCTTCGCGCAGGTGCCGGTGGTGGGGGCGCTGCTCGGCGGCGGCAGCCAGTATGGCGGGCTCTTCGCGGTGAATTTCCGCATTTCCGGCCCGGCCAGCGCGCCGAACATGACGATCAACCCGCTCTCCGCGCTTGCGCCGGGCATCCTGCGCCGCTTCGTCGATCCGCTCGGCGGGGCGCCCGAGCAGCGGCCGGTCCAGCCGGGGCAGGCGCCGCCACGGCCCTGAGCGATACTGACGAGGCGAGATTTGCCGTCACGCTCGGGCCTGCCCCGAGCGTCTCGTGGAGGAACGGCGCCTCTCACGGCGAGACATTCCCGGACTGCGCCTCACTTAGCCCGGGAATGACGGCGCGACCGATGAGGTTGCTGTTCTTGCCGAAGCTGTTTTTGCCGGATCGGGCCTGTGCCTATTCCGGCCGCAGCAGGACGTGCTTCTTCTTGCCGAAGGAGAGCTTGACCGCCCCATCCGAGGTCAGGTCGGCGAGGCCGAGCGTGGCGCGCTCGTCCGTGACGACGACATCGTTGACGCGCAAGCCGCCGGCCTTGACCTGCCGACGCGCCTCACCGGTCGAGGGCACGAGCCCTGCCTTGACGAAGGCGCTGAGCACGCCAAGGCCCGGCTCGATCTCACCGCGGGGGATCGTGACGCTCGGCAGGTCGGTCGCGAGGGCGCCTTCCTCGAAGGTCTTGCGCGCCGTCTCGGCAGCGGCTTCGGCGGCCTCGCGGCCGTGGACGATCGCCGTGATCTCGGTCGCGAGGATCTTCTTCGCCTCGTTGACCTCGGCCCCGCCGAGCGCAGCGAGCCGGGCGATCTCGTCCATCGGCAGGCGCGTGAACACCTTGAGGAAGCGGCCGACATCGGCATCCTCGGTGTTGCGGAAATACTGCCAGAAATCATAGGGGCTGAAGACGTCGGCATTGAGCCAGACCGCGCCGTTGGCGGTCTTGCCCATCTTGGCGCCGGACGAGGTCGTCAGCAGCGGCGTCGTCACGCAGTAGAGCTGCGGGCCGCCCATCCGGTGCGAAAGATCGACGCCGTTGATGATGTTGCCCCACTGATCGGACCCGCCCATCTGCAGCCGGCAGCCATAGCGGCGGTTGAGCTCGACGAAGTCGTAGCCCTGCATGATCATGTAGTTGAATTCGAGGAAGGACAGCGACTGCTCGCGGTCCAGCCGGAGCTTCACCGAATCGAAGGACAGCATGCGGTTGACCGAGAAATGCCGGCCGACATCGCGCAGGAATTCGACATAGTTCAGCTTCAGCAGCCAATCGGCGTTGTTGGCCATCATCGCGTCGGTCGGGCCGTCGCCATAGCGCAGGATGCGGCCGAAGACGCGCTTGATGCTCTCGATATTGGTGGCGATCTCCTCGACGGTCAGCAGCTTGCGCTGGTCGTCGCGGAAGGAGGGGTCGCCCACCATGGAGGTGCCGCCGCCCATCAGCGTGATCGGGCGGTGGCCGGTCTCCTGGAACCAGTAGAGCATCGTCAGCGAGATCAGGTTCCCGATATGGATCGAGGTCGCGGTCGCGTCATAGCCGACATAGGCCGTCTGGGTTCCCTGCCGGCACAGAGCATCGAGGCCGGCCGGGTCGGAGACCTGGTGGATGAGGCCGCGCTCGTCGAGTACGCGCAGGAAATCGGATTTGTAGGTGGTCATGGCGGCTTGCGATCTGGCGTTTGTGGGTCCGCCGTCGTCTAGAGCATGTTCCGCCAAAGTGGAAACCGCTTTTGCGGCGAAGGCGCCGGCGGCCTTCATCCGGGAATGCGGTTGAGCCATAATCCGGCAGCGTCGCTGGGATGCGGCGGGTCCACGACATCGCGCGAGAGCCCGAGGTCGCAAAGCGCGCGGTCGTCCAGCATGGCGAGGCGGCGCTGCGTGCGGGCGGCAGCCGCATGACGCTGCCAGGACGCCAACAGGCCGAGCAGGAAGGAGGCGCCGGCCCGGGGGGCGAGCGGCGCCGTTTGCGGTAGGCAGGTCATGATCCGATCCTCGGAGGCGGCAGGCGATGCGCCTGGCGGTGTGAGGTGAATCTGAGCCGGATGGCGCGGGACGACAAAGCGGAAGATTGTCACCTGCCATAAAGAGGGCTTATGGTTCGGCATGCCCGCGCATCCGCCGCCGCCACCAAAGCTTCCTCCGCTCGCCGCGGTCCGCGTTTTCGAGGCTGCGGCGCGCCACCAGAACTTCACCCGCGCGGCCGAGGAGCTCGGCATGACGCAGGCGGCGGTGAGCTACCAGATCCGCTTGCTGGAGGACCGAGTGGGCGCCGCGCTGTTCGTGCGCCAGCCCCGCCAGGTCGTGCTGACGGCGATCGGGCAACGCCTCGCCGGGCCGGTGGCGAAGGCGCTCGCCGATATCGGCACGGTGTTTCGCGATCTCTGCGAGGAAAACCAGACGGTCCTGACGATCTCGGCGTTGCAGACGATGGCGATCACCTGGCTTTCACCGCGCCTCGCCCAGTTCCAGATCGAGAACCCGCAATTCGAGGTGCGGGTCGGGACCTCGGAGCATCTCGTCAACTTCGCGACGGAGTCGGTCGACCTGGCCTTGCGCTTCGGGATGGGCGAATGGCCCGGGCTGGTCGCGGAGAAGCTCTTCGCCTGCCACTACGCACCGCTCTGCACGCCGGAACTGCGCGAGCGGCTGCAATTGCGCGAGCCGCAGGACCTGCTGCGGGCCCCGCTGCTCAGCCCGACGGATGATTGGTGGGCAAACTGGTTCGCCGATGTCGGTATCGTGGCGCCGAAGCCCGGCGGACGGGCCACGATGGCGTTATCGATGCAGGCGATGAACATCCAGGCGGCGCTGCGCGGGCATGGCGTCGCGATGGCGGCACCGGAACTCTTCGCCTATGACATCGCGGCCGGGCGGCTGGTCTTCGCCATTGAACACGCAGTGCGGGGGGACCGCTCCTACTGGATCGTCTATCCGCCGGAGCGCCAGCGCGAGCGCAAGATCAGGTTGTTCCGCGACTGGATTCTGGCGGAGGCCCGGGCAGCTTCCATGAATCTGCCCGTACTCGATGGAAGCCGGAGCGCGACCGCCCCGGCTGCCTGATCGTCCGGATCAGGCCTGTTCCTGCTCCGACTTGATGATCTCCGGCCCGACCTTGCCGTCGAGATAGACGCCGACCTGCTCCATGAGCTGCTCGACGCGACCGTCGAAGAAGTGGTTCGCGCCCTCGACCACGGCATGCTCGATCTGGATGCCCTTCTGGGTCTTCACCTTCTCGATCACCGCCATCACCTCCTTGACCGGGGCGACGCGATCCTCCGAGCCATGGACGAACAGGCCGGAAGACGGGCAGGGCGCCAGGAAGGAGAAATCGTAGCGGTTCGCCATCGCCGCGATCGAGAGAAAGCCCTCGATCTCGGGGCGGCGCATCAGCAACTGCATGCCGATCCAGGCGCCGAAGGAAACGCCCGCGATCCAGCAGTTCTTGGCCTCGGGGTTGAGCGCCTGCATCCAGTCGAGCGCGGCAGCCGCATCCGAGAGCTCGCCGGCGCCGTGGTCGAAATGGCCCTGGCTGCGGCCGACGCCACGGAAATTGAAGCGCAGCGCCGAGAACCCCCGGTTCACGAAGGTGTAGAACAGGTTGTAGACGATCTGGTTGTTCATCGTCCCGCCGAATTGCGGGTGCGGATGCAGGATGATCGCCAGCGGCGCGCCCCGCTTCTTGGCGGGCTGGTAGCGCCCTTCGATCCGGCCTGCCGGACCGTTGAAAATCACCTCTGGCATCGTCTTACCGCCTTTTGTTGACGATGCCGGCAGGGGCGGAGCCCGGGGCGGCCGAATGCCGCTCCTGAAGCCCGCCGCCCTTGACGGCACCACCTCGTGCGCCCTAGATAAAGAGCGCTTAGAATGGTTCTAACAGCCGTGAACGAACGAAGAACAAAACGGTATGCCGCTCTCGGAAACCGGTTCGACCTCGTTCTGGCCGGTTCGGACGGGCGGCTATAGCACGGCGCACAGGTGCGATTTCAAGCATTTCGTGTCGAGCCCGTGAGATCGCGGCCCGCGATGACGAAGATGGAGCAGGCAGGACGGTGATGGCGGCAAGGCGCGCCTATCTCGACCACAATGCCACGACCCCGGTGCGGCCGGAGGCGGTGGAGGCGGTTGCGCATGCGCTGACCCTGCCCGGCAACCCGTCCTCCGTTCATGGTGAAGGGCGCGCGGCCCGCGGCGCGATGGAACAGGCGCGCGAGCAGGTCGCCGCGCTCGTCGGTGCGAAGGCCGCGAATATCGTCTTCACCAGCGGCGGCACCGAGGCGAATGTCACCGTGCTCTCGCCCGGACTGATGGATTGCGATGGCGGCCGCGATTGTGTGCGAGTCCCGGCGTCGCTCCTGCTTCACAGCGCGAGCGAACATGCCTGCGTGCGCGATGGACATCGCTTCGCCGCCGGTTCCGCCGAGGAAATCCCTGTCGATGGCGACGGGCTCGTCGATCTCGTCTGGCTGGAGGCGCGGCTCGCGCGCTTCGCCGCCGAGATGCCTGGCGCGCGGGCGCTGGTCTCGATCCATCTCGCCAATAACGAGACCGGTGTGATCCAGCCGGTCGCCGAGGCCGCTGTCATCGTTCACCGTCATGGCGGGCTTTTGCACAGCGATGCCGTGCAGGCTGCCGGCAAGATACCGGTCGATATCGTGGCGCTCGGTGCCGATGCGCTGACGCTGTCGGCCCATAAGATCGGTGGGCCGAAGGGGATCGGTGCTATCGTCTTCCGCACCGGCGCGCTCGAACTCGCGGACAAGCCGATGCTTGGCGGTGGTCAGGAGCGCGGCTGGCGGGCTGGAACTGAAAACTTGCCGGGAATCATTGGCTTCGGCGCTGCAGCTGAGACCGCGCGCAAGGCTCTGGGCGAGGAGGCGGCCCGGCTTGCCGTGTTGCGCGACAGGCTCGAAGCCGGCTTGCTGGCGCTTGCGCCGGAGACCGCGATCTTCGGCCGCCCGGTGGAACGCCTGCCCAATACCAGCGCCTTCGCGACGCCCGGCCTGAAGGCCGAGACGCTTCTGATCAAGCTCGACCTGATGGGCGCGGCGCTGTCCTCCGGCTCGGCCTGCTCCTCGGGGAAGGTCAAGCGTTCGCATGTGCTCGATGCGATGAAAATCGACCCTGCCATGAGCGCAGGGGCCTTGCGGGCCTCGCTCGGATGGACCACCTGCGAGGCGGACATCGATCTTTTCCTCGCGGCCTACGAAGAGCTCGTGGCTGCGCAAGCCGATCGGGGCGCCCGGGCTGCCGCCTGACGCGCTCCGCAACACGAAGAAATTGAACCGGCGGGCCTTGAACCCGCACTGGAGACTGAGAAATGGCAGCGGTCCAGGAGACCATCGATCAGGTCAAGTCGATCGACGTGACCGAATACAAATACGGCTTCGTCACGGAGCTCGAGGTCGACAAGCCGGCCAAGGGCCTGACCGAAGACACCGTGCGCTACATCTCTGCGCGCAAGAACGAGCCCGAATGGATGCTCGAATGGCGGCTCGACGCCTTCCGTCGCTGGAAGACCATGACCGAGCCGACCTGGTCGCGCGTGAACTATCCGCCGATCGACTACCAGGACCTCTATTATTATGCGGCGCCGAAGAAGGGCGCTTCGCCGAAGTCCCTCGACGAGGTCGATCCGGCGATCCTGGAGACCTACAAGAAGCTCGGCATCCCGCTGCGCGAGCAGGAGATTCTCGCCGGCGTCGCGCCGGAGAACCGCGTCGCGGTCGATGCGGTGTTCGATTCCGTTTCGGTGGTCACGACCTTTAAGAAGGAGCTGGCGCAGGCTGGCGTGATCTTCTGCTCGATCTCGGAAGCGATCCAGGAACACCCCGAGCTGGTGAAGAAGTATCTCGCCACCGTGGTGCCGGTGACGGACAATTATTTCGCCACGCTGAACAGCGCGGTCTTCACCGACGGCTCCTTCGTCTATGTGCCGAAGGGCGTGCGCTGCCCGATGGAGCTGTCGACCTATTTCCGCATCAACGAGCAGAACACCGGCCAGTTCGAGCGCACGCTGATCATCGCCGACGAGGGCGCTTATGTCAGCTATCTCGAAGGCTGCACGGCACCCAAGCGCGACGAGAACCAGCTCCACGCGGCGGTGGTCGAGCTGATTGCGCTCGACGATGCCGAGATCAAGTACTCGACCGTGCAGAACTGGTATCCGGGCGATGCCGAGGGCAAGGGCGGCATCTACAACTTCGTGACCAAGCGCGGCGATTGCCGCGGCAAGAACTCGAAGATCTCGTGGACGCAGGTCGAAACGGGATCGGCGATCACCTGGAAATACCCGTCCTGCATCCTGCGCGGCGACGGTTCGCGCGGCGAGTTCTACTCGATCGCCGTGTCGAACGGAGCGCAGCAGGTCGATAGCGGCACCAAGATGCTGCATCTCGGCAAGAACACGACCTCGAAGATCATCGCCAAGGGCATCGCGGCCGGCAAGTCCGACTCGACCTATCGCGGCATGGTGTCGGCCCATCGCAAGGCGACGGGCGCGCGCAACTTCACCAACTGCGACTCGCTGCTGATCGGCGACCAGTGCGGCGCGCACACCATCCCCTATATCGAGGCCAAGACCGCGACCGCGATCTTCGAGCATGAGGCGACGACCTCGAAGATTGGCGAGGACCAGCTCTTCTACTGCCAGCAGCGCGGCCTCTCCGAGGAGGAGGCGGTGGCGCTGATCGTCAACGGCTTCGTCAAGGAGGTGCTGCAGCAGCTCCCGATGGAATTCGCCGTCGAGGCGCAGAAGCTGATCACCATTTCCCTTGAAGGCTCCGTGGGCTGACGCCCGATCGTTTCCGAGATGCCCGGGGCAAGCCCGGGCATGACGCCGAGACCAAGCGCGTCATGGTCGGGCCCGACCCGACCATCTCCTGCAAGATGGAACTCTGAACAATGCTCGAAATTCGCAATCTGGTCGTCAAGATCGCCGACGAGGACAAGCAGATCCTCAATGGCCTCAACCTCACCGTGAACGATGGCGAGGTCGCCGCGATCATGGGGCCGAACGGCTCCGGCAAGTCGACCTTGTCCTATGTCATCGCCGGCAAGGAGGACTATGAGGTCCTCGACGGCGAAATCCTGCTCAATGGCGAGAATGTGCTGGAGATGGAAGCCGACCAGCGCGCTGCGGCTGGCATCTTCCTGGCCTTCCAGTACCCGCTGGAGATTCCCGGCGTCGCCACCATGACCTTCCTGAAGGCCGCGATGAACGCGCAGCGCAAGGCGCGCGGGCAGGACGAGCTTCTGACGCCGGACTTCATCAAGCAGGTCAACGCCGCCGCTGACAAGCTCGGCATCGCCAAGGACATGCTGCGCCGTCCGCTCAATGTCGGCTTCTCCGGCGGTGAGAAGAAGCGCATGGAAATCCTTCAGATGGCGCTGCTTTCGCCGTCCATGTGCATCCTCGACGAGACCGATTCCGGCCTCGACATCGACGCGCTGCGCATCGTCGCCGAGGGCGTCAATGCGCTCCGCGACAAGAATCGCGGCTTCCTCGTCATCACCCACTATCAGCGCCTGCTCGACCATATCGTGCCGGACACCGTCCACGTCATGTCGAAGGGCAAGATCGTGAAGACCGGCGGCAAGGAGCTGGCGCTCGAGCTCGAGAAGTCGGGTTACGCGTCCTATGGGGAGGCCGCCTGATGGCCATCGTCACCCCGCTGAAGACGGCGGCCGAGCAGACGCTGATCCAGCAGTTCGCTGACAGCAAGGCCGAGCTGCCGGGCGGCCCGGCCGTGCGCAAGTTGCGCGAGGACGCCTTCACCGGCTTCGAGGCCAAGGGCCTGCCGCATCGCCGGCTCGAATCCTGGCGCTATACCGACCTGCGCGCGCTGTTGCGCGAGGCCCGTCCGCTCGCCGACGGCGCCGCCGTCACCGAGGCGGTCAAGGCTCGCCTGGCCGCGCTGAAGCTCGACGGCCTGCGCCTCGTCCTGGTCGACGGCGTCTTCGCGCCCGACCTCTCGACGCTCGACGACATTCCGGAAGGCGTTTCGGTGCAGTCGCTGTCCGAGGCACTGGTCTCTCAGCGCGAGGGCCTGTCCCGCGTGCTGTCCGGCCCCTCGGTCGGCGCCGACGATACCGGGCTGATGCTCAACACCGCATTGATGCGCGACGGCGTCTTCGTCGAGATCGCCGAGGGCCGGAATCTGGAGCAGCCGATCGTCATCGTCTCCCTCGCTTCCGGCCATGAGGAGCGGGCGGTGTTCCACCGTTCGGTCGTGCTGGCGGCGCAGGGCAGCCGGGCGACCATCGTCGAAGTCAGCGAGGCGGCCGGCGAGGCGGCCCAGCAGATCAACGGCGCCATCGTCTTCGAGACCGGCGACGAGAGCGAGATCCAGCATGTCCGCATCGTGACGCGGCAGGCGGCGGCGAGCGTGCAGGTGCAGAGCCTGCTCGCGACCGTCGGCGCCCAGGCCAAGTTCGACTCCTTCGCCTTCGTCGCCAGGGCCGGCACGCTGCGCCAGCAGCATTTCGTCCGCTTTGCCGGCGAGCACAGCGAAATCGGCCTGCGCGGCGTCAATCTGCTGCGCGGCTCGGAGCATTCCGACGTCACGCTGATCGTCGACCATGAGGTGCCGCACGGCACCAGCCGCGAATTGTTCAAGACGATCGCTGGCGGCGAGTCGACCGGCGTCTTCCAGGGCAAGGTCGTCGTACGCCCGCATGCGCAGAAGACCGATGGCAGCATGAAGAGCAACGCGCTGCTGCTGAATGACGGCGCGGCGATGTTCAACAAGCCGGAGCTCGAGATCTTCGCCGACGACGTGGTCTGCGGCCATGGCGCGACCGTCGCGCAGATCGATGGCGACCAGCTCTTCTATCTGATGGCGCGCGGCCTGCCGCGGCCCCAGGCGGAGGCGCTGGTGCTGCAGGCCTTCGCCGGAGAGGCGGCCGAGTTCATCGGCGACGAGAATGTGCGCGAGCTCGTCATGCACGAGGTCGAGTCCTGGCTCCAGGCCCGCGAGGCCGCCTCCGAGGTGAGCACCGTCTGATGCCCTACATCAATCTCCAGATCACGAAGGGCGCGACGCGCGAACAGAAGGCGCAGATCGTCAAGGAGTTCACCGAGACCCTGGTGAAGGTGCTCGGCAAGAACCCGCAGAACACTCATATCGTGATCCAGGAGATCGAGCGGGAGGATTGGGGGCATGCCGGCGCGCTCGTCGCCGACCGGCAGCCCGGTACCGGAAAGGCGTGAGCATATGAACGCGGTGACCGGCCAGCCCGTACTGAAGCCCTATGACGTCGCGACGATCCGGCGGGATTTCCCGATCCTGTCGCGCGAGGTTTATGGCAAGCCGCTCGTCTATCTCGACAATGCCGCCTCGGCCCAGAAGCCGAACGTGGTGATCGATACGATGTCGAAGCTGATGCGCGAGGACTATTCCAACGTCCATCGCGGGCTGCATTACCTCGCCAATGCCTCGACCGAAGCCTATGAGGCGGCGCGCGAAAGCGCGCGGCGCTTCCTCAACGCCAAACATCTCGAGGAGATCGTCTTCACGCGCTCCTCGACCGGCGCGCTCAACACCGTCGCGTCCTCGCTCGGGCGCCACCTGAACCTCGGCGAGGGCGACGAGATCATCGTCTCGATCCTCGAGCACCACTCCAACATCGTGCCCTGGCATTACTGGCGCGAGCGGCATGGCGCCGTGCTGAAATGGGCACCGATCGACGAGGACGGCAATTTCCTCATCGAGGAATTCGAGAAGCTGATCACTCCGCGTACCAAGGTCGTGGCGCTGACGCATATGTCGAACGCGACCGGCACCATCGTGCCGATCGCCGAGGTGGCGAAGATCTGCCGCGCGCATGGCATTCCGCTCGTCGTCGACGGCAGCCAGGGCGCGGTGCATCTGCCGGTCGACGTGCAGGCGCTGGGCTGCGACTTCTATGCTTTCACCGGCCACAAGACCTATGGACCGACCGGTTCCGGCGTGCTCTGGGGCCGCAAGGAATGGCTCGACAAGCTGCCGCCCTATGAAGGCGGCGGCGAGATGATCGTGACCGTCACGGAAGACACCGTGACCTATAACGACCCGCCGCACCGTTTCGAGGCCGGCACGCCGGCGATCGTCGAGGCTGTGGGGCTGGGCGTCGCGCTGGACTACATGATGGCGCTCGGCCGCGAGAACATCGCCGCCCATGAGGCGAAGCTCGGCGCCTATGCGATGGAACGTCTCGGCGAGATGAATTCGATCCGCATCTTCGGCAAGGCACGGGAGAAGGGTGCGATCGTCGCCTTCGAGATGAAGGGGGCCCATGCCCATGACGTCGCGACTGTGATCGACCGCGCCGGTGTCGCAGTTCGCGCGGGTACCCATTGCGCGATGCCGCTTTTGGCACGATATGGGGTGACATCGACCTGCCGCGCCTCCTTCGGCCTCTACAATACGCTGGAAGAGGTCGACAAGCTGGTGGAAGCCCTGCGGAAGGCCGAAAACCTGTTCGCATGATATCGAGGATACGAGCCTTGGCCACGTCCGAACCCATCGCGCTGAAGGAAGACGGCTTCAAGCCGAACGAGCCGCAGGTCGGCTCCGCCGCGTCGCTTCCGCCTGAGGAGATCGACCGGCTGACGGACGATATCGTCGCGGCGCTGAAGACGGTCTACGATCCCGAGATCCCAGCCGACATCTACGAACTCGGCCTGATCTACCGTGTCGACATCGCCGATGACCGGCAGGTCACCATCGATATGACGCTGACCGCGCCGGGTTGCCCGGTCGCGGGAGAGATGCCGGGCTGGGTCGAGAATGCGGTCAGCACCGTCAACGGCATCGCGGGTGTCACGGTCAACATGACCTTCGATCCGCCCTGGGATCAGTCGCGCATGTCCGACGAGGCCCGCGTCGCGCTCGACATGTGGTGAGCGCGACACCGGTCGCGTTGATGGATCGCATCTCATGGCTTCATTGGTGCTGAGCCCGCTCCGCTGGCAGGAATAGGCGCGTCATCCGCTCCCGGAGCTTGCCATGCCCAGCTTTCCCTACGAGACCGTCGACGTCTTCACCGACCGCCCCTTCGGCGGCAACCAACTCGCCGTCTTCACCGATGCGCGCGGGCTCTCGGACGCGCAGATGCAGTCGCTTGCGGCCGAGATGAACTATAGCGAGACGACCTTCGTCCTGCCGCCGGACGATCCGGCCCACGATGCCAGGGTCCGGATCTTCACGCGCGCGCATGAAATGCCGTTCGCCGGCCACCCCAATGTCGGAACGGCCTTCGTGCTCGCACGCCACGGTCGCGACCGTGGCGGCGTGCTGCGCTTCGAGGAAATTGCCGGGCTGGTCGAGGTGAAGGTCGCGCGCGATGCCGCAGGCACCGTCACCGGCGCGACGATTGCCGCCCCGCAGGCCCTGACGAAGAGCATCGAATTGCCGGCCGACGCGATCGCCGCCTGCGCCGGTCTTTCGCCTTCAGATATCGTCGTGACGAACCACCGGCCGGTGCGGGCCTCGGTCGGCGTCTTCTTCGTTCTCGCGGAGGTGACGCTGGAGGCGCTTTCGCGCGCCACGCCGGACCTCAGCCGGTTCCGGGCCGTCCGGGACAGCACGCCAGGCCTGGAGGGCCGCTTCTCGCTGTTCCTCTATGCGCGGGATGGCGCCAGCGATATCCGCGCCCGGATGTTCGCGCCGATCAGCGGCACATGGGAGGATCCGGCGACCGGCAGCGCCAGCGCCACGGTTGCCGCCCTGCTTCTCTCCCTCGGTAGCCAGGACGATGCGAGCTTCACGCTGACGCAGGGCGTCGAGATGGGCCGGCCCAGCCTTCTGCACCTGACCGCGCGCCGCGGCGAGGACGGCATCCGCGCCACCGTCGGCGGCTCCTGCGCGCAGATGTTCCGGGGCGAAGCGCTCCTATAGGCCCAGTTCGGCGCGCACCCGCTTCGTCAGCCCTGCGGCGGCGAGGCGGTGGCTTTCGCGCAGATAATCCTGCAAGGCGTCGTCCGGCATGCTCTCGGGCGACAGCCACTGGATCCATTTCATGCCACGCGAGGCGAGGTAGGGCGCGGGCCTCAGGCCCGGCTGCTCCCTCAGAATGTCGAAAGCCAGCGGCGAGCATTTGAAGCTCACCGCCATCTCGCCGTCCTCCTGCGGCCGCGCGATGGCGAAGACCTTACCGCCGACCTTCCAGACATCCGCGCCGCCCCATTGGACGACATGGCTGGTCGCCGGCAGGGCGGCGCAGAAGGCGTTGTAGGCCACTTGCAGCATGAGGGGCTCAATAGCTGTCGGCGTCGATGCCGTAGCGGGCGGCGGCGGCCTTGATCTGCGACCAGGTCTCGTCGTCGAGCGGGATGCCGGCGGCGGCGCGCTCGATCCGGACCTTCCGCTCCTTGTCGCCCGGCGCCAGGACGGGGTTGGCCGGATCCTGCGGCTTGGCGGCGCGCACGAAGGCGAGGTAGCTGTCGATGCGGCTCTTGCGCAGCCCGGCATCGGGCTCGAGCCGGGCAGGGTCGATCAGCACGCCGAAGAGCGAATTGATGGTCCAGCTCTTTTGCGGCTTCTGGTCGATGCGCGCCGCACCCATCAGCCCCGCCGAGAGCAATTCGGCGATCAGCGAAAGGCCGGCGCCCTTATGGTCGCCGAAGGGCAGCAGCGCGCCGAGCGGCCGGTCCGGGCTGGCGAAGACATGGGAAGGGTCGGTCGTGGGGCGGCCCTCGCCGTCGATGATGTAGCCGGGCGGCACCTGCTCGCCCTTGTTGAGCGCGACGCGGGCCTTGCCATGCGCCATGCGGCTCGTCGCGAAATCGAGGATCAGCGGATCGCCGCCGGGGACGGGAATGCCGATCGCATGCGGGTTCGTGCCGAAGCGTGCTTCCTTGGCAGCGAAGGGTGCGACGATCGGCGGCCGGCCGGCGACATTGACCCAGAAGAAGGAGATCAGCCCGGCCGCCGCCGCAACCTCGGCATAGTGGCCGATGCGGCCGATATGGTGCGAATCGAGCAGGTTGACGATGGCGACGCCACCGGTCCTGGCCATCTCGACGGCGCGGTCGACGGCGTTGCGCGCGGTGGGTTGGCCGATGGCGATGTTGCCGTCGACGATCAGGAAGGGCGCCGCGTCGAGGCGGATCTCGCCCTTCGATTCGGGTTTGAGGTTTCCGTCGGCAAGGGACTGGAAATACAGCGGTATCATCCCGACGCCGTGGCTGTCATGGCCGCTCAGATTGGCGAGGACGAGGTGGTCGGCGGTCTCCTCGGCCTCCTGCGCGCTCCAGCCGGCCCTGGTGACCATGTCGCGGACGAGGGAGCGGAGGGCTTCGGGGCGGTGCAGGCGTTGAGGCATGGCTTCCCTGACGCTGGGATCGAAGGCGCTCCAGAGTGCATGCCGGAGGGCGAACCGCAATGCATCGCGCGCGAGGATGCCGGCGCATGAACGCATGGCGCGCCAGTTGTGTCGCGCCGCACCTCGACGGAAGCGCCTGCAATCCCTATGTTAGGTTCATCATCTTGCTTCACCGGGCCTTGAACCCGGTCGAGGAGGGACAACAATGTTTTCGATACCCGGGCTGAAGGTCATCTCCCTGACCGATGCAGCCGCTGCCCGCATCCGCGAGATCATGGCGCAGAGCGCGGGCGATGCCGCGCCGGCGCTCGGCCTCAGGGTCGGCGTGAAGAAGGGCGGCTGCGCCGGCATGGAGTACACCTTCGAGATCGCCCGCGAGATCAATAAGGGTGACGAGGTCGTTTCCGAGAAGGACGCGACCGTGATCGTCGATGCCAAGGCGGTGTTGTTCCTGCTCGGCACAGAGCTCGACTTCAGGACCGATCGCTTTTCCTCGACCTTCGTCTTCAACAATCCCAACCAGGTCTCGGCCTGCGGTTGCGGCGAATCGGTCGAGATCAAGCCGCGTGGCGAGAGCGCGCTCGCGGCGTCCTGAGCGGCGTCAGGCGACGCGGCTCGCGAGTTCCACAGCTTCCTCGGTGACGGTGCGGTTGCGGCCGTCGCGCTTGGCCCGCATCATCGCCTGATCGGCCCGGTCGACGAGGGAGCCGGCGGTGTCGCCGCGGCGATACATGGCGACGCCGAGCGAGATCGTGATGCGGCCAAGGTTCTCGTTGGTCGAGCGCTTGATCAGCTCGCGGGTGAGCAGGGCCTGGCGCACCGTCTCGGCGCCGAACTTTCCGGCGATCAGGTCGGCCTCCGGCAGGATGATCGCGAACTCCTCGCCGCCGAAGCGGCTGATGACCGCCTTGTCCTTGAACTTGTCCTTCATCGTGCGTGCGACGAGGCGCAGCACCTGATCGCCCGTCAGGTGTCCATGGGCGTCGTTGAAGCGCTTGAAGAAGTCGATATCGGCCATCACCAGCGCGAAGGGCTCGCGCCGAAGCGTGGCCTGGTCGATCGACTTCTGCAGCATCTCCTCGAAATGGCGGCGGTTGGCGAGGCCGGTCAACGGATCCGTCAGGGCTTCGGCGCGCGTCGATTCCAGCGCCTCGCGCAGGTTGCGGATCTCGTTAGAGCTGTTGCGCAGCTCCGCTTCGAGCTGGGTCTTGCGCGTCACTTCCTCGCGGGTCGACATGACCAGCGCCTCGACCCATTCGCGCAGCTTCTGCCGGTCAGTCATCGGTGGGACATCTTCCGACATCGCCGCCAGCCTACCGTGATAGAGCTCGCTGGAGCCGAGCGCCTTGTCGATCAGCGCCATCATGCTGTCGATCTCGCCCAGCACCTGCAGGCTGGTGCGCTCCGCCTGCCGCGAGAAGCGCTCGGTATTGATGAAGCGCTCATAGAGGCTGTCGATATCGGCGGCCGTGACCTTGCCGTCGCTGCCGGCGAGGATGGCGTTCAGTGCCAGGCTGACCGCGGGCATCTCGCCGCTCAGATGGGCATACCAGACCTCGAAGGCGCGCGGATAGCTCGGTGAATCATGCTGCCGCATGGCGGCGACGACGCGCTCGGCCAGGTCGTGATGGGCGGAAACCGGGGCTTCGTCCATATCATGCCATTCCCGTGCGAAGCGGGTCGCGGCTTTCGGCCACGTCGACTTCGATCATTCAATCGAAGCGGGACATCCTGTCCGCATATACGGCGGCATGCGCCCGTCCATCGCGAGACTTTCGCACCGCGACGACGGAGATATCAAGTAAAGGCCGTTAAAATCGGGTTTATGCCGCTGCGTCAACCGATGCGAACCGGCCGCAGCAGGAAGGCCGGCACATGATCGCCGAGGCCTTTCACCTGCGGGCCGTCATCGTCGTCGCGATTGCGCCGCCGCCCGTCGCGCTCCTTGCGCTCCGGGGTTCCGGGGCGGATGGGCTGCTCGGCTTCAACCTGCGGACGCGGGCGCCGGGCGGCGTCGCGCCGCTCTTCGACGGCCTCGACGACGGCGGGGGCGGCTTCCGTTTCGCTATGGCCGCGCGGACGGCGTTCGCTGCGTCCACGGTCGCGCTCGCCCCGTCCGCGGTCGCGGGAAGACGGGCGCTTGTCGTCGCGCTTGCCGCGGCGTTCCTCGCGGGGGGCTCCCGGCGGCAAGGCGTCGAGACCCGCTCCCTCATAGGCGATGCTCTGGCCGGTCAGCTTCTCGATCGCGGTGACGAGCTTGTCGTCATGGCGGGTGACGATGGTGAAGGAGGCGCCTTCGCGACCGGCGCGGCCGGTGCGGCCGATGCGGTGGACATAGTCCTCGGCGTGGGTCGGCACGTCGAAGTTGAAGACGTGGCTGACGGCCGGGATGTCGAGGCCGCGCGCGGCCACGTCGCTCGCGACAAGGATCGGGTTCTCGCCGGTGCGGAAGGATTCGAGCGCCGCCATGCGCGCGTACTGGTCCATGTCGCCGTGCAGGGCGACGGCGGGGAAGCCGTGGCGCAACAGCGATTTGTGCAGCGTCGCGACATCGCGCTTGCGGTTGCAGAAGACGATGGCGTTCTGCAGATCGGTTGCGCCCTTGATGAGCTTGCGCAGCGTCTCGCGCTTCTCGAAATCCTGCGGGTTGGAGGCGATCAGCCGCTGCGTGATGGTGGTGGCTGCGGTCGCGGGGCGCGAGACCTCGACACGGACCGGATTATGCAGGAACTGCTCGGAGATCCGGGTGATCTCGGGAGGCATGGTCGCCGTGAAGAACAGCGTTTGCCGGGTGAAGGGCACGAGCTTGCAGACGCGCTCGATGTCCGGGATGAAGCCCATGTCGAGCATGCGGTCGGCCTCGTCGATGACGAGAAGCTCGACGCCGGTGAGCAGCAGCTTGCCGCGCTCGACATGGTCGAGCAGGCGGCCGGGCGTCGCGATCAGCACGTCGACGCCGCGGGTGATCTTGGCGTCCTGATCGCCGAAGGAGACGCCGCCGATCAGCAGCGCGACCGAAAGCTTCTGATTGACGCCGTAGCGGGTGAAGTTCTCCTCGACCTGCGCGGCAAGCTCGCGCGTCGGCTCCAGGATCAGCGTGCGCGGCATCCGGGCGCGGGCGCGGCCCGTCTCCAGGATCGTCAGCATCGGCAGGGTGAAGGCCGCCGTCTTGCCCGTGCCGGTCTGGGCGATGCCCAGAACGTCCTTGCGGGCCAGCACATGCGGAATGGCCTGGGCCTGGATCGGAGTCGGTGTGCTATAGCCGGCGGCCGTGACAGCCGTCAGAACCTTTTCACTCAGGCCGAGTTCGGCAAATGACATGCGTATGGCGCTTCTTCAGAGTCGGTGACACGCGGCGGGATGGGTCCATCAACCGCCACGCTGGCGCGACAACAGTTCCTGCGCGCCTTCGGACCCGTGTGGAATGCAAAGAAAACGCGGCAAAGTCAATCACGTAGCCAGAAAAGGACGATTTTTGCCCGATGAAGGACCCGCTCGTTCTCGTCCCCGGCCTCAGTTGCACCGCCGCGCTCTATGCTCCGCAATGGTCGCGGCTGGCCGATGGCCGCCTCGTTCTGGTCGCAGAACACAGCCGCGACGACAGCCTCGGTGCCATCGCTGAGCGTCTTCTGGCAGCCGCGCCGCCGCGTTTTGCGCTCTGCGGGCTGTCGATGGGCGGCTATGTCGCCTTCGAGGTGCTGCGCCGGGCACCGGAGCGCGTCACGAGGCTGGCGCTGCTCGACACCAGCGCCAAGCCGGCGACCCCCGAAAGCAATGAGCCCCGCGCCCAGATGATCGATCTCGCGGAGAAGGGGGCCTATGACAACGTCACGACGCTGCTCTGGCAGCGCCTGGTGGCGCCCGCCCGGCTGACGGACGAGCCGTTGCGGCTGCTGGTGCGCCGGATGGCCGACGATATCGGAGCCGACGGTTTCGTGCGTCAGCAGAAGGCCATCATGCAGCGGCCGGATTCGCGACCGGTCCTGACGGGCCTATCCCTCCCGACATTGGTGCTGGTCGGCGAGGAGGACGAGATCACCCCGGTGGCGGAGGCGCAGGAAATGGCCGGGCTTGCCGGCGCGAAGGCGAGGCTGGCGACGTTGCCGGGCTGCGGCCATCTCTCGACGCTGGAGGAGCCGGAACGGGTGGCGGCGGAACTGGCGCGCTGGCTGGCCTGAAATCAGCGGGGCAGGGCGCAAGGGTCGAGCTTCGTCGCGTTCGCGGTCTGGCCGATGGAGCCGGTGACCATCGGATCGACCGGCTGGCGCTTCGCGGCGGCAAGGCTCGCCTGCGCCAGCTTGTCCCTGTCGAGGCCGGCCGTCTGGTTCGAGACGAAATTGGCGGCGATGACCGACAGGAAGGCGATGGCCGCGGCGGCCTTGGCAATGTCGATGGCCGCCGTGCCGCGATTGTTCTTCCAGAACAGTTGGATCAGGCGCATTGCGCTCTCCGTGTCCCGTGTCCGCACGGGTATGGCGCAAGCATGCACCGAGAGCGGTAAAAGCTTGGTTAGCCGGATCTTTCCGGAAAGCGCGGCATTTTCAGGATGAGGGGCCGGTCTCGGCCGATCGCCCTTCGAGGCGCGCCCGATGCTCGCGAAAGAGCTTGCGCAGCGCCGCCAGCACGGCGCCGACGCCGGCGCGCTGGCGCGAGACGTCATGCGAGAGCAGGTAGATGTCGTCGCCGGTCGCGTCCGGCGGCGGTGCGATGCGCCGCAGGCTTGGGTCGAGATCGGCCATGAAGCAGGGCGCCATCGACAGCGCGCCGGCCGAGCGGATGCTTTCATAGCGTGCCGCGGAATCGCCGACTCGGGCCGCAATCGGCCTGCCGGCCGCGAAACGCAGGATATGATCGTCGATGCGCGAGGAGGTTTCGCGGTTGACCGAGATGATCGGCGCCGTCGCCGGATCGACATCGTGGCGGCAGTAGAGCGCCTGCATCAGCCGGCCGATCTTCTGCGCGTAGTAGCCCGGTTCCGCTGGCGGGTTGCTCATCCTCAGCGCGATGTCGGCTTCCCCACGGGCGAGGCTAAGCCGGTCGCGCGTGCTGATGATGACGATTTCGACGCCGCCGGCATCCCTGGAGACCGTGGTGGCGTGCATGGTCAGGAACAGGCTGATCGAGGTCGTCGCGGTGACGCGCACCGGCGCATTGGCGAGCGGACGAGCGGCATCCGCCCGCGACAGGAAGCGCCGGGTGGCCGCCTCGACCTCACCGGCTTCCGCCGCGAGCTCGATGCCGATCGCCGTCGGAACGAGGCGGTTGGCCTCGCGGATGAAGAGCTGGAGGCCGAGATCCTTCTCCAGCGCCTTGAGCCTGCGCGTGACGGTGGCCTCGCTTAAGCCCAGCCGCGCCGCCGCCACGGCCATCGACCCGCCGCTGGCGATGGCGTTGAAGATCCGGATGTCGTCCCAGGAGGCGTTCCCGGCGGCGTTCCCGGCGGGCGCCGCCAGATCGCCGTCGCGTCGAGATGGAGGTGGAGCAGGCTCGGCCATATCGTCAGGGACGGCTCGCCGAGCGGGGCGCGGCTTCTGCGATCATGATCGTCCGGGAAGCGGAAGGGGTTCGACATGCGCGAACCCTGCCAATCCTTTCGCAAGCGGGCAGCCCGGCGGCGCTGAGGTGCAGCCTTGCAGAAATGCCGGGCTCGCCGCCGGCGATCACAGGTCGATCAGCTCGCCGGCGAAGGCCGCCCGCTCCTGGATGAAGATGAAGCGGGCCTCGGGCTTGTTGCCCATCAGCCGCTCGACCGTATCGGAGGTCTCTTCCCTCGCCTCATGGTCCACCATGACCTTGAGCAGCAAGCGCTTGGCCGGGTCCATGGTGGTTTCCTTGAGCTGCTGCGGCATCATCTCGCCCAGGCCCTTGAAGCGCGAGATCTCCGGCTTCTTGCCCTTGAAGACGGTCTCGATCAGCTCGTCCTTGTGAGCGTCGTTCCGGGCATAGACGCTTTTGCCGCCGTGCTGGAGCCGGTAGAGCGGCGGCACGGCGAGATAGAGATGGCCCTTCTCGATCAGCTTCGGCGTCTGGCGCCAGAAGAAGGTGACGAGCAGGGAGGCGATATGGGCGCCGTCGACATCGGCGTCCGTCATCACGATGACCTTCTCGTAGCGCAGGTCGTCCTCGCGGAACTGCGTGCCGATGCCGCAGCCGAGCGCCAGGATCAGGTCGGCGAGCTGCTGGTTCTGGTTGAGCTTCTCGCGCGTGGCGTTGGCGACGTTGAGGATTTTGCCGCGCAAGGGCAGGATCGCCTGGTTGGCGCGGTTGCGCGCCTGCTTGGCAGAGCCGCCGGCCGAGTCACCCTCGACGATGAAAAGCTCGGAGCCGGCCGCGCCGGCATTGGAGCAATCGGCGAGCTTGCCGGGCAGGCGCAGCTTGCGCGTCGCGGTCTTGCGCGAGACCTCCTTCTCGAGGCGGCGGCGCAGCCGCTCCTCGGCGCGATCCACCGACCAGTCGAGCAGGCGCAGCGCCTGCTGAGGTGCGGCGGCAAGCCAGTGGTCGAAGGCGTCGCGCACGGCGTTCTCGACGATGCGGGAGGCTTCCAGCGTCGCGAGCTTGTCCTTGGTCTGGCCCTGGAATTCCGGCTCGCGGATGAAGACCGAGAGCATGGCGGCGCAGGTCGCCATCACGTCGTCGGAGGTGACCTGCGCCATGCGCTTCGACTGGCCGATGCGCTCGGCATGGTCGCGCAGGCCCCGCAGCAGGGCGATGCGCAGGCCCTGCTCATGGGTACCGCCTTCGGGAGTCGGGATCGTATTGCAATAGGAGGAGGAGAAGCCGTCCTCGCCGGTGGCGAGCCAGGCGATGGCCCATTCGAGCGAGCCGTGGCCGCCTTCCTTCGTGATCTTGCCGGAGAAGATCGGCTCGGCGACGAGGTCCTTGCCCTCGATCTCGCGACCGAGATAGTCGCGCAAGCCGCCGGGGAAGCGGAACACGGCTTCCGCTGCGACATCGCCCTCCGGCTTCAGCAGCGCCGGCGCGCAGGTCCAGCGGATCTCGACGCCGCCGAAGAGATAGGCCTTGGAGCGCGCCATGCGGAACAGGCGGGCAGGCGAGAAATGCGCGCCTTCGCCGAAGATCTGGGCATCCGGGTGAAAGCGGACCCTGGTGCCGCGCCGGTTGGCGACCGCGCCGACCGTCTCAAGCGGGCCTTGCGGCAGGCCGCGCGAGAAAACCTGCCGGTAGAGCGTCTTGCCACGCGCGACCTCGACCTCCAGCCGGTCGGAGAGCGCATTGACGACGGAGACGCCGACGCCATGCAGGCCGCCCGAGGTCTCATAGGCCTTGGAGTCGAATTTGCCGCCGGCATGCAGCGTCGTCATGATGACTTCGAGCGCCGACTTGCCGGGGAATTTCGGATGCGGGTCGACCGGGATACCGCGGCCATTGTCCGTCACCGCGATCGAGCCGTCCTCGAACAGTTCGACGTCGATGAAGGTGGCGTGGCCGGCCACGGCCTCGTCCATGGCGTTGTCGATCACCTCGGCGAAGAGGTGGTGCAGCGCGCGCTCGTCGGTGCCGCCGATATACATGCCTGGCCGACGGCGGACGGGCTCGAGCCCCTCCAGCACCTCGATGGCGGAGGCGTCATAGCCGGTCTCGGACAGGGTTCCGTTGCGCGGAGCTCCCGCGCCGCTGCGCGGCGCTTTTGGAGTCTCGGCGGGTGCGCGCAGTTCCGGCTTCGGGCCAGCCTCAACCGGCCGCTCCGCGTCCGAGCCGAAAAGATCGCCATTCTCCGCCATCGCGCCAAATGCTTCCTGATTCGCAACGCTAAACTCTAGCGCATTCCGACCCGTCCTGCGCTTCGCGGCCGCTTATAGACCGTGCCGGCCGCTATAAAAACCTCGCCTTCCACATCTGTCAGGAGCCATGCGCCGCCCGCCGTCATCGACAGGTCATGGATCGCCATGAACCTCTGCTGGAACCCGGTTCATTCAGGCTGCGTTAAGCGGCACGGACCAGGATGATGTGCGTGATCGGGCCTATGCGGCGATTCGCAATGCGCTAAGATCAGCCTAGGGGGAGGTCGCCGTGGTGTCGCGTCAGTCGTTTCCTGTGACGAGAATGGCCGGGCTTCAGCGCGCTGCGCGTCTGGCCGGCGAGTCCTTCGGCTATGAGGATGCCCGCGTCGTGGCGGAAGCGCCGCGCCTGGACTGGACGTCTTCGCGAGGGCTCTGGTGGCTCGCTGCCGTTGCGGCAGGCGCCGGTTTCGCCGTCCTGCACTTCTCCTGATCACTGACGGCTGGGGGCGCAGCGCCCTTTCCGGATCGTGCCGGCGCCATGCCCGGGCGCTGGCATCCGGTTCGTGGTTCGGTCCGGTGCTCCCTCGACGCGAAATATCAACCTTTCGGCCCTACGCCTGACGGTGGAGGGTTTCGCGCGTGAACGGTGCCATCATTGCCAGTGCCGGTCTGACAGGCCGCGTCGCCGCCACTGTCGCAGGCTGAGGCCGCGATGGCGAAGATCGCTGCGCTCGGAGCCTATATCTACCAGGCCGTTCTGGCGCTGGGGCTGTTGCTCGTTGTCGCGCACCGGCTGCCGGCGGCGGAGTTCACGGCCTATTCGCTGTTCATCTCGGTCGTGCAGTTCGGGGCGATCGCTTGCTTCGAGTGGATTCGCTTCGCCTGCAGCCGCTTCTATCCCGGCCCCGACGCGCAGAGCGAGGCGACCGAGCGCGGAACCATCACCTCGGAATTCCTGGCCTGTTGCGGCCTTTGCGTCGTCGGTGCGCTGATCGCCTGGTTCTGCGGCGTGCCGGCACCGGTTGCGGGGCTCGGCGCGGTCGCGGCGATCGTGCAGGGCGGCAGCGAGATCCATCTCACCATGCTGCGCTTCCGGCACGCCTTCCGGCTGTTCTCCTGGATGCAGGCCCTTGTCCGTCGTCAGATGATTTGAGACTGATTTCGGGCCTCAGGAAGGGAGGCTCTGGCTCATCTGGGTTTAAGGCTATGCGGCTTGCAGGTGGTGCTGCAAGCGTCTTGTCTGGATGGTCTGGCGCTTGATCCTTTCGCGTTCGGTGAGGATGGCTTGCCCGCGGCCACAGTAGACGTCGGCAGGCGTCAGATTGCCGAGGCTCTCGTGATAGCGGGCCTGGTTGTAATGCTCGACGAAGGCTGCGACCTGCCGTTCGAGATCCTCCGGCAGGTAGTAATTCTCGAGCAGGATGCGGTTCTTCAGGGTCTGGTGCCAGCGCTCGATCTTGCCCT